>DAIUEZ010000056.1:0-11015 GCA_036844865.1 Nitrososphaera sp. | reverse complement strand
AGGTAAAGATTCCTCAGGAGACTGTCGACAAGAAGTTTAATTGGTATCTTTACACTGTAGCCCTTCAGGATGAGAGGGATAACATAAAGAACAAGCTTGTGCAAAATAATGTGGGTGCAACTGTATATTATAGCCCGCCGGTGCACAAGATGCCGTTCTATGTACACACTATATCGGAAACAAAGCTTCCTGCAACAGAATGGTGCACTGAGCATGTGCTGTCGCTGCCCGTACATCCTCACGTTGCAGAAGCAGATATAGTTCATATAGCAAACAGCCTAAAATCTGCAATTGAGAAGTAAAATATATCATAAATTTTACAGATCAGGTTAATATCCTAGCTGCCGATGCGTTTTTATATTATGGATCGACCAACTAGAAGGCGGAAATGGCGATAGACACTGGAGATACTACTTGGATGTTGATCTCCACCGGCCTTGTCATGATGATGACGCCTGCACTTGGATTTTTTGAAGCTGGCCTCATCCGAGGCAAAAATTCTCTGTCCGTAATAATGCAGACCTTTTCTGGGCTTGCCATTCTTTCCACCCTTTGGTTCGTTCTTGGGTTTACTCTTGTTTTCTCTCCATCGCAGGGTGGGTTTATTGGTGGCTTTGACTGGCTGTTTTATAACAACGTTCCCTTCAACGAATCTCTTGACTACTCGCCGACAACTCCAGGCGTGACGTTTGCTACTTACCAAATGATGTTTGCAGTCATTACACCACTTCTCATAACAGGTTCCTTTGCAGAAAGGGTCAAGTGGAATGCGTTTGTAATCTTCATAGTGGCATGGAGCATATTCATCTACTATCCTCTTGCGCACTGGATATGGGGAAGAGGATGGCTTGCAGAGCTGGGCGTATTCGACTTTGCCGGCGGTATCGTCATTCACACAAGTGCAGGTCTTGGCTCCCTTGCAGCTGCGCTAGTACTTGGACGCAGGAAAAATTTTGGCCCCGATATTATGGTGCCTCATAATATACCGCTTGCAGTCATCGGAGCGACGCTACTCTGGATCGGATGGTTTGGGTTTAACGCAGGCAGCGCTCTTGCCTCGGGATCACTTGCTGCAAATACTTTGCTTGTGACGCATATTGCATCATCCACATCAGCCCTCGTTTGGATAGGGCTTTCATGGAAGCGGGCGGGCAAGCCATCAAGTACAGCTGCGATCAACGGTGCGATTTCTGGTCTCGCAGGCGTAACACCCGCTTCGGGTTTCATTAGCGCACAGAACTCATTTCTGCTTGGCATTGTGCTAGGGTTTGCTTCATACTATGCAATACTACTGCTAAAAGAGCACTTGAAGATCGATGACGCACTTGATGTCAGCTCTGTCCACGGCGTAACTGGCATCGTGGGCTCACTAGCAATAGGCCTTATCGCAAGCACTCTTATCAACCCTGCTGGCCCAGATGGGCTACTGTACGGAAATCCCATGCAGCTAGCAATACAGGCACTTGGCGTAGGAGTAGCAGCTACTTTAGGCTTTGGCGGCACAATCATCATCATGAAGATAATAGACGCCACGATAGGACTCAAGGTAAGGGAAGAGGAAGAAGACATTGGGCTCGACATTACGCAACATGCAGAGCGGGCGTATGTCAGCTAATGTTTTCTTTTTTTCTTTCTTATCTAATTTGTGCTCCTTTTTAGAGTTCTATATCAGCAATATTCCTGCACTACTGTTATTCTCCATATTCCTGCACTACTGTTATTCTCCGACCACGCTGCATACATGTATCACTCCTTACATACCTAATAGTAAGATACTGTTAGGTAATACCTAGCTTTACAGGCAGTATGATAGTAGCCATAAATACCAGAGGGTATACTTGGGACACATATGCCGCAAATTACGCTAAAGGGGTACCTGTGTGAAAGGTGTGGTCACAAATGGCTTCCAAAAGAAGAAACAAAAGATAAACCAAAAGTGTGTCCCAAATGCAAGAGTCCGTACTGGGATACGCCTAGAAGGCTAAATGTAGCAAAAAAGCAACAAGACATAGGTTTTAAGGGAAAAAGGAGGTTAAGGTAACTTATCATCTATTACTCCAAAAGAGAGACAATATTCGTGTCGTCATTGTGGAACAGCTTACTCTGCAAATCCTCCTGATGATGTTCATACGACTTCAGTCGCTAATGTGGAGGGTGGGGAAGACGACATTCAAATTTCTTATCACTGTACTGCATGCAACAATGACAATAAATTGACTTGGGTCAGATAGGAGCAAGTATACAATAGAAGCTAAATTCATTGAGATTGCAAAAGCGATTGCTTACAAAACTCTGCAACTTGTGTCTTGCGATCAATAGATTCTAAATTGGGAATGGCATTGCAGACCTTTTCGCGCAATGCACTTTTTGTTTTTCTTATAACTGCGATATAACAAGTCAATGCCGGTTAGACTGTGGCTTTTCTTTTCTGAAAAGCTGCTCATTTTAGAGGGGTTGCTCTTGCCACATAGCCAGCAGGATCCTCAGTGTCTTTTATATGTCTTCTAATCCTTGTTGATATCCTACCTAGCCTGTAGAATTCATCATTAGTAACCAAATTCTTCAAGGGTCGTTGATAATATTTTAACCTATGATCAAGCACCAACTATTTCATTGTCCTTGTAAATAATCAATTATTCAGACAAGCTCGCTTCTATCTTACTTCTTCTCTTCATTTATGAAGAAATTTCTCTTGACAAAATAGTGTATACTTTAATGATATCTTCCAAAATATTTTTTGATAAATAGATTCATGGTCACAGAGATTTTCTCCCTATACATCGCATATCACAACTCTTTGATATTATACTCAGGATAACTACTCTGGCTATGCAAAAAGTAGTCTGCATTATGTCACAAATGTTTAGAGCGTCCTGAACACGAGCATCTATGAGCTAAATATTCTAAAGTCTTTTATTGGATTGCATTCTTTTTTTATTTTATTGAGACTAATAATCTATACTGGCAAAGGTGGCACTGGCAAGACGGTAACTTCATGCGCAACTGCGATCAAGGTTGCAGAGCATAACTATGAGACGCTTGTAATTTCAGCAGATCCAGCGCATACTCTGAGCGATGCTTTTATGATGCCCAATATCGGCCATAATCCAAAGCAAGTGCTTCCGAACTTGACTGCATTGCAAATAGACCCTGTAGCTGAAATGAGCCGACAATACAATACTATACTCTCCTATACCGCAGCCTTATTTTCTTCCAAAGGGATAGATGAGACACTTGCCTATGAGATTGCTATGCTGCCTGGTATGACCCAATTATTTTCGCTTTTGAAGGTAGAGGAAGTCGACCGTGAAAAAACATTTGATGTGGTAATACTTGACATGCCCGCCTCTGGCGAAGCGCTACGATATCTGTATTTTCCTAAGCTTGTAGGCAGCATTGGTCGTAAGCTGACAGGGCTTGCCGGTCTATTTAGTGGGTTCGCCAAGATCTTCCAACCACTTGCGAAGTTCCCAACACCCGCCAAGGATGTCATGCAGAGTGAAATGGAGCTACTCGATAGACTCGATGCTCTTTCCGACATTATTAATAACAACAATAGAACATCTGTTAGATTAGTTGCAAACCCTGATACATTCAGCATTGAAAACGCCAAGCGGGTGCTCATGTCGACAAGCCTCTATGGCATTAATGTCGATATGGCAGTAATAAACAAAATAATGGCCAGCTCATTAGATGAATATTATGCTAAATGGGCAACCTTCCACAGGTCAAAAGTGGAAGAAGCAAAGGCAAACTTCTATCCCTTGCCTGTAAGAGAAGCAGAGCTCTATGGTACTGAGCTTCGTGGCATAGATATGCTGCGCAGACACGGTGAAATCCTCTTTGGCAGTGACGACCCATCTAAGATACTCTATCACGGCGAACCATACATGTTTGTAAAGGAGGGAACTGGGATCAATATGACTGTACAAGTACCATTTACCGAGAAAGACGACTTCAGCATAGAGCGTTATGGCGACCAGCTCACTATAACAGTTAAGACCACGACAGGACAGATATCCAACGTTGTTCCTTTGCCTGTTGCAACTGCAGGGATGAAGCTTGTCAACGCTAAGCTTTTGAATCAAAAGCTGAAGGTGCAATTTGACAAAGAACCCTTATGACCTAGGCTCTACCAGGCCGTCTGCAAACAGTTTATATAATATGAATTTGATAAATTTTGAGAAAGTAATGCCAATAGATCCAGACTTTCCAAAAAATAACCAGCCAATTGGCAAGCACCAGCACGCAGACGGGGAGCATTTCCATTTTGTATGGGGGCCTGGGGCGTCCAAAGAGGCTTTAGAGAACGAAGAGGTCAAATCTGCATATCAAGCAAGAGGAGAAGAAATAGTTCCTCTAGGCGTTCATGGGACAATGGTAGCTGTAGACTGGGACTCTTGTGTTGCTGACGGTGCATGTATTGAAGCCTGTCCAGTGCAGGTATTTCAGTGGTACAGAACAGAGAATGATGTTCCTGCAGTTCAGATGGCAAATGCTACAAGCTCAGGTACAGGTAGCGCGGTGAAAGAAGAACGCAAAGACTATACAGACAAGGCAGATCCCATCAGAGAGCATGACTGTATCTGGTGCATGGCTTGTGTTTCTGTGTGCCCTCCACAGGCAATCAAGGTGGACCAATCAAATCTAGAGTTTCATGAAAAGGCCGCTGGTACATTCAATGAAGCCTTGGCTAAAAGTGGTGCACCTCCGCCACATGCGCACTAGGCGCGCCTTTTCTTCTTTCTTCTTTTATCTTTGAGCTCTTTGTTCTTTACTAGAAAGTAGAGTTGCCCGTCATTGCAGATTCCTATATGGGTATATTCCTACCTCCTGACATTTCAGTCCGGATAAAGCAGTTCATGGCTGCCAAAGTAGACTTTCCGTTCCTTGGAAAGGATGAACTCTTGGCTGTATTCTACCTATTTGGCAAAGACTACAAAGTCATTGGAGAATCTGAGGTCAATGCGGCAAGCGACTTAGCAAAAAGGACTGTCAAGCAAATGGCAAGTGATATCCGTGTCTATATCGCCATACCACAGAAAATGGATGCTCGATTTACCCGTGAGAATTACACAAAGAGGTCGCTTCAAATAGTTGTCGATAGTGGTGATAGGCGGCCAGATGTAGACAGGCAGGTTGTCGGCGACCCCTTAATATTATCGGACTGCTTTGCCCAGCATGTCGCATACTACAGACAAGACTTCTTTTTTGAACTCTTTCGGCCTCTTAAAGCGGAGCAACTGCCGCCTGCATTAGAAAACAAACTTATAGGAAGGATGCTCTTGCTCGGATTTAATGTAAAGAACATACAGTCACTGCCATTCAAAAGTTCGCTCCATGCCTTTTTTGAATGGATGCTAAAAGTTTGAAGAGTGATCTACTACGCGCACCATCTGCTTGACATCAAACACCATCACTTCTTTTGGTAAGTTGATCTCTAGCACACGCTCTTCTGGAGGATTATATCTCAACACGTGGATTAGAGCGCCCTCTTTCCCAAACCTCCTCCCACCCCTCTTCTCAATTACTACTTCGGGATTGAATAATGCGTCAAATGCGAAAAAGTAAGTCCCGCCCCATACATTAACGGAGTATTCGACTCTGTAGTAGGGAACTGACATCCTTGGGAACAGCAGCGCGCTGGCAGAGTGGAGGCTCTCCCCCTCATCGTACATTCTGTTATGGTGGAAGGTATCAATAAATGGCACTTTGGCATAAACTGTCGAGTTGACTGATTTCCTTGTGCATACAGTTTCGTACCGCTTGAACTCGTAGTCCGGCATGATGGCTGGGCCGTACTTAGCGTCATCATGCAACATCATTTTACGGTTCACAAGGAACTTTTCCTTTGATTCTAAAAGACGTCGGATATTCTCTACAAATTGGTGCTCATTACATTCATAAAGTGGCAATTTTATCCGCCAATTCCCTTGACTACCTTTGATATTGTCATCTTGGAGCCACATATAGTAATTATCGGATCCTTTGGGTAGACGTCCCCAATCTCTTCTGAGACACTGATGGTCTCATTGTCCCTGATGTATCGCATCTTGGTCCAGAACTTGCCATCAGCAACAATCGTAACAGTGTCGTCTAGCAAAAACCCAATTTCAGAAAGGCTAGCCTGCACTCTCTCAAATGGCACAAGCACAGAAATTGATTTCAGCTTTTGTCCGCCTTTCTTTCCTTGCACTGGTATTTTCTTTGTATTTCAAGTATAAAAATTGGTCGCAGATTAGGTGTAATGGGTTTCTATTGTAGATATTCGCATGATGTTTTAGCATGAAAAAGAAGAACGACTATATGTCTTCATACTGCATTTCATAAGTCTCTTTCTTTAGGATCACCATAATGGGTTGCAAAGTACACACAGTATGGCCGCAAACAAGGACTCTATTTTGAACTGTCCTGACTCAATGTGGCTTGATCTATCGCATAATCGTTTACTGTAGTTCTTCTGCTGCTTTGTCTTTGCACATCTTAGATCAGAGCTTCTGACCAAAGACCTTCTGGTCTTTTTCATTTTATTAAGAGATAGACTTCAGCGTCGTCCTTTAATAGGTAAGGATTCCTCCCATTTGCTAATGAAAGCAAATCCTATTGTAAATAGGGCTTTGGTCGTATAACGGCCCTGACTCAAAGTTGTGTAATATGAGATGTTATGCTCCTACCGTGTTACCTAGTTTATCATATGACCCTTAGGATTAATAAAGGAATGCAGCATACATGAAACTTTGAATGAATGAATGAATGAAACTTTGAGAGATATTTTCAAAATACTGTTTATAAATACACCGAAAATTGTTCAATATTCTTCGAGGAAATATGCAGATTAGAAAAAGTGTTTCTATCCTATAATTAACACATAATAGTAGGACCCTAAAAGAAACTGGTAGCGCGGATGTGGCAGAGTGGTCTTCTTTACAGAGAACATAATAATGCGTCGGCCTTGAGACATAAGCGCCGGTAAGCCGATTCGCCCTCGGGCGATCAGGAGTTCGAATCTCCTCATCCGCGCCATTATTTGTTTTCTTATTATTATCACATTTTTCTTGGGGATTCACGGTGCTGTCGGTCCTTTACTCTCTGACTATGCTCTGACTTGATCCTGCGCTCAAGCCGTGCCACGAGCTCCTTTGATGCACTGAGTGGATCATATCCCACAGCCTTTGCATCTATCACACCATTTGACGTGATAAGCCGCGTCCTGAGTGAATACTTGCGCGTCTTGTGCTTATCTGCGTATACGACTATCGATCTCACATCTCCAAGCTTACCTTGAATCTTTTTCAAGAAGCGTACAAGCTGCTCTTGAATTTCTATTCTGTCCTGCCCATCTTCAAAGTGTGCCATGTGGATGATAGGCTCGTTGCTCTTTTTAGGCAAAATGAGTTCAAGTGCATCCTTTGGCGTAACAATGCCCATTGGCCTTCCGTCTCCAACTACAACCACCTCTTCATTCTGTCTGAAGTGGTCTGTCACGACATTGAGCTTGGTGCCCCGCTCGACTGAAAAAGCCCTTCTTGTGATATCTTTTACCTTGACATCTTTGACGCCCGCAGTTCCCCCAGAGATCGCTGCAGACTTGCTTGTGCGCTCACGGGGGGTCGCAATTATCTTAGCTATGTCAAGTATACTCAATGTCCCGCGAAGGATCCCTTTTGTATTGATAACTGGAAGCCGTGAAATATTGTATCTTCTCATTTTAGAGATTGCATCCGCAAGCGAGGTGTTCTCCTCTATCACTATTGCGCCAGACATGACCTCATCCACAATAGCATGTCCAAAGTCTGCTGTAGACACAAGGTCAGTTTCGCTGACAATGCCTACAAGCTCCCCATTTTCTACTACTGGAACAGCGCGGTTTCCACTTCCGATTACAAGCTGGGCGGCCCTTTCAATGTCGTGGTCTCTACCCAATGTTGATGTATTGATTATATAGCTTTTTAATTTTGAAGAAGGTTGTGCAGTAGAATTAATGATCTGCTTAGCAAATATCATACCAAGGTATTTCCCGCTTTCATCTACTATGGGTATCTGGTTGATCGATCTGTCTGCCATAAGATTCAACGCTTTCGCAACAGTATCCTCAGAAGTGAGGGTAACGACGTCTGTCACCATTATTTCTAATACTTTCATTCAATAGAACATCTATGTGCTTGTTATTTTAAACCTTACACATTTGCAGGCAGCACAGTTATAATGCTTCTCAGGCTCTAACTAGAATAATGAATAAAGGGCGGCTGCTGGTAGTAGTGGCAATAGCCGCTGTAACAGTGGCTGCAGTCGCTACTGCTTTTTTCACGCCATCGCAGACTACACTTCCCATACCTGAGCCGGGACAAAGCGGTGGTAACAATACCCACTCTGGTGTTCAGGTGCTTGCCGAGAATCTCGACGTGCCTTGGGCTATTGACATCGCCGAGGATGGCAGGCTCTTTTTTACAGAACGGAAGGGCAGGATAATGGTTATGGAGAAGAATGGCAGTCTTATTTCAGATCCTGTATCTTACATCAATGTCCTGCAGAACGGCGAATCAGGACTCTTAGGATTGGCACTCCACCCCAACTTTACTGAGAACCATCTGCTTTATGTCTACCATACTTACTCCAATGATTCAGCTGTTTTGAACAAAGTCCTAATGCTTACAGAAAATGACAACAAAATAGTCGAATCAAAAGTCGTCATTGACAATATCCCTGCTGCTGACAGAAATGATGGCGGCAGGATCAAGTTTGGACCCGATGGCAAGTTGTATATCGCCACAGGAGACGCACTGCAGCCCGAGCTCGCCCAAGATGCCGGTTCACTCGCAGGCAAGATCCTGCGAATTAACTCTGACGGCAGCATCCCCGAAGACAACCCTTTTGAAGGTTCGCCTGTATATTCTTACGGACATCGCAATATTCAGGGGTTAGCATGGCATCCCTTGACAGGGGATCTGTACGCAAGTGAGCACGGGCTTGAGGGCAATGATGAGATCAATCTTATTAAACCGGGGACTAATTACGGTTGGCCTATCGAAGATTGCAATGCCGAGAAGTTTGAAAAGCCGATTGTGTGCTTTAATCCTGCAATAGCTCCTGCAGGAATGACATTTGCTGCTTCAGATATCTTAGGCTACCAGAATGACATATTGCTTGCCACTCTAAAGGCTCAACAAATTCGTCTTATCGATTTGGGATCTAATGTTGAAAGCAACATCCTGACTGGCTTTGGAAGAATACGCGATGTTGTTGAAGCTTCTGATGGCTCGCTTTACATTGCTACAAGTAATAAAGATGGAAGAGCCATACCTGCGCAAGATGATGACAAGATTTTAAGGATCATTAGTCCGCAATAGCATGACAGTAATGGCGGAGAAAAAGCTCCATGAAATGAGCAGAGAAGAGCGTCTTGACTACATAAGAAAGGCTACTCGAATATCTGATGACATTGAAGTAATGCTCAGACCACTTCCCTTTGAAAATGCAAACAGGATGATAGAAAATGCCATTGGCATTATGTCTATCCCAATGGGTATAGCCACCAATTTTGTCATAAACGGTAGAGAATATGTGATCCCCATGGCCATAGAAGAACCATCCGTTATTGCTGCTGTTAGCAAGGCTGCAAAAATAGCTAAGGTAAAGGGTGGATTTATTGCTGAGGCTAATGATTCTCTCATGATAGGCCAGGTGCAAGTCGTTGGGCTTGGCAACATCAAGCACGCAATGGCTAAGATATTGAGAAATAAAAAACAGCTACTTGCTATTGCCAATTCAAATAGCAGGTCTGTGACTGCAGTCGACTTGCAGGTACGACAATTGCGCGATAAAAGCCCAAATAATATGGGCAATATGCTACTGGTAGAGCTGGTTATCGACACCAAGGACGCCATGGGTGCAAATGCGGTAAATACTATGTGTGAAGCACTAGCTCCTAGTGTGGCTGAAATTACTGACGGTGAAGTTGTAGTAAAGATATTATCCAATTATAGTACTAGAAGGTTGGTCAGATGCAAGGCCACCTTTGACAAGGAACAGCTTGGTGGCAGCCAGATTGTCAAACGGATACTCTGTGCTTATGCACTTGCATATTCTGATGTTTACCGTGCAGTTACTCACAACAAGGGCATCATGAATGGTATTGACGCAGTTGCACTTGCCACCGGACAGGACTTTCCGGCTATTGAAGCTGGCGCGCATGCATACGCTGCAAGAGATGGAACCTATCGGTCGATAACTAGTTGGAGTAGGACAAAGGAGGGTGACTTGGCTGGTGAAATCGAGTTACCCTTGGCAGTAGGCGTGGTTGGAGGGGTAGTCAATGCCCATCCCACTGCCAAGTTTGCGCTTCAAATTTTGGGCGTCAAAAGCGCAAAGGATCTGGCAATGGTGATGACTGCTGTCGGCCTTGCGCAGAATCTGGCTGCAATAAGAGCGCTATCCTCAGAGGGTATTCAAGCTGGTCACATGAAGCTGCATGCACGGAAGTTTAGTAAGTAGATATATATCCAGTAAAAGCACCTTTCTCAAACTGTCGCATCATATAATGCCTACTGTAAAATTTGCCATCCCAAAAGGGAGCATTGAGGAAGTCACATTCAATCTGCTAGAGCAGGCGTGGCAGCATGTGAGTGGCCGGGGGCGAACCTACCGAGTGAAATTGGGTGACCCTGATATTGATGTCAAGATCCTGAGGCCGCAAGAGATCCCAACATATGTTCAGGAAGGTTTTTATGATGTGGGCATCACTGGCAGGGATTGGATACTTGAGGCAAAGGCAGATGTTGAAGTGTTGTTGGACCTTGAAATTGGACGCGTTAAACAAGTGATTGCAGCTCACACCAGCTTTCCATTCAACAACCTAAGCGACATGATAGTCGATTTTGCCAAGAATAACAAAACATTAAGAATATCCTCCGAGTATCTCACCACTACTTCTGCTCATATCAAGGCAAATGCCGAATACAACAGGAACTATGACAATCTCTATCCTATGATAATTAACCCCTAGATGAGACTGCTTG
>DAIUEZ010000055.1:8560-11056 GCA_036844865.1 Nitrososphaera sp. | reverse complement strand
ATAGGTAGAGTGTAGAAGTCCGTGCACCCCTACTTCTTTAGTAACAGTATAGTAACGGCGGTCTCACACATACATATATTCATGGGTATATTTCTCCTTTTAAATAAGGAGTAGGAGGAGAAAATTTTATTGTGGGCTATAGCCCTTTTCCTTTGCCTTGTTTGCTAAAGCGTGAGCTTGCGCTTGGGCTCTTGGCAGCACAAAGCCTGCAGTCTCTGGCGTGAGATATCCGGCCTCTGCTGCAAGCGATCTTGCGTGCTGCTGTGCCTTGATCAAGAGCGGTTTAACCGTCTCCGGTGTCATGTAACCGGCCTCTGTTGCCAAAGCAAGAGCCTGCTCAAATGACCTTACAAGTTCTTCCTTGTACTCGTCAAGATTGAGCTTAAGATCTTGCTCTTTGAACTGCAACCCTTCTGCAATAGCAAAGTTGACTGAAATGCCGGCTTCAATTGGCTTGACATTTAGCTTGCTCAAAAGAGACGCAAGGGGCATAGAAATTACATCTCCGGGCTTTGCAACTAAGGTATCCTTTGTGATCCATATAGTCCCTTGATCTATTTTAGTCGGGACATTTGCAGTCTTGAATTCCGACAGAACGGGCCCAGGTGTGATCCCAGTATTACCTGATGGAACGAAAATTTCCTTTGTGGCAATGTCACCTCCCTTGGCAGGAAGGAAGACTTTGTTCTGTGCAAATATTAGATTGAGCTTGAAGGGATTGATATTTGTGAATATTAGGGCGCACTGGTCCTCTAGCTGCTTGCTTAGGTTCTCAAGGCCTGACACACCCTTCACCCTTTCAAATGCCCTAATAGCGACCTTGTTCTTGATTATTTTGATCTTGATATCATTTCTGAATTTTTTGCGAATCATCATCAACTGGGCAGCTCGAACCTTGGTCATCTTTGACAAAGCAATCACATTATACTCTGTTGGAACTCTCTGGAGCTCCTCGTACATAAGCCGCTTTTTCTTAGGGTAGTGTTTGCGAGTAGGAGGTGCCGCTGCCATCGTCTTCTGCGACATGCTTATTCTTTGTTCTCCTTAGTATTAAGAGCACTAAGCTTAGACGCCTTGCCCATCGTAAACTTAACCATGGCATTTCTGATGTTTTTGTCACCTTGCGGCAGCTTTTTCTCAATTGCTGCAATTATTGCGCTTGCATTCTCGGCAAGCTGTTTATCATCCATTTTCTCGTCTCCTATCTTGGCAGATACATTGAGTTGGTTTTTTGACCTCACCCTAACAGACTTTTTAAAACGGGCTGCAATAGAGTCCACAGGTGCCCCATAGGGAAGTGGAGTGGGCATCTTGCCCTTTGGGCCCAAAAACTGTCCAAGTGATCGACCAATCGTGGCCATCTGAGCAGTATCTGCTAGGAAAAAGTCATGTGCCCTTACAATCTTGCGTGCTTCCCGTCTATTAGTGCCAAGACGATCAAGCTCGACCGGATCCATTACCGCATCTACGCCTGCATTGCGGGCTCTACTACCCATGTCTCCGGTCGCAATTACGCAGACACTTGGCTTTTTGCTTGGATTATGAGGGATGGCTACTACCTCATTGAGGCTAAATCCTTTCTTTATATCAATATCCTTGAGAACAAGAGTCAATTCTGCAGACTGAGTAAAGTTACGATTCGTAGCTCCTTCTCGCGCCCTTTTTACCAATTCTAGCAATTGGTTCTGGTTTACCATTTATCCTTAAACACGCTCAAAGCGTATAAAGCCACTTTTAATCTTTAGGATTTCTCCGTTATCGTAAGCGGAGTCCTAACATCAGCGCCAACTTATTTTCATGAAGGATTCATTTCCACAGTCAGAGAGCATGGCCTGGCAACTAGGCCTCTTCTTTACCAAATTGTAGCTGAGATTGTCATATACATGAGAGCCCTGTTGCATTCTTGCTAGGATCCAGTGACCTTTTTGATGTCAACAATTTCAGGTAACTCTCTCGCTCAAATGGTAATGTTGATGGCTTGAATCTTGCACTTTGCAGAGGTCTACGCTGAGAGACTACAGGGAGCACAACTAAAAGGACTTTATAAAGATTAGCTGGAAAATATGAACATAGCTGAGAGTCATGTATAGCGAAGTTACTTGTACAACCTTGGGCACGGCAAGCGGTGAATCCACAACATAGTCATACCAAAGCGATAAGATGTAGGCTTCCAATGTTGCAATAAGAGCCGACATAGTCATCTTGGTTGGTTTCCCTTACTAAAGACTCCCTTTGCCCTTGGGTGTAAGCTGTTATTTACAAAAAGGAAAACTGTGCTTAATATTGGTAGATCGTTTCTGTTAAGCTAATGCAAGGAGCTAGCATACATCCTTTGTTTCATAGTGACTAAACCTACAGCTAAAATCGTCTTTGGATTTATACCTATTTCACAGATAGCCTAACAAAAGATTTCCTATTTTTTTCGAATGCTTTCAACAAACTGCGCGGCCTTGCCATCTTTTGCCAGAGTACCATAATATGCTATGAAACGCCTAC
>DAIUEZ010000055.1:0-8550 GCA_036844865.1 Nitrososphaera sp. | reverse complement strand
ACAAGAATTTTATCCAATTAATATGCAGCAACAACAACTTGAAATGGTTAAAAGGATGCAAGAATAATTAGCTTTATATCGGAAGGAAGTGTCAAAGATTCTCTACAAACAAGGTCTAGGAGGTTCAAATTGTGGCAGAAGGCTATGTTTTAGGTAATCAGGACAACGAAATAGCAAGGCTCGAGATGCAGGCGAGGTTATTTGAGCCTTTAACAAAACAGACACTTTTGAATGCGGGTCTGAAGAAAGGTATGAGCTGCATAGATATTGGATGCGGTTCTGGCTCTGTGACCAGGTTGATGGCCAAAATGGTAGGCGAAACCGGACATGTGGTCGGTGTGGACATTGATGATAGATATTTGCAGTACTGTAATCGCAGTATCAACTCTAGACAAAATGTTGAATTTTTTCATGACGATATCTGCAAAAGCCGGCTAGATGGTGGGGAAAGATTTGATATCGTTTATTCCAGATTCATGTTTCACCATTTGACTGACAGAAGAGAAGCTGTACGTTCCATGAGGCGGTTGACAAACAAAGGAGGCACAATAATGATCCAGGACTTGGATCATGCACCTGGCTCATGGCTTTGCTACCCAGAAAATAAAGTTTTCAACACGCTCAGAAAAGTATATGTTGCACTGATCAGGAAGGTAGGAGGTGACCCTCTGGTAGGCAGAAAGCTGTACAAACTGCTGATCAATGAATCTCTAAATGCAAATGTGGATTGCTACTCACCTTGCATCTTAATGGGCCAAGAACAATATAGCTCCCTTGGATGGCAGCTGGCAGAAAGTATTAAGCCACAAATTTTAGATCATGGGTTGCAAAGCGAGCAGGAATACAACAAGATGTATGAAGGGTTGAGAAGGCTTGCAAAAGATAAAGGAACTTTTGTGACGTATTCGAGGTTGTTTAGTGCCCTTGGAAGAAATAGTGAATAAGGATAGGCTATTCACTCCAATAATCTGCAGAGGAGATCTTGTTTTATAGCATCAAAAGATACAATGAATCGTTATTCATTGTCCAGACGCGTAATAGCACAGGTGGTGGCCTGATAGGAGTGACCTTTTATGAGACTGCAAGTGGCAAGATAAATGCGATCGAATTTGAAGCTGAGAAACCTACTAGTGATACCTTGCTTTGTATACATGGATTTTGCTGCGATGCACGCATTTTTACATATCTTGGAAGGAAACTATCTACTTCGGGTTACAATGTAGTGAGTATCGATCTGCCAGGGCACAATATGTCGGATGGTAAAAAAGGCGAGTTAGATTTTGATGCCTGCATTAAATCTATTCATCAGATAATTACGCGACTAAAGAAGAGATCAGCAAGAGTATTCATTCTTGCCCACAGCATGGGCTGCATATTTTCACTATGGTATGCACATCTGTTCAAGGCTTCAATTGACGGATTGATTCTACTATGTCCACACGTCAGGGTCCCTCATATGAAACGACGGTATGACGCAGAACCTGATATTCTGAAGTTTTTCTTACTGCTTTTTGCAAGAATATTTACGCCCAATAAACGCCTTAACATCATAGAGGATTTCCCGGCATACGTAAAGGCTGGCGGTGACGAAGTTGCATGGATGATGAAAGATTCACAGGTAAACTTCAGGTATTCCTATCGATTCCTTGTTGATATACTTGCAATGAAAAATAGCAAAATATCTGAACTATCTGATCTTGGCAATATTCCAGTACTCATTTTGCACGGAAGAAAAGATAGAATGATGTATCCGCAAGTGTCTGAAAAATTTTTCAAGCTACTCAACACCGACATGAAGGAAATCAAGATATTTGACTGCGATCATTGGTTCTACGATGCAATTTTTTACGATCAGTCTTTCTCAAGACATCGAGAAGAATCAAGAATGCAAATCATATCATGTATAGCAGATTGGTTAAAATCGATGGATAGAAGAAGAAGAAGCTAAAATGCATCTTGGATCTTATATACGTTGTTCATATACATCTGTCAAAACATCCTTCTTATTTTTTTCGAATGCTTTCAACAAACTGCGGAACTCTCGTATCCCTCACCAGGGTGTGGTAATGTGATATGAAGCGCTGGGCTAGGTATGGGTCATCATAATGAGAAATTGCGAGAGTGAATTGTTCGGGATTAGCATAGTCTGTAGTCTCATAGCATACTGTATTACCATCTACTACCATGAAACTCGCCGACAATTTAGCTTTCCTGAGATCGAATCGCTTAGACTTGATTATCTTGTTTACCATTTCAAAGGTTTCCCTATTTGGTGGAACTCTCAGTATTGCATTAAGTCTTTTTTCGACGCTTATCTGATCTGGCAAGCCGTCCAGCAAGTGCATCACAAGGCCCTCATTAGCCACCTTATGAAACATCAATCTTGAAAAATGAAGATCATAATAGCGTGTCGCCATATACACTTCTTTCTCTGCGCTTTCCAATAATCTTGTTACTTCAAGAACCAGTTTGTTGTAATCCTTGATAACTGAAAATCCTGAAAGATGTGTCCCATTTACAATATTTCTCAAGCTAGTGCTTTGTATCATTTCCTCAATCAATTTTTCCTTCTCACGCAAAGGAAAATCTTGTCTTGACTTAAGGACGTCAACGGCCTTAAGGTTCCAATAATTGGCTATAATATCCTCAAGAGCCTTGATTTGCCCATTATAGATTAGCGAGCCAAAGGTAGTGGTTTTGTAAATTGAATTACGCTTCTCAATAACACCTATATCGCGCAGACGTTTGAGCCGGGTGTAGAATTGCTTTTTGCTGATATTGCCTCTATAGCTTATCGAGGAAGCCTTTAAGCCAAAATACGCCATCTTGAGTATATTTAGCGAATGTCTATCTGCCAGAGTAGCAAACACCTGCTCTATACTACTGGCTTGACTGTGCATCCTTACTGAGTGGCCCCAAGAGATATTTAACGCTTAACACGTTATTTTTACTCCATTAAGGTAAAAAGGATACATCTTTAAGAGATATGGTGTTAGCTATGATATTGACCGTCACAAAGGCACTTTGTTTGGTATTGCTCTAGCATGGGCAGAGTTAGGTTTCAGACGGCATAAATACAAAAATATAAGATATATAGCCCAAGAATTGGAGGATAAGTGGAGATATTTACTTAATAACGAAACTCTACTTTTAAACAAAAGGTGGTGTCGGTATTCGGCATGGCATATATTGTAAGTCGGAGCAGACGCCGAGGCGTACAGTACAATACCAAGGCAAGTACTCGAGCTTCTTTTTTACGCTCGCAGTTAATACTCTTTAACTCTCGTAAAAAATATGGGTTACTTTATTCGGTTGCAACGATAGCAGGCCTATTTTGCATCCCTGGCATTCAAAATTTAATGAGTTCAGAGACAGGAATCCAGCTACTAATCCAAAGAATTGTAGCGGCTCCTTTCATTACATTAATGATTGCAGTAGGTATGTACATTCTGAATGATCTTGTTGACGCGGATATTGACAATACCAACTTGAAGAATAGGCCCATACCTTCGGGCCTGGTTTCAAAAAAGCAGGCATGGACTTTCATTATGCTCACGAATGGAGTGGCTCTTGTAATATTGATAAGTACACTTGCTATGGCCAGTACCATATTTGTAATGCCGATGATACTCATTGGGATACTCTATTCTACACCCAAAAAAATCGCGCTTATGAATCGGTTCGTCATCAAGAATATAGCTATCGCATTATTTTATATGCTGTGTAGTATGCTAGGCATTACCTCAAGCTACGGCATAGAACTTGCAATCAACAATCCAATTGTAACAATTCACACTATTACAATGTCAGGTATCATGATATTTGTTGGCTCAACAGTCAACGATTTGGGAGATATTAAAGGAGACAAAGCAGCAGGCAGACGCACAATTCCAATTGTCCTGGGCGGCGAAAATACTGTCAAAATATTGATCATCCTATTAGTAAGCATGCCAGTAACATCTTGGATACTTTATGTTACGTTCGTTGAGCACAATAGCATAAGCACGATGATAAATCCTCTTGCAGTAACTATCGTGGCATCGCTTGCACTACTCAGAATGACTAAAATACGAAAAGTGTTTGAAGATATGAAATTAATGCGCGAGCAACACAAAAAATGGTTCCCGCTTCATATGGTGTTGCAATCTGGCATGGTAGTCGGATCCTTCTTGCATTTCTGATTAGAAATATATATACCACGAATATATAACTTGAATATGGTGTAGCCTTTATATAGCATGTTTTCAAGTAATCTCCTGAAATGGAGACTATGATTGCGAATCCGCATTCAAAAGGAAAAGAATCTATAATAACCAGTCCTCCTTTTCTAAAGATGAGTGCACGCTATTGGCCAAATCTCACACATCAGCAGCAACAGTTCTAAGAACCATTGCTGATGATAAATCAATTGAATTATTTACAACTGTTGCCCTAGAGACAATTGATAGTAAGAACCTTAAGAATAGGACCAAACTTACCCGCAAGCAGTACTATTCTAGACTATCGAGGATGACAAGTGCTGGACTTGTAAGGCGAAAGAATGGCAAGTATATTCTCACCACATTTGGCAGGATTGTTTATGACTCAAAGGTTACAATAGAGAATGCACTCAACAACTATTGGAAGCTGAAGGCGATCGACTCACTTGAGACTTCAAATGAAGTTCCAAAGGAAGAGCAACAGAAGCTCATTGAGACACTCCTTGACAACGAAAAAATAAAAGCAATTCTTGAAAAAGGAATGTCTGCAGAGACTGCTTTAAAGAAAGTTGCTGGCAGATGAGTTTGTTGATGCAAATGCATCAATGACTTTGGAACTTGTATTAGTATAGAAATCACAAATGACAAAAAATTGAATGGGATATATGGGTACGTTAGAGTATTTTTACATTAGCGTAATAGTATACAAAATTACCTAAAAGAATAATCGTATTTTCTGTATGCTTTCTTGAAGTATTTGTGAATAGATGATCCGTATTGAAGTGCCTTCTTGGGCTTCATTGCGGATTCTTCGGGCACACCTAGTGCAATTGCTACCTCTCGCAGAATGTGCTTTCTTATCATATCATCAGATCCTTTGATCTTTTGGTCGATAGGAATAGTCTTGGCAAATTGAATGAATTTAGAGGACAGAAACGGCTGCCGGATTTGTATCCCTAATTGGGCTGAAACAGTTTTGATTTCCTCTATGAGAGCAAATTCATTAGCCAGACTCACTTCTATTAATCTGTTCATCTGTGTCTCTCCATTACGATAGATTTTACGATATCTGTCATAGCCACAGAATAGCTCATCGCATCCGTTCGCGCTTAAGACTACGTTTAAATCATTCTGCTTTGCAAGCCTAGAGACATAAAAATAGGCTATGCAGTTTTCAATGTGAGAAATATTTGAGCATCTTATTACCTGCCGTATATGCCATAGTTTTTCTTGAAAGTCACTATAATCGATCTCGTATACCTTATGGTCCATGTCCATTTTTGATGCCATACTTTTTGAAAATTTGATATCATGAGAGCCGGGAAAACCTATCGTTACAAGCGTAACTTGCTTTCTGAGATTATTGCACAACTTGGCAAGAAGGCAGCTGTCTACTCCACCTGAGAAAGCCACTGCTACTTTGTGGGTTTCTGAAATATTCTCAGACACTGCATTGTGGAGAGCTTGTCTTAAGGCGATCAATAGCCTTTAGATACCCTTTATGCCCAGATAAATGCACAGCAGTATAGGAGTAAAACACGATTTATATATATATTCCAGACCAAATTCTCTTGAATAGGAATAGAAAAAATGACCAAAGAGAGGATCGTCCTCAACAGCGATCTCAGGTATATAGATAGAGGGAATTTGTTTCGAAGTAGATCAGAATTATCTGTTGCAAAAATGTTGTCGTTTCTTACTCAGAAATACGAGTATGATGTGAATGTAAGAATGCCAGACGGCGAGTCTTTGAAAATTGATTTCAAAATAGGAAACAACAACAAATACATCGAAGTTGTAGATTCTGAAGAGGATGCAAACAAGTTTAAAAATATACGCGACAAGCTCCCAACACTTGATATAATTGCAGTAGGCCACTCAAAATATGTGAGCAGAACAAACGAAATAGATTCACTTTTCTTTTTCGATACAGGTGATCATATGCAGACTGGCTCAATCTTTATTGAGGATCCAACGCTTGCGTTTGACTATGCCCACATCCTGCCATTGGTAGAGAAATGCTCCGTTCTCCATGGACACACATCTACTGTAATGGTGGAGATAATCGGTAGCATGAAGAACAACTTAGTGGTTGACTTTGGAGAAGCAAAGAGGATAATCAAAGAGACACTCAATGCAATAGACCACAAGTTTTTCATTAACAAGAAATACCTGCAAAAGGAAGATGATGCCCATTATTACGTAGCATTTGATGGACCAAAAGGGTACTTTAGCCTTCAGTTACCAAAGTCAACTACGTACATGCTGTCGGGGGAAGCAACTGTAGAGAAGCTTTCTTCGGAAATAATTAAACTGCTTGCACCTAGAATGCCTCAGAACGTAGAAGCCCTTGGAGTGTACATTTATGAAGGCATAAACAAAGGCGCTCATATAATTGCAGGTGTAAAGAAAGAGAAGTAGCAGATGAGGAGCGATAAGGCTCTTGTAATGCTCTCTGGAGGCCTCGATTCTGCTACCTGTCTTTACTGGGCAAAAGAAAAATATTCTGAAGTAATTGCAATTACCTTCAATTACTTTGGCAGGCTTGTACAAGAAAAACGCGCCAGTGTCCAATTGGTTAAGGCTGCAGGGATAAACAAGTTAATTGAAATAGATCTACCTTTTGTAAAGGAAGTGGGCAACTCTTCTTATTACAGCGGGCGCTTCAAGGAGAGCTCTCATTCGAGTGCCCAAGAGTCGTCGTATGTTCCAGCTAGGAACCTGATATTTTATTCCATAGGCGCCCACTATGCAGAATACCTAGGCGCCAAATGGATCATAGGAGGTCATAACCTGCATGATGCTAAATTCTTCAAAGATGCTTCAAAAAGATTCATAGATAAAATTAACATTCTCTTCAAAGAGGGGTGCCTATTGTGCAATGATCAAGCATACCAAATACTGCTTCCACTCTCAAGGATGAATAGAAAACAGATAATTAGGCTCGCTATCAAGCTCAAAGCACCTATGGAACTGACATGGAGCTGTCATAGGGACGGTACTGTGCATTGCGGCAGCTGCTACGCATGCAAGCAAAGACTCGAAGCTTTTGATGATCTTGGGCTGAAAGACCCTGCCTTTATCAAGTGAGTCTGACTTCCATTATCCTGTCGCTGCTCAGCCTGATGTTGCTTAGGTAGATAGTGTCAAATGAATTGATATTTGTCTGCGTATGTATGGTACTATTGTTTGGATTGACGTTTTTAATAACACCGAATCCCATAACGGTGCCGTTTGAACCAAGGCCAACGAACATTCCAGTCATGTTTTCTGGCTCTAGTTGCTTTAAAGGTGGCTGACGCAGATCAAAAGGGGAAAACAGCGTGTTCATGTAATCGAATTTAATCTGCAACAGATTGACTATAGTATATTCATTGCCAACATACCGGAGAAACTGATCCAGCCTGCGGTTCAAGCGTTCGAGCCTTGACTTGTATGCCTGACTGCTTGACCTAGCGTGGAAAATCTGCCATGACGCTACATTATGCCACCCATCAAACAACACATTTTCACCCAGAGATATTATTGCATCTGGTTGTAACTTCTGCGCAATCATTGACTTATACTCGAGGCCGCCATTCCTCACATAGCCATCTGTGTTGACAATAGATATATCGGCAAACGGACTGGTTCTATCAAGCATGGACCTCAATTTTTTTGCAATTAATTCCTCAAAACCTATGGGCGATATGCTTCCAATAAATTCAAACAGACTGCTATTAACATCACGCAGATCGACTAGCTGTTTTGAGAGAAAGGCAGATCCTATAGCAGTAGGCGGTGCAAGGTCCCCCTGACCAATGTCTCCATCTATAATGCTTGGAATAAGCCCGCGCCTAATTGCCATGTTTGCAAGATATATCGCGAGCGTTGACTTGCCAGTGTCTGTATCACCCACGAGCATCACCGTAGTTTTCTTGCGGCTAGCCAAATCAGATACCCGCTGGGCAAGGCTGAGCCACATCGAAGTTCCTGCTTGCTTAGGGTCAGCCCACCATAGCCTAGCGCCGTGTCCAAGCCGGGCGTGCAGCTTACACCACCTGTTACTTGGCTCGAATGGGAGCGCCTTGCCGGCCCTTACCTTTACTGTCTGCCCCGACACGTCTCTTCCGAGAACATGACACGAGCCTTTTACAACTACTTCCGCTGGACCCTTTATCATTCTAACCTTGAGACCGTCGGGCATGTGAGTTTTTCTCTCTTTTTCTTTCTTATTACTGCGCGACTTACTCAAAATAGCTTTTCTAAAGCTGAGAGTTTAACGATTGTATTATTTTTTTGCCCATCATGATTCCAAAAGCACATCAATTGGACCACCGAAAATCTCCTTTTACGCAAAATCCAAACAAAA
>DAIUEZ010000054.1:0-11095 GCA_036844865.1 Nitrososphaera sp. | reverse complement strand
GCTGTCTGTTGTGGTCAAGTTGCAGTCTTTCATCGACCATTCAAGCAGATTCAAGGACTAGTCTGCTACAAAAAAGAATGCTATCGCAATTATGATATAGACTGCTGTCAGCATCACACCTTCAAACCAGTTACTTCTGCCGTCATGCACTATCAGGTTCAGAATTATCGCTGCTAGAAAAAGTGTTGCAAGCTCTAATAGTGTAAACACAAGTGTAAATGGCTGTCCCATTGCAATACCTGCAAATACCAGAATAGGGACTACAAAAAGTGCAATCTGGCTACCTGAGCCTGCTGCTATACCGATCGAGAGCTCGATCTTGCCTTTCCTTGCAAGGAGAATTGCACTGCTGTGCTCTGCTGCGTTACCCACTATACCTACAATTATTGCACCAACGAACAGTTGGCCAAAGCCAAGTTCTTCACCTGTAATCTCGACAGAGGCCACCAATATCTCACTTACCACTATGACACCAGCCATGCTTGCGGCAAGAAGCAGAAATGACTTTTTCTTGCTCCAATGTGTACCATGGCTTTCATGCATATCCTGTGTAGTTTCAGGTGGTGTGAATAGGTACTTGTGAGTAATGAAGGTGAACATTATCCCAAAAATGTAAACGATCAATAGGATAATCGATAGTGCATCACTGAGTATCTGCACCTGCACCTGGTTCTCTGACTGCGAAAGTATGGTATTTGCCAAGATGGTTGGGACTGCAAGACCAATTATTGCCAAGAAGAGCATTGATGACTGAATGCCGATATTTTCTCTGCTAAAGCTTTGCTCTTTATATCTAAAGCCGCCAGCAATAATGCTCAAGCCAAAGATGAGAAGTATATTTCCAATTATTGAGCCTGTAATAGACGCCTTTACTAGATCTAGGAGACCTGCTTTTATCGCAACCACCGAAATAATGATCTCTGCAGCATTACCAAAGGTGACATTCAGAAGTGACCCTGCTGTGGGACCATAGTGGGTTGAAAGATGTTCTGTAGAATCACCTATCAGTTTTGCAAGTGGAACCAGCGCTATTGCTGACACCACAAATAGGACTAGATGATCAGCATGAACAAACTCTAATCCGGCAGCTAGTGGCGCAAATATTAGAAGGATGTAAATGGCCGAGGATTTTGACAGCTTGACAGATTTGAGCAACTGTGACTTTCCATAGTCAGTTGTTGGCATATTTTAATTCTTTTTCTGGGAGGTTAACTACAGTTAATAAGACAAATAGTAATCCAACTGATAACAGTTGCACTGGCATGACATGCTAAGCAGTCTTCCACTAGGATATAGTAACTGTATCATTATGATTGACCGAATCAAAATGGTTGTTACCTCTCTCTAATAATAAGAAAGGTCATGTGATTTTCAAGTATTCATTGTTTATATATTGCAACTCATCTTGGGTCTCCTTTCTTGTGAAGGATTCGAGTAAGAAGATTTATACTTTCGACATATAGAGAATCTAGATTTACAGCATACTTGCTTTCTAGGTTATGCCGCAATATGATTCAGAGAAATGTAATTCAGAGATCTTTAACAGATTTTTTTCTAAGGATGCTTCATTAATGTCATCTGCCATTCTATTGTCAGTTTTCGCAGTAAACCAGGCGTTGGTTAACCCACGTAATTATCCTCTGCCTGTCCTACTTCAGATCCATGCAAGTTCGGTCGTAAAAGGAGTGTTATATTCAACAGCAAGCTTTGCCTGTTGTATTAAGAATAACTTGAATTGGCAACTCAGATTTCACACTTGTAAATAGTAAGCTTCTCTGCCACTATAACTCTTTAACACTGATGGTATAAACGAGACATTTATTGGGACAGTGACACTTCCATAAATAGTTAGTATCCTTGGAGATGATCATCCTATGATAGTAAAAACAATCAATTATGATTGTTCATTAGTTTCAATTTTGGCAGTTGGTTAGGGCTTGTGTAAAATAATACAAAGGTGCGGGGGGTGGGATTTGAACCCACGAATCCCTAAGGAACAGGGTTACAGGAACCAGCCGGCTCATTCTAAGCTTCACACTCTTTTTCTTTTTTCTCAAAGGAAAAAGAGACCTGCGCCGTTGACCGGGCTTGGCGACCCCCGCCCGCCTAAGATGCAAGAACCAACAGCCAAATTTATCTATTTATAGCTTGACAGCTGTAAAAAATAATAACATAAAACATGCAAGCAAGCAATGTCAGGCCGCGGCTCTTTGGCACAAATGGAGTACGCGGAGTTTATGGTCAAGAGCTTACACATGATCTTGTGATTGATCTATGCTATGCACTTGGTACATATTTTGGCAAAGGGCCCATAGTGGTAGGATATGATGGACGTAAATCGCACTCTGTTCTCTCAAGACTTGTTAGGTCCAGCCTCAACTCTGCAGGGCTTGACACTGCAAACGCAGGCCTTATACCCACTCCGTGCTTGCAGTACGCTGCAAAGCGTCTAGGATACAACGGAGGGATCATGATTACTGCATCACATAACCCGCCTGAATACAACGGGATCAAACCCACTGCGTCAGATGGCGTAGAAATTCCAAGAGAGGACGAGCTGAAGGTAGAGGATATTTATTATTCAAAGAGATTTATGACGATAGATGGAACTAGCCGCGATTCTGTTGATTACAATATTGTCAGTAGATACATCGACGCCATGCTTGCTCTTATAGATATTGACAGGATAAGGCAACGAAAATTCACTTTGGTAATGGATACTGGGAACGGCGCGCAAGCAGCCGTTGCTCCACTTGTAGCAAGAAAGCTTGGTTGCAAAGTAATCGTCATCAATGGTCATATAGATGGCGATTTTCCTGGACGTGGCTCAGAGCCAACACCAGATAATCTTGAAGTCCTTTCAGAAACTGTCAAGTCTACACGGGCAGATTTTGGTGTTGCATATGATGGCGACGGCGATCGTAGCATCTTTTGCGACAACACGGGCACAATCTATATGGGAGATAAGACTGGCGCGCTGTTAGTCAAGCACTTGCTTTCACAAAAGCATAAGAGTTCCGAAGTTGTTTGCCCTATCAACACTTCAATGATACTATCTATCGTAGCAGAACAGGCCGGCTCCAAAATAATTTACACTAAGGTTGGAAGCGTCGAAGTATCTCGAGAAATGGTAAAACGCAGCTGCCCTCTTGGTCTGGAGGAGAATGGAGGCTTTATGTATGGCCCGCTAAATGAAGTAAGAGATGGAGCGATGGCTACTGCACTTGTACTTGATATGCTGGCTGCATCTGACAGGCCATTTTCCAAGCATATTGCACAGCTACCACAGACCTTCCAGTATAAGACCAAGTTTACCTGTTCTTCCCGAGAAGTCGTCGACAGGATAATTAGGGTATGTATCGAGCACGGAACCCCTAAGAAGGTCGAGACATTGGATGGAGCCAAGATTTGGATTGATGAGGAAACTTGGGTGATGTTAAGGCCTAGTGGGACTGAACCCCTTATCAGAATGTATGCAGAATCGACTGACAAATCATTGCTGGATTCAAAGGTTGATGAATACCGCAGATATGTGCAGTCTCAGATATAGGAATGGACAACATTTTTAATACGCTTGTTCTTCTTACACAGAAGAATAAGATGATCCCAATGGGTGATAGAAACAGTGAGTAAGCCATATTATGTCAAGTTTGAAACTTCTAAGGATCTGGTAAATGCAGTTTATGAGGCTGTTAGGGTATCAAAGCAGAGCGGTAAAGTCCGCAAGGGCACCAATGAGACTACCAAAGCTATAGAGCGCGGCGTATCAAAACTAGTTGTAATTGCAGAGGATGTAGAGCCACCAGAAGTTGTGGCTCATCTGCCTATCCTCTGCGAAGAGAGAAATGCACCGTTTATCTTCGTACCTAGCAAGCAGCAGCTAGGCGCGTCACTTGGAATCGATGTGGGCTCTGCAGCCGCCACGATTGTAGATGCTGGCGAGGCTCAACACATTGTTGAGCAGGTCGTCAGCTCTATAAGCACTATGAAGGGAGTAGCGGCGGCCCAGAAGTGATCTGTGTGGGGACTGATAAATGAGCAGCAAGACAGCTGAAGAAAAGGTCGTGCCTGCCGAAGTCATCCAGATAGTGGGCAGGACAGGGATCGCCGGTGAAGTCATACAGGTACGTGTCAAGGTTCTCGAAGGTAAGGATAGAGGCCGAATTCTTACAAGGAACGTCAAGGGTTCCATTAGGATGAACGATATCTTGATGCTTAGAGAAACAGAGCGCGAGGCCCGCAAGATAAGGTGATACTGGTAAATGAGCAAGACAGCAACATCTCTACGCAACTGCTCCTTCTGTGGTAGACATATTTCTAGTGGACATGGAATCATGCTCGTGAGAAATGACGGACATGTGCAGTGGACCTGCTCAAGCAAATGCAAGAAGAACATGCGGGTGTTAAAACGTGATCCAAGAAAACTAAAGTGGACCGTTCGCTATGTAAAGGGTGGGCTGCACATGAAAAAGCAGTAGTGGTAGAAGGTGGGGGCTATGACACTTGAGCAAACACTAATTGTTATCAAGCCTGATGGTTTTAGGCGCAAACTTACAGGAAAGATATTGGCACGCTTTGAAGAAAAAGGCTTCCAGCTAATGGACCTAAAGCTATACAATTTCAATAAGGAAAAGGCACAGGAATTTTACTCTATCCATAAGGACAAACCATTTTTTGGCGAATTACTATCTTTTATTATGTCTGGCACTGTAGTGGCATGCATCCTAGAGGGCAGCAATGCAGTGAATACGGTAAGGCTTATGATCGGCTCGACCAAGTCATTTGAAGCGGCTCCAGGTACCATCAGAGGTGACTTTGGCCTTGGGTTAACTGACAACATTATCCATGCTTCGGATTCTCCTGAAAGCTTCATAAAAGAGTCGCGTGTCATTTTTGGCTGATTAATATACGTGGAACTTAGGCAGCCAATCGTCGTAGTTTTAGGTCATGTAGACTCAGGCAAGACTTCGTTACTAGATAATATTCGTGGTACTGTAGTTCAGGCACGAGAAGTAGGAGGTATAACGCAGCACATAGGTGCAAGCTTTTTACCTGTTGAGACCATTAAAGAGATAACTGGCCCACTATATGCTAAACTTGCCAAGGCAGAATCTGCAATACCGGGACTACTTGTCATCGATACACCTGGCCACGAGATTTTTGCGAACCTGCGCACCCGGGGCGGCTCTGCAGCCGACATTGCTATACTCGTTGTCGACGTAAACAAGGGTTTTGAAGCCCAAACTATTGAAAGCATGGACATTCTGAAAAAGCGCAGAGTACCATTTGTCATTGCGCTCAACAAAGTCGACATGGTTGCTGGCTGGCGCACCTTTACACGATTCATTTCTGAAGATGTAAAAAGCCAGGATGTCGCTGTACAGACTTTGCTTGACGAAAAGATATATAGCGTTGTTGGAATGCTCTCAAGGCTTGGCTACCCATCAGAGGCGTTTTGGCGAGTCAAGGATTTCACAAAGGAAGTTGCGATAGTGCCTGTCAGTGCAAGAACCGGTGTAGGAATACCGGAACTCTTAGCCGTATTGGTGGGTCTAACACAACAGTACATGGGAAAGAAACTGGAGCGCCATACCAAGGATGCTGCAAGAGGTATAGTGCTTGAATTTAACGAAGAAATGGGTCTTGGACCCTCTGCGAACATCATACTGCTTGATGGAGTACTACATCAGGGCGACAGCATCGTTATAGGTAAGCGCGATGGCGCAGTTTCCACCAGGATAAAAGCGTTATTGCTGCCCAAGCCTCTTGACGAAATGCGAGACCCTCGGGACAAATTCAAGCAGGTCAACGAGGTAATAGCCGCTGCAGGTTTGAAGATAACCTCACCGGACCTTGAGGGGGTGCTAGCAGGAAGTCCTGTATACGTTTACAATAACAGTCAGAAGAAGAGCAGAGAGGAGCTTGACCACCTAAAGTCGCTTGTAGAGTCAGAGGTCAAGAATGCGATCGTAAGCAACACACAAACTAGCGGAGTGATATTGAAATGCGATACTATCGGCTCACTTGAGGCCATAATAGACTTGCTCAAGAAAGCAAACGTTGCCATCCGGATGGCAGACATTGGCAATATTACAAGAAGAGATGTTATAGAAGCCGCTGCAGTAAGGGAGAATGACCGCTATCTTGGAGTCCTATTAGGCTTTAACGTCAAAGTGCTTGAAGATGCACAAAAGGAGGCGCAAGATCGTGGAGTGAAGATCTTTAACGAGCAGATAATTTACAACCTTGTACGAAGCTATACAGACTGGGTGGCATATCAACGCGAACATGAAGAATCGATCATGTTCGATGAGCTGCCGCCGATATGCAAATTCCAGTTCCTCAAAGGGTTTATTTTTAGGCGCAATGATCCCGCTGTCTTTGGCGCCGAGATTCAAGTAGGCCGGCTCAGGCAAAAGGTGCACGTAGTAAATGAAGAAGGCAAGAAAGTAGGTACTGTACATCAGATACAGGAAAGCGGAAAAGCGATTGATGAAGCAACTGCGGGCATGCAGGTAGCAGTGTCGCTCAAAGAACCGACAATTGGCCGTCAGATAAATGAGGGCGATATTTTTTATACAGATCTCAATAGCAGGCAGGCAAAGCAAATGCTTGAGAGGTTCAACCACAGACTAAACGATTCAGAAAAGGAAGTTTTGAACATGCTTGTCGCTAAGAAAAGAAAGAGCGATCCGACCTTTGGGTACCTTTAATACCAGGATTACTGGTACTTTTGAAGCAACCCTTCTAGACCTTTTTCTCCTACTGCACCGACTGCCCTGTCTACTGTCTTGCCATTCATAAACATGATAAATGTTGGAATGGCATAGACATCGTAGCGCATTGCAATCCCCTGGTTGTCGTCCACATTCAGCCTTCCAAAGGCCACCTTGTCGCCATATTTCTTGGCCAGCTTGTCAAATATAGGAAGCATAAACTGGCAAGGACCGCACCATGTTGCCCAAAAATCCACTAATACCGGCTTGCTGCCTCCAACAATTTCATCAAAATTTCTCTCACTTAATTCCACCAAGTTACTACTAGCAGCATGCACGCTTGTAGTTTTCCTTTCTTCACTCATATTCCGACAAGATACAAGTGCATGAATTATTATTTAAGATTTATTGGTTGGTTGCCTGCATTTTGATGGATAGATGCCATTTCAGGCAAAAATACCTCTTTTTCTCTAACTAAATAAGGAAAAGGCTAGTGCCTGCATTATCGTCATCACTAATGTAAGAGTAGGAGTAAATATGTGCGCATGATCGACTAATCTCAGAGAGGATTTTATGCATAGTTGTTACAGTTTCGATCTTATTGGGAATTGTTGAACAAGGTATCATGATTTCCTGCAGAAATATCTGCATACACTTCTTTTGCAGGTTTGCCTTCAACCTTTACACCCATACTAACGCAAGACCCTAGAACTTCTTTGACAGCTCCCCTAAGATCCTTCGCGTAAGAGCCGTCAATCTTCATCTTGGCTATTTTAACAGCGCTTTCCATCGATAGGTCGCCAGCATAATTAGTGCCAGAGGTGCCTGAGCCCTTTGCTATCCCTGCCTCTTTTGCCACCAGAGCAGCTGTCGGCGGTATGCCAACTTCAACTGTGAACTTTTTTGTTTCGGTATCTACCTCAACTTTTACCGGAACCTTCATACCTGGAAAATCCTTTGTCTTTTCGTTAATGGTATTTACTACTTGCAGTACGTTGACGCCCATTGGACCCATTGCTGGACCCAGAGGCGGTCCTGCATTGGCTTCTCCACCGCTCACTAGAGCCGAGATGGATTTCTTTTCACCCATAATATCCTAGCAGTGAATTTAGCCAAATTATAATTCTTGCTCTTATATTGAATGCAGATGTTCAGCTTGACAGGTTTTTAAACCCGTGGTGTGTGTAAATGCAGGATGTCAGATCAGGAGCCTAATGAAGGCGTCGGGTCTTTATTCTTCGAGCTTGCAGGTGATCTTCGTCTCTTGATGCTGACAAAGCTCAACCAAAAGAATCATCGTCTTTCTCAGCTTGCCACAGAGCTTGATGCTACTATGCAAGAAGCCCACCGCAACATGACTCGGCTGATCGAGGCAGGGTTAGTAGCCAAAGGTAGAGACGGCGAGCTTATGTTAACTGTTTATGGCAGAACGGTGGTAATGTTAATGCCAAGTTTTGATTTTCTATATCGCAATAAGGAATTTTTCCTTGACCACAGTCTTGGTGACTTGCCGGCTAAGTTCATCCAGAGGATGGGGACATTTCAGAGCTGTGAAATAGTGCACGGCGTCATGGCAATACTTCAGCGCTGGAAGAATCTTTACAGCGAATCTGAGCAATACATTAAAGAGATAATGGCGCAGGTGCCGCTCGACCTTATTGAAACAGTAAGCAGTAGAGTAGAGAAAGGTGTAAGATTCTCCTATATTTTCGCCGCCAATGCAGTTGTCCCAAAAGGGCGAACACAGATTCTCCAAAAGGTTGGATGGCGCAATTTCATTAGCACTGGTCTAGTTGAGCGCAGGATGCTGCCTGAGGTAAAGGTGATGACGATTTTTAATGAAAAGCAAGGATGTGTGCTTTTTCCTAACATGAAAGGTGAACCGGATCTAAATATCATGTTTTATGCCGAGGACCAGGAATTTCTTGAATGGTGCTCTGACCTGTTTACATACCAGTGGGAAAAGGCTGGACCGTTTGACGAAAGTAAGCTGAAGAATGAAGTATAGATCACATTTTTATACATCAGACTTCATCAAAGCATGCATGCCAAAAGCTTTTGTTCTTATGAATGCCGAACTTGGAAGTGAAGATTCTCTTGTTAGCGAATTGAAAAAACTTGAAAGTGTCAAGGAGGTCTACCAAGTTTACGGTGTTTATGATATTGTGGCACAGGTTGAAGCTGACACAATGGAAAAGGTAAAGGAAACGATCACCTGGAAGCTTCGAAAGCTTAACGGCGTCAAATCAACATTGACTATGATAGTTATGGAATAATGAAGAGTGGCCGTAGATAACCTCCGACTGCCTTAAAGAAGAAGTATTTGCTCATTAATGTAAAGGACACGCCAAGAAATAATACTACTAGTGCAGCTGTAGCATCATAGATAATGTCGTCATGGATGTTTCACGTCGGGCTATCACTTATATGAGTAGCCTGTACGAATCATTATTTTGTTGTTAGTGTTCCTAGTTCAATCCATACTATTCCACTTAGTATCTTAAGGAGCAAACCATAATGATAGTGGTCGTAGCACATATGCTAAGCCAACTTTTGAATGCCACATTTGCGATGAACTTTATCGTCGGCACTGACGATGGGCTTTTCACAGGAAGAAATGTGTGTAGATCACCGGAAGCACAATAGTAATAGAAACTGTAGAATATAGGCTATTTGGATTGGGTCTCTTTAGCGTCATTACATTAATTAATGTATGGCTAGCCTCGTACTTATCAATTCATTATCATGATTTATTTTTATACATCTTCTTTGCGATAGTATCGATCTTAGATGTCACAGGATAGCAACTTTAATCAACCTGTATGCCGATGACGTCAGCTGATGGATCTCTTTGGCAAATTAAGAGGTGGCAGCGAGCAAAAGGCATGGAAGTGCGAGCACTGTAATATGACCTTTGATGACAAGGAAAGAATGAAGCGCCATAAAAGAAAGGCCCATGGAGAAAAGAGCGGAGGCGATGATATGCCCAATATGAACCCCTTTGGCTTTTCATAGCACAAAGGCTTATTTCTTGTAAATACACTCCACAAGTAGACTCGGGTAAATATGTTTCCAATACACGACGACACAGAACGTGTGCATGGAAGGCCATACCTGAATTATGGTATGATCGCCATAAATGTTATAGTCTTTATCTGGGAGGCATCGGCCACAAGCTTCTTCGCAGATCCAAGTGCAACAGAAGATCTATTTATGACCTATGGTGCAGTTCCAAGCAAGATAGTCAATGACTTTCCTAGCAGTGCGCCTACGATCATTACATCCATGTTCATGCATGGAGGAATTGCCCATATCATCGGCAACATGGTATTTCTTTTCGTATTTGGCGACAACATTGAGGACAGGTATGGCAGGATAAAGTACATCCTTATATATCTTGGATGGGGGGCAGCGGCAGCCCTTGCTCACAGTTTTTACGCTGTTTCAACTGGGCAGGGGGAGATACCTGCAGTCGGTGCATCAGGTGCAATTTCCGGCGTCCTCGGCGCGTACCTTGTCATGTATCCAAGAGCTAATATCCTTACCATAATAGCAGTATTCTTCATCTACACAGTTCGTATACCTGTGTTGATCTACATACCCTTCTGGTTCGTAATGCAGTTGATCTTTGCCATCATCGGCCAACTGGGACCTGCAGGTGAAGCAGGCGTTGCATACCTTGCTCACATAGGCGGCTTCGCTGCGGGTGCTTTTACCGGCCTTGCATGGAAGGCACTACCAAACTCAGTAAAATACAAAGAAGCCACAAAGAAAGTTCAAGTCAAGCCGATATTTCGAAATCCAATGGCAAGGAGTGTCCGGCCTCGAATCGAAGATGTTATGCCTGCGACGCCTGAAGTAATAGAGGGCCCAGACTACTACGAGGTGATCGCAGAGATCCGCGGCGTGTTGGATGCTTCCGACATCAGTGCGACATACGAAGCAGAAACGCGGCAACTAAGGATAATTGCCCGTGGAACAAGAAAGTATGAACTGTTAGCAAAGTTGCCAGACACCGCTGCTAATCCTCTAGTAAAGGACATTCAGTACGTTAATGGAATAGCTCGCATCAGGCTTGCAAAAAATTAGCATATAATAACCTTACAGCAAATTTAAAATATCCCGCACAGTCCCTTTAAATTTACAATTTTAGGAGAAATGTGAAAAATGTCAATACAACAGGGTTCAGCTGGAGGCGTCCCGGTGTTAATTCTCAAGGAAGGTACATCTCAGACCAAAGGCCGAGATGCCCAAAAGAACAATATCACTGCTGCAAAACTGATTGCTGAAATCGTTAGAAGCTCTCTTGGCCCAAGAGGAATGGACAAGATGCTTGTCGACACTCTTGGCGATGTAACAATAACAAATGACGGTGCTAC
>DAIUEZ010000053.1:8255-11247 GCA_036844865.1 Nitrososphaera sp. | reverse complement strand
TTCCAAGAGCATTTATCAACTTGCGAGTTAGCGAGGGTGGATTTATTGAAAATTCCGAGGTTGCATATTTAGGATACGATGCACCTCCTAGACGCGGAATCGATTTAGGAGAATCAACAGATGGCCCGTCACATGATTTTGCCATAAGAAACTCAAGAATCCATGACAACTGGATGGGATTCTATTCTGCAGGCGCCTACAATATTATGATTGATGGTAATGAGTTCTTTGGCAATATCAAGTATGCCCTTGATCCGCATACTGGTACGCATCACATGACAGTATCAAACAACAAAGTATACAACAACAAAGACATTGCTGTCATATGTTCATTGGACTGCTACGATATTATATTTGAAGGAAATGAAGTATACAATAATGCTGGATCGGGCCTTATGTTCTCTCGAGCCACACATGATTCAATAATAAGAAACAACTTGATATACAATCAATACGGATCTGCATATCCAATCTCCATTTCTGAATCTCAAAACAATCAAGTTTATGGGAACGACATAAGTAATTCCACAACTGGAATATCAGTACATAACCCAACGCAATTAGATGAAGACGGAATGAGCAGTGGCAATAGAATATATAGTAACACCTTCGATGATATGCAAAATGCCATCCGAGCAGTAGCATCTTCTAATAATACATTTTCAAATAATATATTTGGCAATATTACAGATTTTCACTATATCATGACCTCTGATGCAAGTATCAATATTGAAAACCAGGTTTTTAATACGGCCAATGTCCGCGGCATTGCTGGTGCCAATACTTTATCAATACGAGATTCAGGTGCAATCATTATTGATAACACTATAAACCATGATACAGATATAGAGCCATATACACAGGTATTATCTGATCGAACCATAAATATCAAATCAGCTAGTGAGTGAGTTTACTCCTAATTAATCATTGAAAGAATATGTAGTACTCCTAGATACTAGTATTAGCAGGAAGAAGATTGATATTTATCTAGAACAACACAGAAGCGTTCTTGCAAAGCTACTTTGAAAAGGTTCATCAGTTGGATGAAATGATGATAGCGAATGGTAATATTCGTAACCGTTAACTGACTTTCAGCGCGTCTGTCGTAGCAATTTCAATCTAAAATTAAAGTTGGATCAATGCACAATAATTAGAACGTGAGTGTAATATACTGTATATGTACATGTTCAAGCTGAACTAGTTATCCTGAGTAAGCAGTATGAAAAGAGAGGTAGAGGAACTAGTGCCTTGTTCCTATGTGTATAGCCAGCAGTATCTTTTCTTTGAATCCTGACTTGCAGACGGGGCACACATACAGTTGTATTGAAGAAGTTGCATTTCGTTGACGCATCGAGTGCGTCCATATTTTGAACAATTGTTTGTTGTATATGATTGACAATCCAGACTTATTAGTCTTGAGGAAGAGAGAACTCGTAGCATTGTTGATTACATCACTATCTTCAGACATATATATAGCAGGGGAGGTTTTACATCGGAATGAAATTTTTTTTGTGGCTCGCTATCTCTTTTATTCTGCTCTTGGGTTTTCTTTGAAGTTCAATGGTTTTCTTCCTCTTCTAATTTTTGTATTCACATTACGAAAGGAGTTGAAACATCAAATAATGGACATATACTGCCTGAGCTGCAATTCCATGATATTATTGACCAGATGTTTTCCTATTCTTCGTATACTGGGCTGCCATCCGACTTGAATCGCTTGATTCGCTTTCCTCCACTTCCAGAACTGCCGGAATAAGATGATTCAGTTTCAACCGGCCTATTCTCTGGCTCTTTGCGCTTGCGTACTGCTCTTGTCCCAAAAAGCACTGCTACAAGGAAGGCAAAGATCCCTGTCGTCACAGCATACATGAACGTTTCTTCAGCCATAAGGTTGCTTGGATGAATGTCGAAGATAAGGTTTTCCTTTTCTGCAACTGTATGATTATTCCTCTTGGTTATTGTAGTTAGGTTGGTATCTGCTCCAGTACGAATATTGTGGGATTTTCTCCTATCCTTAGAACCCCAAGATCAATTGTGACAAAAGCCTTTTGTCGGGTTAGTTTCGATCGTCAGCATGTTAGAGCCGCGTTAAAAGTTCTGTATATGTAGAAAAACCAAATAAAGCAAATTTTATTTTGCTCTATTCTATAGCGTCTTTCAGCTCTTTGTAACCCTTTACTGCATTTGCCAGCTTGGAGTTGCAGACCAATTCTTTGCAGATTAATGATCTCGTCTGGTGTTCTTATGAACTTTATTGTATTCAGTAAATTCTGAGGATGATGATTTCTCAATCTATGGAGAGAATTATTATTTCTACATTTTGTGCAATCCCTTTGTTTTCTATTGAGATAAGATCTAAGTGTCTTTTTGGCAAATATAAAAACACAAAATCATCGATAGCATATGATCAAAAAGATTATCATACAAAGAATAGTTAAATCGTGAATTTATAACTTATAGTAACATTGATTATCACTATTCAATTCGTTGCTTGAACGTACTCCGTGGAAGCCTGTGCAGTATTAATTCGTGCATATGTATCTACAGTTGGTCCATATCAATATGCGTGGGATATACTAATGGTAGTGGAGAGAAAAATGGTATAGCCTTTTTTCAAACTCTATAGAGTCAGAGAGTTACATTACCATCAACTGCACACATTAATAGACATATAATACGGAGTGCATTCAGACAGCCTGCAAGTCTGGGGCCGTTGTCTAGCTTGGCAGGATGCCAGCCTCGGGCGCTGGAGGTCGCTGGTTCGAATCCGGCCGGCCCCATCGTATTCTTGATGTAAAATAAAAATGTGGTTATGGTTTTACACGTCTGTCTTAATCTAATTAATTTTAGGTAATACGAGGTCTTTTAGATTGAGTTCTCAAAATTATTCCTGGTCTTGTCTGAGGATGGACCGCACTGGCAGGTTGACCCGTTAGCTACGACCTCAATTATTGTGGCTATAGCAAGGAATGCAATTTCAAGAGATACATTT
>DAIUEZ010000053.1:0-8245 GCA_036844865.1 Nitrososphaera sp. | reverse complement strand
TGGCAGGCTCACAGCATCGGTCGATAGAGGTCAGTGGTTCAAATCCGGCCGCCACCACTAGTATTTCAGCGTATGAAAAGAAAATATGTTGTACCGCGATTTTGCAACACAGTTAAAGCAAAAAATCTATACAATAACAATATGATCTTAAACATTGCTCATCCCTTGAATTGCTGATGCTCTTCAACTTTTAAGGAATGTTTGAATCTTGATGCTCAATATTACCATTAGGATATGCCCCTGTTTAATAGTATCATATATATGGTGGGGTCGGTGGGATTCGAACCCACGACCTCCAGCGCCCCAGGCTGACATCCTGCCAAGCTAGACGACGACCCCTCGCTTTCCTTGGTTGCAATAACCTCTTATATACTGTAAAAAATTCTTCTTGCTAAGAACTCCTAGAAGGAGAGAATATTGAAGATTGGTGCAAAGAGCGATCAAGACCGCAATCCTATAAAATCAATCACACGGCCTTCATCTTGCCAAAAGAATAGACACCGAAGGCTCCAAGCGCAGCAGTATAGCCGACCAGAATTGCAAAATCAAGCTCAACTGCATAGCTGCCAGTACCAAGGATCAAGTTCCTCAAAGAATCCACGCCATATGTAGCAGGGTCTGCAGCTGTCAGAACGGAAAGCCATTCTGGTAGGTTGTCAAGGGGAAAGAGAGCACCTGACAGAAAGAACAAAGGAAATACCACAAAACTAACGATCATCTGAAATCCTTCAAGGCTGTACATATAGCTACCAAGGGCTAGTCCAAGGGAAGTGAGCCCAAACGACATCAGAAGCACTACCGCTGCCACCTGTGCAAGCGAGAGAGGCGTGAATGGAATTCCCATCGCAGCTCCAATTGCAATAAGTATTGCAGCTTGAATTAGTGAGTTAGTCATGCCGCCTAACGTTTTGCCTACAAACACCGTGGCCCTACTAACCGGCGCCACCATGACGCTCTTCAAAAAATCAAATTTGCGATCCCATATTACGTACGATCCATAAAACACTGATGTAAATATTATTGACATGCTCACGATGCCGGGGAAAATGAATTCCTGGTAGTCAACACCCGACGGCAACTCTGAGGGCGCTGCAGAACCCAATCCTGATCCAATGACAAATAGCCATAGGATAGGGGTAAAGGTTGATGCCACAAGCCGGCTCCTCTCACGCAAGAAAACCTTAAACTCGCGAAGCCACAGTGCATATACTTTAGTCAGATCATCTCGTATGCTAATCGTATTTTGCATACCTCTCTCCAAAACCTCCTTCCGGTTCTTCTTCTTTGATTTTGCGACCAGTTAAATGTATGAATACGTCATTGAGCGTGGGGCTACTAAACTCGGCTATCTCTGCCTCAATATGACGCAGCAGCATTGGCAGGTCTCGCTTGGCGTTATTGACTGATAATATCAAGAAACCATCGTTATGCTCGATCTTGTGAACAAAGTCAAGCTGGCTAATCTTATCTGGATCGTTACGAGTCTTTATCCTAATGATATCGCCTCCAAGGCGTGCCTTCAATCCTTTAGGCGTGTCAAGGGCTACTATTCTTCCTTTGTCAATAATGCCGATTCTGTCACACAGTATGTCGGCTTCTTCCATGTAATGCGTGGTCAAAATTACAGTCATCTTTTCCTCTGCTACAAGGCGCTGTATATACTTCCACATTGTCTCTCTGCTTGCTGGATCAAGACCAAGCGTTGGCTCATCAAGAAACATCACCTTTGGTTTGTGAAGCAATCCGCGGGCAATTTCAAGCCGCCTCCTCATGCCGCCAGAATACGTTTTGACTTGGTCGTGCATGCGCTCAGTCAGTCCAACCAGGCTGAGCACTTCGTCTATCCGTTGCTTCCTTGTCTGGCCTGGGATACCATAGAGCATAGAATGCAGTTGCAGGTTTTCGTAACCAGTGAGCATATCATCGCTGCTTGGAGCTTGAAATACAATTCCAATACTTGAGCGTACTTTAGATGGCTGGGATACAATATCATAGCCATTCACAGTAGCGCTGCCAGAAGATGGCTTGAGCAGTGTAGCAAGCATATGTATAGTCGTTGTCTTACCGGCACCATTTGAGCCCAGCAGTCCAAAAACCTCATTCTCATTAATGTCAAGTGTAAGATTATCTACTGCAATGTGGTTGCCATACTTTTTGGCTAAGCTTCTTATCTTTATCATCGAACAGTTACATGATTATGACAGATACAGGTATATTATGCCTGATGTTTTTCTCATAGGAACAAAAACAAAAAATGAAAAAAAGGAAAAACGTCATTTGCCTCCTATCTTAAACATCTTTGTCCCGCAGACTGTGCATATGCCTTGCGTGGCTGGCTTGCCGTTTTTCATTGTCACTTTTTTTTCATCCTTCATCGTCCTTTTGGCTTTACATTTGACGCAATATGCCTCTGTTGCCATGGACCCCTATACTGACGGGGGTAAAAGAAGCTTTCCTCGTGCAATGGCTATTGCTCAGGAGCCAGCCAGTCAATGAGGGCATCTAGTTCTTGGCAGCTTATCGTAACCCTGATTGGGCCAAGTGGCGATTCCTGCTGGTCTTCTATCACTGCTGCAATGCCAGATGTGGCAGCCTGCTTGTTAAGCAAAAACCATGTGCTATTCCCTGCTCGGTTGTCCAAAAGCATCCTTCTTAGCACACCCATTGCAGATCTTGAGCGCACCTGCTCATAGAGAATGGCAAGAGAATTGCTTCCAACTGCTCTGCCCACAATTCTGCTTCTATAGGACAAATCTGGTGAACATCTTGCAAATAGATTTGCAATCGCGTCAATGACTTTTTCTGTACGCTCTGAAGGGTTGACGGTAGCCTCGACCTTGAGGTCTATTTGCGATGTAATATTGGGCTTTCTCAGTCCTTTTCCACTCCTCTATGTATTTCCTCAAGCCATTCTTTGACAATATCATAGGCACGCAGCTTTAGCTGCTCTAATGTTAGATCGTTGTTGGATATCATCTCATTTGCAAGTGCAATTGCTTCACTAACCCCTACTGACAGCTCACGTCTGTCTCTTCCAACAAATTCGTTATCGTTTGAAGGTGCGTCTCCTCTGCCTCTTTCCTTAACGTGCTTAAAACGAGTGTCCTGCGAAGCATGGATTGCAAGAAGTCTTACGTGTCCTACTTTCTTTAGAACTTCAACTTCGGCTATACTGCGTATGCCATCTATTACCACATTGTTAGAGCCACCATCTCTTGCCAGCTTTTGTAGCACAATGTGGCCCACAGCTCCCGGCCCCAGATCCTTTCGTAGCTTGAGCATCGTTTTGCCGAGGTTCGTGTCGGTGGGCTCGAGTCCATGCCTCTTTACCTCTTCCCTTACAACATCGCCCATGGTCACAACCTCAAAGCCTTTTTCCTTAAGAAAGGATGCGACTGAGGATTTACCCGCGCCTGGCATCCCTGTGAGACATACAATGAGTCTTTTATTATCAGACATATTACGATGATGCTGTTGTCATTCTGCAGATAGGTCCCAGTATGTGGCTTCTTTGAACTCTTCCTTTGGCTTGCCCAAAGCCTTCCACTCTTTAAACGACTTTGGGTATAACTTGACGTTTTTGAACCCTGCCAGTTTAAGTGCATAGTAAGTTAAGCCTGAAAGTGTCCCAACGCTTCCGCAGTATGTGATTATCTCTGCATCATTGCTTATTCCCCGGTTTTCAATTAGCCGTCTTAGCTCTTCGGCATTGCGCAATATAGTATCCTCCGAACCCACCATCGTATATGGTATGTTTCTTGCTCCCGGTATATGCTCTGTCAAGTAATTCAGCCGTTCCCTTGAATCGACAAGCACCGTGCTGGGCTTAGACTTGGCGGCTGCTTCAACATATGAAGCATCAACATAGATGTCCTTTTTGATACTGAGCGAATGCCTGGCCCTTGGAAAGGTGCGCTGTTGCTTTTCAGTTTCAAGACCAAGCTCCTTCCATCGCTTAAATGTCATCTCTAGCAGTGCAGTGTTATCATGGCCAACATATTGAAACGTCCAAGCTACTCTAGCCGCAAGCGCACCAAATGTATCGTCATATACTACTACTGGAGTACTGTCAGATATCCCAAGCTCCTCCAAAAAGGCCACTATTTTCTCCGGTTGATCATTTTCAAGAACACATGAGAGAGGTAGTGAAACTGCAGTGTATATATGATCTCTCTGGTAGTCTTCTGCCCTACGTACATCGACCACGCGCACTGATTTTTTTCTGCGTATGAGCGACCTCAGGGTATCGGCGTCGCATACCGCTGGAAGCTTGAAATATTCGTCCAAGAGTTTGGCTTCTTTTTTCTTTCTTGCAGTTGCCGCAGTTGCTGTCGTTGTCCTTGTCGTCAAGCTGCACATTCCCCTCTCGCAGTCTTGGCAGTAAAGTGTGAGTCACTGCCATAATCCCGATAGGCATCGGGCTCCTGCTGGGGAGAAGATAGCTGTACCACCTGTGCAAGGGCTGCTTTCATGTCTTCAATGTTCTTGATACTTCCCGACCCCTGGCCTTTTATCAAACGAATAATCCACTGGTGCAGCGTTTCATCACGACCGTCATGATGATGCTCTTCACCACTACCCGCAGTACTAGCTGCTGCCGCTTCTCTTTCATGCTTGTACAGTTCAATTATCTTCAACGTTGTGTCAATCACCCTCTTTGCTGGCACTCGCATTACAGACCTTCCAAGCTCGCCAGCCTCGCCTGCGCTGCCTCCAAATAACATAGTGTAAGTTGGTGTCATCGTATTATTCATCCTTGTCGCGCCACCAAAGAATCCAATAGTTGCAATTTCGTGCTGGCCGCAAGAGTTGGGGCAGCCGCTTATCTTGATGGTTGCATCTCTCAAGGAATCATCAACATCTAGCCCTAGCTCCAGGAACCTGCGCTGAACTTCCTTAGCAAGTCTGTGAGAATTAGTGATTGCAAGGTTACATGATGTGGTTCCAGAGCAACCCACAGCAGAAGCAATAGTGAGCGCACCGGGGTTGGCAAGGCCTACAGATGCAAGCTTTTCATAAAGGTTTGGAAGATCGGTTTCCCGCACGTAGCGTAATGCGAAGTTTTGCTGAGGTGTGTTTCGAGCAACACCTTCTGCAGAGTAGTCACGAATCACCGAAGCAAGTGTCCTCAGCTGGCTTGCTGTAATGTCTCCAGCTCCTAGAGTAACAAATGCTGTAAAGTATCCTTCTTGCTTTTGCGGAACGGCATTGGTATGGAGCCATCGCTCAAATCCTGGGCTATCCTTTGTAACATTCACGTTTAGCATTGGCAGTTTTGTCATTGTTGTCATCCTCCCTGACGGCTTTGGTAGCGGCCTTGTATCCTCATGAGATTTGACATCAAAGAGTTGCTCTGTCAAATACGATGTTGTCATTTCCACTATTGAGCGCTCCTTGAGGACCATCCTTTGGAATCTTTCCCAGCCCATCTCATGTACAAGGTAGCGCATTCTGTTCCTTGCCATGTTTTCACGATTGCCATGTCTATCGAATAACCTGATTGTTGCCATGCATGTTGCAAGGAGCCTCTCTTCTGGTGTAAAGTCTTCAAGCAAATGTCCTATCAAAGAGGCAGCTCCAAGTCCTCCTCCAAGATAAATCTTGAATCCTCTGATCGTTTCTCCAGTATTCTCCGCTTTCGTTGTCGTCATCTCTGACGACGATTTTTTGACTGTAGGCACAAGTCCACTATCAGCCACCCTGACCAGACCATGACTATCGCAGCATGAGAAGTTGATCTTGAACTTGCGTGGAAGATTCTGGCACATTGGATTGCGTAATAAGAACCTTGCAATCGCTTTGGCATATGGAGTAGCATCAAACGCTTCGCTTGGGCATACACCGGAAAAATGACTGCACATGACATTTCTGACAGTGTTTCCACAAGCCTCCCTAGTTGTGAGGCCGACTTCCACTAGACCTCTCATGACTTCGCTAACATCCTCAAGCTGAACCCAATGCAGCTGAATGTTCTGGCGGGTTGAAACATGAGCAGAGCCTATTGAAAATGCTTCAGAGAGGCTGGCGATTTTCTCAAGCTGCTCAGGTGTTATTTCGCCGCCTGGCACCTTTATTCTGACCATGCTGTAGTCCATTCGAAGACGCGATCCATAGGCCCCATGCTGCAGCCTGAAACGCCGAAAGTCATCCTCTGAAATCTTGCCCTGCCTAAATAGCCTGACATTTTTAGCAAATATCTCTGTTTCCTCTTCTCTACCCCATCTTGGGTTGGGCTTTGGGGCGGCAGATTTGGTTTTGACAGCAGATGCAGTCACTTTAAGTTTCTTCATTAGCTCTTGTAAAATGTATATTCTAAATCATATATTTTTTGTGGATGTAGGAGAAATTAGCAGCAATTATCGAAGCCTGCGGCAATATATGGGAGCTATTATGCCAATTTTTGAATACGATTTACCTGTTGATGCCTAGAGCATATAGTGGATGCTAAAGAAAGGAGGGTCGGTCTCAATTATCCTTATGATCGAACATTTCAAAGCCTTCCTACATAAATGATCCCTATATGCTTTAATCTTTCTTTATTTGTCAATTGTCAGTATTGTTGACAGATTCATTCGACTAAGTCAGCTAATATCTTCAATCTAGCGGTCGCTAGACAACAACAGCCTTCGCTTGCACCTCTTACGCTGCCGAAGATAATTAGATCATGCAGAAGAACAAAAATCTTCTAACAGAAAAGACTCACAAAAAGATAGAATTACACGCAGAACCTCTTCTCTCTAATCAAAGACACAGAGAAACAAAAAAGACGTCATTTTGTGAAGATGAAAAAGGGGCAAAAAATAGCATAAGATTAAAATCACCTATTGGCTGGCTGTTTCTTTGCAATGGGAAAGAGAACGTTGGTTCGCCGAAGGGGTAGAGGGGGCAAACAATTTCGAGCGATCACAGTAGGAAAGATTGCGCCAGCTAAATACCCTAATTTCAAACCAGACGCGCATAATATCGGTAGAGTAGTTGACATTGTTCATGAAAGGGGGCGCAACGCTCCTCTCGCAAAAATACAGTTTGACCCTGGAAGATATTCGTATGTCCCTGCGCCTGACGGCACAATTGTTGGAAGCACGATTGAAGTTGGAATGAGCGCCGCAGCAAGGACAGGGAATATACTTGCGCTAGAATCAATTCCCGATGGCACTGTAGTATGCAATATTGAAAAGAATGCTGGCGATGGCGGCAAGCTGATAAAGTCGGCCGGCTCCTCAGCAGTAGTATTTGCTCATGGGACAGGAGGTGTAACTATTAAATTTCCATCCGGTAAATTTCTAACAATCAACCAAAAGTGTAGGGCGATGGTCGGAGCGGTTGCTGGCGGAGGGCATAAGGAAAAGCCATTCTTAAAGGCAGGCACACGTGCTAAATACATGCAAGCCCATGGCAGGCTTTACCCAACAGTTAGAGGCATTGCCCAAGCTGCAGTATACCATCCACACGGAGGTGGAAGACACCAGCACATCGGCCGTCAGTCGTCAGTAGGCAGGACAACTCCGCCGGGACGCAAGGTAGGCAACATCGCCCCAAGGAAGACAGGCAGGGGGAGGATCAAGGATATTCATCAGCAGCAGCGGCAAAAGTAGGCCTGGGACATTGTCTTTTTCCCCTTTTGTGGGAGAGTACACGTAAAGGCTATATTCTATTTCCTGTTTTAGCGCTTGTAAATATGAAAGCGGAACAGTTTTCAAAGAATGTATTGGAACTCGATCCTATGATAAGATCCGCAGGGGTAATGGAAAAATCTGGCCATGTATACGCAAGAAGCCATAGAGAAGGCCTCGAAGAGCATTTAACGGGCAGAAATTCTGAGATCAGTTACGCACAATCTGCATACATTGTCGACCTGAGGAAGATGTTCACACCACAACTCGGCAGGCTCAAGACAGTTGCTTACATATACGACAAGGTTAATCTAGTCAGTTTTCCAGTCAAGGATCATTTACTCGTGGTATCTACAGAGGCTGCAGCAAAGGTCGATGACATATGTGAAAAGATACTAAAATATATTACATCTGTAGAAAATGAACTTTCACTTTATCCGCCTAGCAATATTGTGAACCAGGAGAAAAAAGAGGTGCTGCGAAATCTTCATGAATCGGGAATTTCAGAAGACCTGATAGCAGATCAGCTTGATCTTGATGTAAATACAGTGAAAATGATCCTCGCGGAGATCAAGTAAACGACTGGTCTTCTCTGTTTAAACCAGCCTACTGAATTCTTCGTAGATAGGTAC
>DAIUEZ010000052.1:0-11582 GCA_036844865.1 Nitrososphaera sp. | reverse complement strand
TATCTCATCATATTCTAGCATTATCCTAATTAGCTTTTGAGATTTGTATACATTACGGGCTCTTTTCATTTACTGCCACTTTGGTTTCTTTTTTTTGAGACGCACGCCATCTCAGATTCGGCCGCCGCGCAGCAGCAACTTCATCCAACCTGCCAACTGGTGTCGACAGCGGAGATTGCTTGACTATCTCCGGATCTTCGTTTAGTTCTTTTGCTATCTTTTTTAACGCTAGCACAAATTTATCTAGCGTTTCTTTGCTTTCTGTTTCTGTAGGCTCTATCATCATAGCCTCCCGGACTATTAGTGGAAAGTAAATCGTGGGCGGATGGAAGCCATAGTCCATGAGCCGTTTTGCTATATTGAGGGCGCTTTTTTCACCAAAACTCTTCGAGGACAAAACAAATTCATGGGCGCATCGGCGGTCATAGGCAAGGTCAAAAGTGTCCTTTAGAAGAAATTGGAGGTAATTGGCATTCAATATTGCATGCTCTGATACCTTTCTTATATTGGTGCCCCAAGAATGGATGTACGAATATGCCCTCACATGCATGCCAAAGTTTCCGTAAAATGATCGAACTCTGCCAACTGATTTTTTACAGGTATAGTCAAGAGAATAACTACTATCACGCTTCACTACTTGAGGTACCGGTAGATATTCTGTAAGGAATGATTTCACCCCAAGAACCCCGGCTCCAGGGCCTCCTCCCCCATGAGGTGTTGAAAATGTCTTGTGTAGGTTAAGATGGATCATGTCGAAGCCTTGGTCTCCAGGCCTGGTGATTCCCAAAAGTGCATTCATGTTTGCACCGTCGCAGTACATCAAAGTCCCATTCTTGTGTGCAAGGTCACTAACCTTTGTAGTGTTTTCATCGAAAAGTCCAAGGGTATTTGGATTTGTTAGCATAACAAGTGCTACTTCAGGAGTAAGCGACTCTTCGAATCTGTCTATGTCGATGTTGCCACGCGAATCAGAAGGGATGGTAACTGTGTCTAGCCTGCACATTGAAGCTGTAGCAGGGTTCGTGCCGTGAGCTGAATCCGGAATTATCGCTTTTGTCCTTTTTTCTCCCTTTTGTCTAAAGTGGGCCTTCGCCATCATAACTCCCAAGAGTTCGCTCTGCGCCCCAGCAGAAGGCTGCAGGGAGAATTCATCCATCCCTGTGATATCTTTCAGATACTCTTTCAGCTCCCACATCAATTTTAGTGACCCTTGAATGCACTCTTCAGGATACAGAGGATGAATATTGCTGAACCCTTCAATTCTTGCAGCGTCTTCGTTTACCTTTGGATTATACTTCATTGTGCACGAGCCAAGTGGATAAAACCCAATATCAATACCAAAATTCATTCTTGACAGGTTTGTGTAATGTCTTACAACATCTACTTCGTTTACATTGGGAATAGGCAGCTCCTTTCTTACGATGTCGCTTGGCAGCTCGATACAGACATCTTCTTCTTTTTCTCCTTCTTCTTCAACATGTCCAGTGTTTTTCTCTTCCTCATATTCAAATATTATTTTCATTACCTTTTCAATCACCTGCTACGGTAGAAACGAAATCATCGATATCCTGTAGAGAATTCATCTCAGTGCAGCAAATCAAAAGATTATCTTCACCTAAATTAAGGCCTCCAACTATTCCTTTTTTCAGAAGCCTTGAGGCAAGCTGTTCTGCAGATGTCGGAGCCTTCACTACAAACTCATTGTAGAAGGGTTTGTTGTTCAAATTCCTAAAGTTAACTTTTTCCAGTTTCTCTTTCAGCAGGTGTGCTCTGGCATAAGATAGCTTTGCAATCTTTGTCAAGCCGCTTCTGCCCATGAGTGCCAGATATATTGTTGCCGCAAGGGCCATTAGAGCCTGATTAGTTGTTATATTGCTTGTGGCTCTCTCCCTTCTGATATGTTGCTCCCGCGCCTGAAAGGTGAGTACAAAGCCCCTGTTGCCTCTTGAGTCTGAAGTCATGCCGCAGATCCTGCCCGGAAGTTTTTTTAACAAGAAGTCTTTGACGGCTATAAATCCAAGGTAAGGTCCACCAAAACTTAAGGGTATGCCAAATGACTGTCCTTCTCCTGCCACAATATCTGCGCCATATTCACTGGGAGGCTGTAGTATTGCAAGTGAAGTTGGTTCGACAATACAGGTAGTAAATAGCGCGCCCACTCTATGCGCCCGTTCGGCTAAGTAATGCAGGTTTTCTACAGTTCCGTAGAAATCCGGATTTTGGGCGATTACGCAAGCAGTATTGTTATCTATTTTATCAGTAAGTGTAAGTTCCGCCCCTTCAGAGTATGTCTGCAATACTTCCAGATACTGAGGATGTAGTCCTTCCTTTACAAAAATACGATCCCGTCCAGTATAAGAGCATGAAAGCAAGGCTGCCTCAGCTAAGGCAGACGCGCCTTCGTATAACGATGCATTTGCAACATCCATTCCAGTAAGAAGGCATATGAAGGATTGAAATTCATATATGGCCTGCAATGTTCCCTGACTCATTTCTGCTTGGTAGGGCGTGTACCCTGTAAAGAGATCTCCTCTTGCTAGGAGATGGCCGACCGCCGACGGGATATAATGATTGTAAGCTCCTGCGCCTATAAAGCATCGCAAGACCTTGTTTGTATGGGCAAGACCTCTTATGTGACGTACTAGCTCAAGCTCGCTCTTTGGTTGAGGTAGATTAAGTTTGCCCCCGAAAGCAGGAATGAAGTCTCTAACCAGATCATTTATAGAAGTCACTCCGACGATGTTTAGCATTTCTTTTTTGTCCTTTTCTGTTGCAGGTATGTAATCCATCGATTTCCGTCGCTCTTTTATTTTATTTCGCCAATATATCTGTCATACTTTTCCTTTGTCATTAAACTTTCAAACTCTTCCATGCTTGATGGCTTAATCTTCGCGATCCAGCCCAAGTCGTACGGAGATTGGTTTATCATTTCCGGTTTTTCAATCAACTCTTCGTTGACCTCTGTTATCTCTCCGCTGATAGGAGCGTAAATGTCAGAAGAGGCCTTTACTGAATCGATTATTGCTATAGTCTGTCCTTGTCTGAAGATGCCGCCAGCTTTTGGCAATTCTATTGAAACTATATCTCCAAGTTGTTCTTGAGCGAAGTCAGAAATTCCAATTATTGCCAATCCATTCTTTATCTTGATCCACTCATGTTCCTTTGTGAATTTTAATTCTGACACGATCCGTTTCTTTGAGGCAAAGATAAAACCTTATCTCTTTTCGGTTCTGCGCACGCCGCATTCACAAAAAATATTTTCTTGCGCAGATGCAAAGAGAGAGTTCTCATTGCACGCACACACACTTTATTTTCTCTTGTAGAACCTTGTGCTTGATACTTTTGCTTCATAGTGCCTTCCTCCGATGTCAATCTCAATTGATTGATTTAGCAAAACTTCAATAGGTACAAAGCAAAACCCAATGGATTTTTTAAGCGTAGGCGAAAAACTACCACTTGTCACAAAGCCCACTTCCCTTCCTTTCATGAGAACTTTGTTGCCTTGCCTTGCTATTCTTTTTTCCAGAACTTCAAAACCAACAAGCTTTCTTGATGGATGGCTGTTCATTAACGCTTTTTTGCCTATGAATTCTTGCTTCTTGCCAAAACTGATCGTCCATTTTAGAGGAACTTCTAGTGGCGTGGTATTTTCATCCATGTCATTTCCATAAAGCATCAGGCCCGCTTCAAGCCGTAGAGTGTCCCGCGCGCCTAAACCCGCGGGCTTGATTCCAAATGTTTTGCCATATTGCATCAATTTGTCCCAGATTTCTATTCTTGAAGAATCAAGGAATATTTCGAATCCGTCTTCTCCTGTATAACCGGTCCTTGATAGCATACATTCTATGCCATCAATCCTTGTATCAACACTATGAAATGGTTTAACAGACTGTAGGTCAGTTTTTTCTACCAATTTTTGTAGCAGATCGCATGCTCGAGGCCCTTGTATTGCGAGCAGGCTAGTTCTATTGCTTATGTCCTCTACCTCTGCTGATATTGAATGCTTTGAAATCCACTCGAAATCTTTACTCCTGTTTGAGGCATTGACTACGACTAGATAGTTATCATGGGCAAGCCTGTATGCAATTATGTCGTCAACTATTCCACCATCTTCATAGCACATAGGAGAATACAGCGCTTGATGATCGGCAAGCTTTTCAAGGTCGTTTGTTACTAGCCTTTGCATGCAGGCGAGGGACTGCTGACCTTTAATTTCAAATCGTCCCATATGCGAGACATCAAATAAGCCAACATTTGTCCTGACATTGACATGCTCGTCCATAATCCCAGAGTACTGAAGGGGCATCTCCCAGCCATGAAAATTCACTATCTTCGCACCAAGCGACTTGTGAATATCATAGAAGGAAGTTCGCACATCCATCTAAGATGAATCCTTATTATTGAGCATATTGTTCTGACTAAAGGACGAACGCAGAATAAGTGAATGAAATGATAGGGAAAGGTAAACTCGAAAAAAAGCCTCAATGGCTTCGCATCAGGTTGCCTTCTGGGGAAAACTATGTAAAAATACGGCAGACCGTTGATTCGTTGGGGCTTCATACGGTTTGCGAAGAAGCACGATGCCCGAACATTGGCGAGTGCTGGGGAGGAGGGACGGCGACAATTATGATCATGGGAGACACATGCACAAGAGGGTGTAGGTTTTGCTCAGTGGCTGGCGGGAGGCCACTTTATCTTGACCCTGGCGAGCCGGAGAAGGTTGCTAAAGCGATAAAAAAGTGGGGATTGAGGTATGTTGTTATCACTTCAGTATGCAGAGACGATCTGCAGGACGGAGGAGCGGATCACATCGCAAAAACAATAAAGGCAATCAGGATTCAGTGTCCTGAAACAATAATTGAGCCCCTTATCCCGGATTTTAATGGCGATCGCCATGCCCTAGAGAAAGTGGTATATGCGGGGCCTGAGGTTATAAGCCACAATATTGAAACTGTAGCTCGCCTTTCACCTTTAATCAGAGATCCAAGAGCAACCTACGAGCAATCATTGAGCGTATTAGAAATAATAAAAGAGATCAACTACAAAATCTATACCAAGTCTTCTATAATGCTTGGTCTTGGAGAAATGGAACAGGAAGTTATGCTGACAGCCAAGGATCTAAGAGATGCACAAGTCGACATACTTTCTATCGGCCAGTACCTTCAGCCCACAAGCAGACACCTGCCAGTGAAAGAGTATATCACGCCAGAAAAATTTGATTCATATAGGAAAAGCATTGAAAGGATGGGATTTACCTACGTGGTGGCAGGACCATTCGTCCGAAGCTCCTACAAGGCAGGAGAATTGTTCATCAAAAACATGGTTTACAGAGGACGGCAGTAGAAGAGTAGAGTAGTAGTGGTTCTAATCCTAAACAACATTAAAAGAATGAATAAGACTTCTTCTTCTTCTATTATAGCGGGCGCGCACGCACGCGCACTAACTCTTCATGCCATAAGCAAGCTCGGTTATCTTTTTTTCCCAAGAAGTGGCCTTGACTATGCCGCTTGCAACAAGTATGCCCTGAGAGCCAAGCTCCATTGCCTTAGCGACGTCAGCCTTGTCAGTGATGCCTGCTCCGCAGATGACCCTCGAGCGTGATCCTGCCTCTTGTATCGACTTGGTTATTATCGCTGGGTTTTCCTTTGAGACTGCTCTTCCGCTACCAATAAGCTCGGGTGGCTCTATTGCAATAAAGTCAGGCTCAAGAGTAGATATTTTCGCAACTTCGTGTGGTTCCTGTGCGCATACAATTGATGCCATATCAAGCTTTCTCATCCTCTCCACTAGGCTTGCAATTGAGCTCATTTCTATTCGATGCTCGCTATGATTTATCAGGGAGCCAACTGCACCATAGGACTTGGCAATCTCGGGTACAATAAAACCGGTGCTGGGACCCATCTTCTTGTTGTCAACGTGCTGACATATCACGGGTATTCGTATATTCTTTGCAATCAGAGCCAGCACAGGGTGGGGCGGAGCAACTATGATTTCTATTTTCAGCTTCTCCGCTACCTGAAGAGCTGATTCGGCTAATTTGATAGCCTTATCTTCAGACACCTCTTCATAGTTTTTGAAATTGATGATTAGTGGACGCTTCAAAGCTTGCTACTGCCAGCTTTGGTCTGTTTTGTAGCAGTAGCAGCCGGCGCCGGCTTTGTTGTTGTTGCAGCCGCCTTGCTTTTGCCGTTCATTATCTCCTCTAAATCTTTGAATTTGCTCTGCAGCTTTGACATTCTAGCCTCATAGCCTTTATTGTATTCTAGCTCGTCTGGAACAAGCGTGGCTGGATGAATGAAGCCTTGGTTACGCATTATCATTGCACGCTCAGCTGCCCTCATCCTCTGTAGATCCCAGTCCGCAGTTCCAAAGCCATCATGCGGCCCAGTGAGCTTTCCAATGCGCATGCTAAAAAGCAGACATGATACGATTGGAATAGAGTAATTCAGTGATGCGGCAGAGTTGAGTTGGACTGGCATCAGAGGCATATGGTGGCTTCCTCTTGTGTTGCCTGCAACATAATGAGGTTCATTGAATGAGCTGCCTGCCTCCTCAGTCGCTGGAAAATTCTTTTGGGTTCTGACTATTGCTATTGGATCATCTTTACCGACATAAGTGCCAGCTATGTTGTGCAGCCTGTCGGTAGATGCTGACACGATCTGATCACTGCCGTCCGCTGACATGACAGAGTGGACTACGTAGCGCCCCGGATACATAAGCGCTGCCTCTAGCTCGGCCTTATCTTCCCATAATTTCAGCTCCGCCACCTTGCCACTCATAACGTCCATTATTCTAAAAATTACACCCTCTGCAAGCCGCTCATTGATCAAAATGCCGGTGTTGCTGCCAGCGTCAACGAACATGCGCCACAGCGGTAGGTTGAAGGCACCTGGCTCTGTCTTGTCGGCAGCAAATATGCAGAATACTTCGCTTGGCCGCTCTTCCATTTCAATTTCTGCAACACCTGGCCCCATTCCCTTAACGTTGCCAGAGAATGAGTCTTTGAGCAGGTCCTGTCCTGCGCCATACAAACCCTGATCCTTTGCCAGTTTTGTCCCTTCAGTAAAGGCATCCCAAGCTAGCTTGTGAATCCTTTGATCGTCTACACCTCGAGTGTGGGTCATTACTATATGTATGTCATCACCGGTATAGCCGATATACTGATCTATAAGAAGCCCCTTTGCATTTTTGGCAACAAAGTTCCTCACAGTTTCTACAAGTTCTCTACTTGGACAGGTGTGGCCACCTACGCCTCCGATATCTGCTTTAATAGCACTAACTGTAACTCGCATAATAAGACAAAGTCATGGCTTATCATTTAAAACCTTTCCGATAGATGCAGAGGCTATATAGTACTAAAAACTGCAAACTGCAAAGAACCACATGATATGTGTGTCTCTCCGTTAGCAAAGACACACAGAGCACTATTTTCATAGATCACGGGCGAAATACAAATAAAGCCCATGGGGTGTTCCTGCTCTATGAGCGCTAGCAAAAAGCCACACATGAACCTAGTTATTACGGGTCACGTCGATAATGGTAAATCAACTACTGTAGGCCATTTATTGGTTGATCTGGGTGCCATTGACCAGAGAACAATTGAGCAATATGCAAAAGAATCAGAAGCAACAGGCAAGGGTGATACCTTCAAGTATGCATGGGTTCTAGATAGCATTAAAGACGAGCGGGAAAGAGGTATTACTATCGATCTCGCTTTTCAAAAGTTTGAAACATCAAAGTATTTCTTCACACTTATTGACGCTCCCGGTCACAGAGATTTTATCAAAAACATGATCACCGGTGCGTCGGAGGCTGATGCATCTATTTTGGTTATTTCTGTAAAGCCCGGTGAAATGGAAGCAGCCCTTGAGCCAGGAGGACAGGGAAGAGAACATGCTTTCCTTGCAAGGACACTTGGCGTGAATCAAATCATAATTGCATTAAACAAAATGGACGATGTTGGCTACCAAGAATCACGTTACAAGGAGGCCAAAGAGGCTGCAGAAAAGATGCTCAAGCTTGTTGGATACAATACCGCCAAGATCAACTTCATCCCGATATCTGGATGGAAGGGTGACAATTTGATTAAAAAGTCAGAGAATATGCCGTGGTACAAGGGTCCTACACTTGCTGAAGCACTTGACCTTTTAGACCCACCCGAAAAGCCAGTGGGCAAGCCACTGAGAATACCTATACAGGATGTGTACTCTATTACAGGTGTCGGAACCGTTCCAGTAGGCAGGGTTGAGACAGGCAAGATGAGGCCGGGCGAAAAAGTCATCGTAATGCCATCTGGCGCGGCTGGCGAGATCAAGTCGATAGAGACCCACCACACCCAGCTTGAATCTGCCGAAGCAGGTGACAATGTTGGCTTTAATCTGAGAGGTGTAGACAAGAAGCAGATCAAGCGAGGCGACATGATTGGCACTGCAGATAACCCCCCATCAGTTGCTAGAGAGCTAGAGGCTCGTCTGATTGTGATTCATCACCCAACAGCAATTGCTCCGGGGTATACCCCAGTTTTGCATGCACACACGGCACAGGTGGCTGCGACAATCTCGCAGTTCGTCTCAAAAATTGACCCTAGGACGGGTGCGACGACGGAGCAGAACCCCAAGTTCCTCAAGACAGGTGATGCTGCAATCGTTAGGATCAAACCCGTAAGGCCACTTCCAATTGAGACCTTCAAGGACTTTCCAGAAATTGGAAGGTTTGCACTGCGCGATATGGGTACTACTATTGGTGCTGGAGTTGTACTAAGCATTACTGACAAGTACGATCCAAACAAGAAGTAGTAATAAAAAAGTGGACGATAGAGATGCCCCAGGCAGCAAGAATTAAACTCACCAGCACCAACCTTACGACACTTGAAGGCGTTTGTAACGAGATAAAAGGGATTGGAGAAAAGACAGGCATCAGGCTGCGCGGCCCGCATCCTCTTCCTACAAAAAAGCTCAAGGTAGTCACTAGAAAATCTCCTGCAGGTCAAGGAACTAACACATGGGACAAGTATGAGATGCGTATCCATAGGCGCGTGATTGATGTCGGGGCCGATGACAGGGCCATTCGACAACTGATGCGTCTTAAAATCCCAGACGATGTTTATATCGAAGTCTCTCTAACCCAATAATAGTTCTGTACTAATTTTTTTAAAAGAACTCTTTGGAACTTCGATATGACGTGAAGTCTCCTCCGGATGCAAAATTTTTGCTATTATTTCAAGGCCTGTTACAGTACGGGGCCCTGGTTTGCTAAAATAAGCACTAGCATTGACAGCGTAGACATTTCCATTTTTGACTGCTTGAAGCGACTTCCACTTTTCATTGCTTGTAAGAACGGGCAGTTCTTTCAACGTTTGCTCTATGTCAAAGCCGCATGGCATAAGCACAATAATATCTGGATCAAGTTGTACTGCTTCGTCTATGTCCATTCGCCGTGATGGCTCGCCAGCTGAGCTTAAGCAGTTTATACCGCCTGCGTATTCAACCATCTGGGGGACCCAATGCCCAGCAGTAAAAAGTGGATCAATCCACTCAACGCAAAGCACTTTGGGCTTGAGATTTGGCTTCATCGTCATGCTGCGTACTATGTCGATACGCTTTTGCAGAGAAGCTACAAGCTTTCGTCCTTCTCTAACCTTGCCTATTTTTTCTGCTACATCCATTATGCTGACAAGTATATCATCAAGATCGTGGGGATCGAGAACTAGCACATCTGGTCGGCGGTCCTCAAGAAGGCTTACTGCTCTGTCTATCTCTTTTGTAAACGGCGAGCAGACCTCGCAAAGCCCCTGCGCAACAATAAGATCAGGAGAGACTCTTTTCAAGGTGTTTTCGTCTATAATGTAAATGTCCTTCCCTGTACGCATTAGCTCAACTACCTTGTTATCTACATCTCGTCCTGTCATCTGGCCTGGGTCAAAAGACGACCGTATGACCCGGGGTTTTTTCCTAGCCTGAGGAGGATACTTGCACTCGTGTGTGACACCCACTATTTGGTTTCCGGCACCAAGTTCATAAAGGGTCTCAGTTGCACTTGGAAGAAACGAGACGATCCGCATATGACAAGCTGTAAAAAAATTTCATCTCTTAAAAACCTGACTGGCTAGACTACTATCGTTATTATTATTAGTTTATCCTCCTAAATTAGCTTGAAGTTATCAAATTGAGACTGTATACATATACATATACATAACAACCATAAACTAGTTTACGCCAGATTTTTCAGAAGTGGTATATTTGCTCACCTAAGCAGAATTTCACAATAGATTATTATCTGGAAGCTTTTTCATACAAGTCCTTTGTATAATGTTGTTGTTGTTGCGGCAGTTATTCTTACCGGTATTGTTTTGTCTTTTACATTATTCTTCTTATTCATTTCAGCCTTTCGGCCTATATCTGCCCAAGAACAGATCAGGCTACATGGGGTTACAGATCAAGGCACATTCAGAGTTGAATTAATATGGACTCCAAACGATATTAGAAGAGCAAACACATTTGAAATACACTTTATTGACCCAGACACAGACATCGAAATTGAAGATGTCAAGTATGACATTTCAATTTACAGAAATGACAGGGTTGAGATTCAGCGATTAGATCAAGTATCGACTTTTCAGGAGGTTTTCTTTGAAGAAGCGGGATCATATGAAATAAGGATAGAGGATATTGAAGATTTGGGAGAGGGGGTCGTAGTACCAATACGGGTCACACCAGAGTTTGAGTCGAAGGTGTTTTTGCTCTTTATCGCTGCAGCTGGCATAGCAATGTTTGCTGCCCGGATAAGTGGTAACAATTTATTTAGGCACCTTATCAATTAACGCCGATGGCAAGAAGCATATTCTTTTTGATGATTGCATTGCTGGTTGGAGCAGTTTTCAGCATAACGGCCACCATTATTGCTGCACCAGCCTATGCACAAGAGAGCGGGATGGTAAAGGCTACAAGCAAGAACACGCTTGATATAAGCTTAGCACCAACATGGGGTGACGCCGGAGAAGCCACCTTCACTGTGAGCTTCCTTAACCCTGGCACAGAAACTGTACATCAGCATCAGGATTACGATTTTAGGATACTGAAGGATGGTCAACAGGTTTTCAGTGCAGCAAGGCAAACAGGGCAGGCTGTTCTACACAATGTTGAGGGTACATTGACAGTACCATATACATTTCAAGAAAATGGAGATTACACGGTACAAGTATACCTTGCAGGTACCGGAATCCCTGCAATACCTACTGATGAAGAAGCCACATTTCCAATCACAGTAACACCGGAATTTCCCGCTGGAGGTATTCTAGCTGTTGTCCTGGCTTCATCTTTGACAACTGTCATAGTGCTTTCACAGAGGATGAAGCTCTTCTAAATTTTTTCTCTACGCGATAGGGCGACAACTCCAATAGCAATGCCAGCGGTGCCCACACCGACCCCAATTAAGCTAAAGAGATACGCTCTGTCAGCTGATGTTTGTAACTCTCCAATGGATTCAGTGATGCTTTGGGTTAAGTTATTGGCCTGTGTGGCTGTAACATTTGACTGTTCAACTTGAGCGGTCAAATCGGCTATGACCGTCTGTACTTGATCTAT
>DAIUEZ010000051.1:408-11806 GCA_036844865.1 Nitrososphaera sp. | reverse complement strand
GCATGCTGCAGAGCATAAATACACCCTTCTTCCACCGCCAGATTCCGACATGAACTTGGTTTTGTTCTCATCAACCATCATATTACATACGGGATCTTTGAACATATTACAAGATACCTACTGATGCATCATAGATAAACACTATAGTTTACAATTGTAACACGCCAGTTTGCAATATCATCTACTTCTTCCTTAGGATGAACATGAAGGAATTCCCGAGCATCACCGGATTGATCCGTAGGTATCACTTTATTCATTCTAGATTTATGGACCATCTCTTTTTGAGTTGCCGGTGTAGGATGTTTTGCGTGCTTTTAGTAATGCCTAGATAATTAATAATTAATATTACAATATTTGCGTTGTGAGCATCATCGATAAAGATGTGGCCGTCAGTCTAAATGATCAGCCTATTCCAACTGCCATATGTGTTCTTGATCTTGCCTAGCGGAATGCTCAGCACTATGATGACTGCACCTACTACAAGATTATTCAGACCGGATAATATCACCATTCCACCACTGCCACCGTCTATGAGCAGCCATGGAAGAACCATCAGAGCGATGGCCGCCAGTATATTTACAAACCTGGCAGCACGTACCACCTCTGCAAGTGCGATAACGGCCATCACCCATACAACTGCGCCTAGCATATAATTGGTGTCTGCAGCTAACCCCTGTGTTTGAAATACAGCTGGTGCAGCCATCAGCCACACACCCAGTCCGGCGACAACGACAAGATTCCAAGGTATTGTTATGCCCCAGAACATCTCCCGCATTCGATCTTTTTCTGGGCGACGCGGCGTCAGCCTATCCCCAAAGGCGTCGCCGCCATACCAGAATGTGTGCCATACTGATTTGCCAGCTCGGCGGACCTGTCCCATATACTCCAGCATCGCAAGTATTTCGTCAATCGAAAGCGTTATCATAATCACCATAAGGAATGCTGTGATTAGACAGATAGTACACCATGCGCCGACAACTACTGGCTGCATAATCATAAGCACGATACTGGCAATGCCAAGCGGAATCACGAGCAAGCCAAAGAGAGAGACCATCCATGGCATAGTGCGCCATCGGCGCGGGTCGCCCATAATCCCCATTGCAAATTCCACTAGATAGATCCAAGCACCCCATCCCGCATCAGAAACTGGGAATGCCATTGAAACACTTGAAGTTAAGACCGTGACTGTGCTGTCTCCAAAAAATGGGTCCCAGGCCCAATCAATATGCCCCAATTGAAAGGCGGCCATATACTGTGTCAGAAGAAAAGCCAAAAGAGCAAGAGCTATGGCTGGAGCCCTCTGGAGCCAAGTTGAAGGATTGTATGACCACCCAAGAGGCACTTCAGGCCCCGGCATCTTCATCTTCATAGGTACTAGAATAGCAAACGTGAATACTAAGACACCCACAAGGGTATCGTTCATGTACGTGGCCGCGTCTGGTGCCCAGAACAAGACTGGAGCAAAAGCTAGCCAAAAGCCTACAACTGCATTTGCCCATGCCGCCCAAGAGCGCCTTGTGCGAAGGACGACCATGGCAAAAGATATCATCAAGATTCCGCTGACAATGTCATTCAAAATCAAGGGCACGCTGCTATAGCCAGCGGTAAAGGGGCTAAAAATTAGCCACAAGCCCAGAGCAAGGAGCGGGATCTGCGACCACCGCTCCATTGGTATCATCTGGCCCATCAGTTTGTCAGCTTCGGGGCGCTTGGCTGCTGCCGCCTTCTGCGCACTCTGCAACTCTGCGTACACCTGTGCTTCGCGCTCTAGGAGCATCTGAGGAACATCTAGCGCCAGCTGCCGATGCTCCTGCTCCATCTTCATCATTTCAATGTGCCCGCTCGGATCACGCTCCATTAGTTCCTGCGCTTTTGCGTCCTCCGCTTTCTGTTGGGCGATTTCATGCTCCCATGCACTTGCGAGTTTTGCTTGCAACACACGCATACGTTCTAGCTGCATTTCTTTGCTGCGAACTAGATCATCATCTTCTTTTTCTTCCATATGCTCGGAGTGGCTCATATCCATTCTCACTCAGCCTCGCTGTCTCCCATATGCATATCCATCATGTCATGATGCTTCTCCTGCTTCGGGGGTGTCGAGGACGGAGGCGACATGCGAGCAGAAGCCGCGATCTCGTGTCTGACCTGTTGAGCCAAACGCATCAATTCATGTGGGTCTTCCATCATAGCCTTTGATTGATCTACTTCAGGTGCAGGCATCAGTTCTCTCAACCATAGCGGTAGTTCAAGCTCATTTTCCCGATACCACGTGAAAGGATCAGCTTTGAGCCCTGACACCATTTTAGGAATGGTCTCTAGCAACAAATGCCGAGGCTTCCAGCCTAGGATCTTGCGGGCGCGGGTGATGTCAAGTTCGACATTGTCCTGAGCAACATCTATCATCCAAGGCGCAATTGATTGGGATCTTCTGAGTGGCAGAACCTTCAAAAGCCGTATACCAATCTTTGCCACGAGCGGGGGGATTGCCCAGGTCTTCCATTCCACGCCGTGGATCAACCGTCCAAAGGCGCGCTGTTGTTCATCATAACTGAGCGATTCATCCTCGCCGATGAGCAGTGTAACTTCGGACGGCAGTTCCTTTCGCCGTGCGACGGCAAGCAAGATTGTGTCCACCACATCATCGTTATGCACGTAGGGCTGCCTACCGGCTGAAGGGTCTCCCGGTGAAAAATAGGCTGCGGGGTCTCGCTCGTATATGCGTTGTATCTGCAGCGCCAACGGTATCGAATGACACAAGTCATCATATACGCCTGCTATACGCAGAATCACGACAGGGATGTTCCCACGTTCTTTATGGATCGCCTTCTCAGTTTCGATCTTGGATTTTGGATATGCCCACTTGGGCGGAATATCAAGCGGCGAATCCTCGTTAATCCGGGCTCCATGCTCAGAGGGAGCATGTACTAGGGCGGTACTGGAAAAGATGAACTGTTCGACCTTGAAATCCTGAAGCAGCCGAAGCAAGCGCTTGGTACCTCCAACAGTAACTTTGTCATAGAGAGGACTCGGTGCACCTGAAAAATCATAATAAGCAGCGAGGTGAATTACAGAGGCTATGCGATCGCCGTGGAGGTCGCGGATGGCTTGCAGCCCTCGGCGCGTACTTTCTTCATTAGTTAGATCCACGTACAAACATTCGGCGCTTGGTGGAGGATGGGAAGGAGCCTTTCGATCAAAGCCAACTACATTGAAGGAGGACTGTTGCTCCTCTGCCAACCTCTTTGCTACAGGGTAACCAATCCTACCACTGGTGCCAGTGACCAAGATCGTTGCTTTTTTTCCTTCGTCGCTCATCTCTCGATCTTCCCACTTTCTCATTGGAGGCGGTCAATAGCCGTATTTGCTCGGATTGCTATCAAATTGGGATTTGCATGCAGATGAACACAAGTATACCTTTTTACCGCCCACTTCTGAAACATGCTTTGCGGTCTTTTCGTCTATCATCATTCCACATACAGGGTCTTTGAACATGCCAGTATTTGGCGGTGCATGATAGATAAAGACTGTACTTTACAACTGTAAAAAACCATATTATCATTAAAAAGCTCATCTAACCTGTGCCACCTCAGACAACGCGCGCTTTAAAGTAGAGCCAATCACTGGAATTGGCATAGCGGTACAAATAGTCCAGGCTGCGTACATCGGGTTAGTAATAGCTGCTATTGTTATACAAAAACAGATGATGAGAATTGATCATAAAGAAGCAGCTGATGCTGCTTAATTTCTTAAATGACGAAGCTAGCGCAATAATTCTAGGAAATCCTTTCTATTTTGGAACTATAATATTACTGTGAATATCACAGCAGATAATATTGTGTTTCACTTTTTCTCATTTTTTCCTCCTCATAATCGTTATATACAGCCCTCGGTTGTTATGTTCATGCACCGTCTGGATCTCACATCTTTACCGGCACGAGACAGAACCCAGTTAGCAAAACTAATTCAACAATATGCTACGCCCCAAATAGTCAACCAACACCTTAATGCGCCTCCAGAGGTTCATAATGATTGATCTGTATTTCTTTCATGGCACCGAACATATATTTTAGGGCTTGAAAACTTTCTCCTATCTCAGGGGCATCCAGAATGGGTGCCATTGCCAGCATGGAATCCCGCAACGCCAATCCCTGAACAATTCAACATTCCAAACACTGGCCCAGATCGTCTGCGAAACTTGAATCCAAATATTAGCTTCTCGCCACAGTTTGACCATGATCATCTTGGTGATTTCGAGACCGATGAGGAGCTTGGAATGTCCCTCATGGGACCGCACGGTTCAGTGCATAATGTCATAGGTGGTGTGATGCGAACTTTTCGTTCTCCTGCGGCGCCGATATTCTGGCCTTGGCATAGCTTTATTGATGACATATGGTGGACCTGGCAGAGGGACACAATAATTACTCCGGATTGCACGGGCCTTACTTTCTCCAGGGCACGAAGATTGCTTCAAAGTGTAGGACTAACTGTTGGTGCTACCACAATTGAGCCTCATGCACATCCTAGACTGGACATACCATTCAGACTGGACCCTAGAATCTCGCCATCAATAATATCACCATCACCGGAATTTCCACCATTTCCGCCGCCATTGCCTTCAATTTTTCGCAGGAGGCGACATACGCACGTCGTAGTTGACCAGTCGCCTCAGCCAGAAGACAGAGTACATCATAATGTCTCAGTAGACCTTGTATTTGGAATGCCATAAGGGGCAGGATAGAATTTTTTAAAGAATATGAAAGATTGGTCATTACTGATTATAGAATGTGTGGAAGTGGTATGTCAGGATTAGATTTAGCTTTACCGGTAGTGGCAAAGAACGAGACACAGAGACTCGTTATGAAGGCATGGAAATGCTCAAGGTTATAAGAAGAAAGGCGACGACAACAGCAGCAACAACTTCATAAATAAAAAATAGGGATCGATGGGGGCACACTCTTTTAACGATAAATTTCTTTTCTCTCTAGGTCAATCAGGGAAAAACAGCATTAGGTGGCGGTGTTTCAAACCTCTCGCAGTGTGAAGTAACTGACAAGTCATCATCATCTAGAGCTTGTTGACACTCCTCCTGACTTTCAAAGCAAACTCTTACGTCTCCTTGTCTTAGATAACACCAGACTACTTCATCTTCATCCTCATCATCTTCTTCCTCTTCATCATCAATAATACCTAGGTCATCAAGAAGATCACGTACGAGTCTATCGTCGGTAATGCCTAAGTCATCAAGCAGATTTCGTACTAGTTCGTCTTCGTCTAACAGTTGTGCATATGCTGTTGTTGGTGCTACTGTCAGTGCCGGAACAGCTACCATGCCTCCAAGACTGAGCAGCGTGAACAATAGTGCTGCAGTTTTTGAATTCATAAGGCCTTCTATAAGATATGTATCATTTATAAAGTTTCTTCACATTTCTTAAGATTTATAGAGCGTTGTACCTCTCTTTGCCATTATTATAGTAATAATAATATATAAGATGAAAAAGTTGTAAGCAGAGGCGCCTAAGATACTCGCTACTTTTGTTCAAAATCCGGTCTTGATTCCCCGAAACCGTGCTAGCTACAAACAAACTTTAAAACGAGTAGGGGCATCTAGAGTATTATGAAGAGAGTAAACCCTCACGATGAAATCAAGGGTTCAAATCCCTCTTCCGGCGCTCACTAGGAAGCTAATTATCAAATTCTTTATGAAGATGCGCAATATCTTTACGTTACAAGAACTCAGAGATCCACTAGGGAGAACTTTGCAGGAATCAATAAAATTCTACAGGCACTTGGAGAGTGATAGATCTTCTCCGTCGTTTATAGACCATCACGATTGCATGTATCATGTCTGCCACTGCAGATGGGCAAACATTCAATGCTTAAACTGCAATGTATGGATTTGTGCTAATCACTGGAGGCAACATAAAATAGAAAAGCAGCACACACAAATATGTCCTCAGTAAGTGATGAAAAACGGGAATAGCATCTTCTGCTTTTTCTGCTTCAGCTATCGAACCTCGATAGTGCATTGTAATGACCATTCTGCTACACAAATTTTTGATCAAGGCTGCCAGCAACAGCATATAGATTACAATTGAGTTAGAACTTTGGATATACCTCTTACACAGGAATTAACGTTGATTACTATTTGGTCATTCTACCTATGTTAGATATGCAAATTACATCAGTTAACGTATATTGATTTTCCTTGCTAGAGATGTGCGCAATGCTAAGACGGAAACTATGCCATCATTAATGTGAGGATATTGCCAGTCTTGATAATAATATCTTCTTGCCTTTTTAGAAATTAAACTTTGAATAATCAAGTAATCAAACCGCTTAGATGGGATAACTGCTTTGAACCTGGAAAAAGAATATAATATCAAAATAAAACCTGAGATAATGACAAAGTCAATAAAAGCTGCAACATAGCGCTCAAAAGTCATATACAGAGCCAAACCATAATGGACAATGAACAAGAGCACCGTTTGAAAGCAATAGAGCTAAGCTCTTATGGCAGAGACTGGTGGTGGCAAGGGGGTTTAATTTAGCCTCTTCTATCATGGCCTGCAAAGGTATCAGAGGCTGCGGCTTGGATGAAATAATATACATAGAGAACAAGAAATATTATTATTATTCTACCTTGGCACGAGGCAGGTTCCAGTCATACTTCATTGCAAGCAACCTCAGCCCTGTGGCAGCAGCTATGCTTGATATAGCTGCGACATAGAGATCCAAATTAGCAAGTAGTAGTCCAAAGAATATCAGAACTCCTACAAAGCTTGCAGAAGCGTACAGCTCTTTAACAAACACTATTGGTATTTCGTTTACAAATACATCGCGGAGTATCCCACCACCAATAGCAGTGAGCAGGCCAGAAAACGCCATAGCAAGAAAGTTTAGGCCAGTCAAGTTGTATGCAAAAGTCGCCCCAATAACCGTAAAGACTCCAAGCCCTATTGCATCAAATTTCAAAAACAGATTCCAATGTTTTTTGAGCGTGTGATAGAGAAAAAAAAGGATAACGGCAGTTGTGATAGTTATTATGACGTATAGAGGGTTCGTTATTGTAAGTGGAGGTATCCGCCCAAAGACAATGTCACGTAAAACGCCGCCAGCAACGCCTGTTATCGTGGCTAATATGATGACTCCGACTATGTCGGACCCGTGTTCTATCGCCCTAAACGCCCCAGTTACTGCAAAGGCCATAGTGCCAAACATGTCAAGGATCTGTATGAACATTGGAACTGGCAAAAAAACATCAGACAAAATAACCACACCACCTTCTGCAACGATGTTTCACACAGCAGTTATGAAACTGCTACCCCCATGTAAAAAATGACAGCATACATTTGAAACTATCGGTAAGTACAAAGAGAAAAAATTATCCGAATATATCTGAACAACCTCCATCATCTCATCTCAAATAGAAATTGAACTCAAAGTCAATGCAAAAGAGTGCCTAGTTCTTCTTACTGCCGTGGCCCATAAAATGTAAAAACTCTGCAATCGCACATCTTACATAGCCTTTTCTACCTGCATGTGAGGGAACTCTATTTGCGTTTCTTTCATAATTATTTAGATAGGTGTAAAATGCATAATAAAGCTGTATCAAGCTAAGCGCATATGTGTGTGTATATATTCAAGTCCAATGAAAAGTGGATGGGTAAAGTAATAGCATGTATTGACTTGAATGCCTTTTATCCATCCTGTGAGGAGCTAAGAGACCCATCATTGAAGGGAAAGGCTCATGCAGTCATCATGACAGATGAAAAAATGGGAGATATTATGAAAGGAGCAGTTTCCTCATGCTCATACGAAGCAAGGAGATATGGTGTTAGGTCTGCCATGTCACTTTCAAAAGCCAAATCATTATGCCCGGATTTAATACTACGTCCTGTGGACATACCCTATTACAGAGAGATCTCTGACCAGGTAATGAATGCAATTCAGGGATATGCCGATACCCTAGAACAAGCAAGTATAGATGAAGCCTTCTTGGACTGTACAACAAGAATCCAAAGCGAAAGTCCTGAAACCTACGCTGCAAAAATAAAAAAGACAATTAGAGACAAATCTGGCGGGCTATCATGCTCTATAGGAGTAACATCGACCAAGTCTGCTGCAAAAATCGCATCTGATTTTGAGAAACCTGACGGCTTAACTGTTGTTTATCCTACCGAGCTAAAGAAGTTTCTGGAGCCCCTCGATGTAGGAACTGTGGCTGGCATTGGACCAAAAACACAAAAGGCATTAAAAGAGATAGGAATTGATACACTAGGGCAATTAGCAAAAGCCGATGTTCAGAAACTAAAAGAACTATTTGGAAAAAATGGTTATTGGATGTGGAAGGTGGCTAACGGCACTGATGACGAGATCGTAGCTCCAAGAACTGACAATGTATCTCTCAGTACCGAGAACACCCTGGCAATCTATACTCGAGATAAAGAAAAGATTCATTCGCATCTTGATGAGTTGGTTGAAGACATTTACGAAAGGCTTAGAGAACACGGCTACCTGTTTAGAACAGTGGGCATTAAGCTTGTAAGAACAAATTTTTCAGTAGAAACTAGGGTGACCACATTTGAAGAGTTTCGAAATGACAGCCAGAGTATTTCTTCAGCCATAGGTGGATTGTTGGATAAGTTCGAGCTATCTGAAAATAAGCCACCAGTCAGGAAGGTGGGCTTATTGGTAACCCATCTAGCACGGGAAGAGATTGTTCAAAGAGAGAAGAATGCTCAAAGGACCCTGTTAGATTATTATCAGTAGGATAATTATCCTTTGTTCGATATTTTTGATTGATTGATGTAAAGATTTTTCTTAAAACAAAAAGTCATGAGATACAAATAAGAGAGTTAAGGCAGCAAGATTCTTAGCAAGCCAATTTGACTTGGGCTGAGATGATTTTGACCAGCTGCGGCGGATGGTCAACATTGCAACGAGAATTAATAGAGGCGCTCAAGAACTGCACCCCAATCCAATACTACAGAATTTTATACTCTTGCAGCTAAGATAATTCAATTGCCACCAAAATACCGCATGAGTATAATATTAAAAAAGATGGAGCGGGTGCTTAGCCGTGATAAAAAGCTGCAGCGCCTGACTGCGCTACGCGGCCTCCAAATGGAGGAACAAGACGATCCTTTCAAGATCCTTATAGGAACTATTTTGTCAGCACGCACAAGAGATGAGAACACTACCAAGGTGATCAAGAAACTTTTTGCAAGGTTCAGGACGCCAGATGACATTGCATCAGCTGATATTGAAGAAATAAAGAACCTAATCCGTAGCATAGGCTTTTACAATATTAAGGCTGAGCGGATCAAGCAGGTTTCACAGATAATAGTGAACAAATTTGGCGGCCGGGTTCCTAATGACATCGATAGTCTTTTGGAGCTGCCCGGAGTGGGCAGAAAAACTGCGAATTGTGTACTTGTATATGCCTTCAACAAACCAGCAATACCTGTAGATGTACACGTGCATAGGATCTCCAACAGACTTGGACTTGTCGGCACGAAAACAGTCAAGCAGACGGAGATCGAGTTAAACAAGATGGTTGATAGGCGGCTATGGACAAGGGTAAACAATACTTTTGTAATGTATGGACAAAACGTCTGTCTGCCTGTCAGGCCCATCTGCAAGATATGCGATCTAAAAGAGATGTGCAAATACTACAATTACAGTCACAATAACAATAACAACAATAACTATCCTAATCAGAAGGCTTTCTCTTCTTAACTATTAATAGCGCTGCAACAAGGCCAAATATTCCCGCTATAACTGCTATTGGCACAAAGTAGAGCGGCGACTGCTCAAAGCTTCCGAATAAGACTTGAAAAGCTATATCCCCTGCATATGCATTGGCAAGGGTTGAGTTTTTATCATTACCATAGACTACTATAGATGCAGCTGCAAAACTGCCGACATCGAGTCTATCAACTACGATCCTCTGACCATTTGTGACCGTCAATCCGGTATTTGCCGTATAAGCGACACTTATGGGCTGTTCGGGTGACCAACCGTTTTCGCTGTCATACATTCGGGCGTATCCTACTTCTGGGGTGTTTGCAGCTACCCAGTATCTCTTTGATTCATCACCATATATCCCAAGTTCTATGAATTTTTCACTTGGTGCCGGCTCCTGTATCTTTATTATGGTTCTGACACCTTCCCTTGGGATATATGACATATTGTCCTGTATTGAAATTATCCAGCTAGACTGCTTAAGTTGGTCAAATGTATACACAAGGGGATCCTGTTCATTACGGTTTGAAGCAGTATAAGGAATCACAAAGCTTTCGCTCCCCTGAGTTTTGACTACGTGGAAATCCTCTTGACTTTGTGCAAATGCCAAAGCTGGCAGAAGAAACACAGAAACTACAAGAAGAAGTACTCCAGCAGCAACCGGCATACGCATGTTCTTTGTTTGTAATTTGGTTGTTTCTTAATATATACGCCTCGCCTTCACCTTCGCGCGCGGTTCATTACATGTTATTGAGTGGCAAAGCCTATACCGAGAGATTCTAGATAGACGATTGAGACCTAAGAGTCTGTAGCTGAAAATAATTTTTCTAGGACGTGGTGAGAATTCAATTTTTTCTAGACCCTCAACAAAAAATCTTGTTAGCAGAGCTATATAGTTACATTCTTACTGTTAATGCATGTGGAATAACTTCAAATGTTGCAGGCAAAATTCCAATCGGCTCTCCATCTACTGTAACAGTAACATCTCTTTCCTTTGATATTAAAGAGACTTTCCTCGCCTGTCTATAAGTTATATTGTCTTCTTCTTGGTAATTGCCATCTTTCATGTTAATGAGCTCATCTACCATTTTGAGGCTTCCAGAATCTTTTAGAATGACCAGATCAAGCAATCCATCTGACATATTGGCATGTGGCGCTACTTTGAATCCACCCCCCAGGAATTGACCATTGGCAACTACTGCCATTGTCATCTTGACAGCAAATTTCTTTTCATTGTTATCTAGGGATACTTCACACTCGTTGCTTTGGTAGGTGGGCAGAGTAGCAGCAATACTTGTGATTGTAGAGACAATTCTGCTGTTAACTACTTCTCTGACTTTCTTTGATCTTTCAATTATCTCTGCTGCAACGCCCATCTCTGCAGCATTGAGAAAAACCCTGCTTATTGTTGACGAATGGTCCTCTTGGCTTGTAGCTGTGACATAGATTACATCCATCTTTTTTGGTTTGCCTAATTGAAATGTTTTGCAGCAGTTAGCAATCCCTTCAGGTAAACCCAATGACTTGGCAAGAACATTTCTTGTGCCTGCTGGTACAACTCCCATTATTGCATCAGGATTTATTGGTTTCAAAGGAGGAAATTCTGAGGCTTGTCCATTATTTATCTTGTTGGAATGTATTCCTACCGGTTCTT
>DAIUEZ010000051.1:0-324 GCA_036844865.1 Nitrososphaera sp. | reverse complement strand
ACATTTCTTGTGCCTGCTGGTACAACTCCCATTATTGCATCAGGATTTATTGGTCTTAAAGGAGGAAATTCAGATGGTGGTAGTAGTCCTCCACCACCATCAGTGGTCTTGTTAGAATGTATTCCTACTGGTTCTTCAAAAAAACCATTTGCAACTTCATTTAAAGTTCCATCACCGCCTATAGCCACAATTTTTTTGAACCCTTGTTTTAAAAATTGTCGTGTTAGTGTAGTCCCGTCGCCAGCTTTCTTAGTCAAAGCCACTTCAACGGTAGTAGTAGCTCCTAGCGCTTCTTTGATCTCAGAATATATATCATTCCATCCT
>DAIUEZ010000050.1:0-11950 GCA_036844865.1 Nitrososphaera sp. | reverse complement strand
GAGCAGCCTCCCAATGAAGAGCAGCCTCCTCAGCCAGAGCAGCCTCCCAATGAAGAGCAGCCTCCTCAGCCAGAGCAGCCTCCCAATGAAGAGCAGCCTCCTCAGCCAGAGCAGCCTCCCAATGAAGAGCAGCCTCCTCAGCCAGAGCAGCCTCCCAATGAAGCTGACGAGACTCAGCCTGTTACAGCAGGTGAGAGCATCTTGATAAACGAAGTTGAGCTCAACCCTAGAGGTAATAACATGGAGGAGAAGGAGTGGATCGAACTGTACAACCCAACCACTGCGGACATTAACATCAGTGGTGTTAAGATAACACCCTCGTTTCAATCTCCAACGATTGAACTGCCACCAGATACTGTAATCGAGGCTGGCAAAACATATGTGATTGAGCTTGACAGGCCGATTCTGTCAAACACCGGTGAAAGCCTTGTCCTTACAAATGGAACAGGCGATATACTTGACAGAACACCTTCCCTTGTTGATAGGAGCGACGATGCCCATACATGGCAAAGGACCCCTGATGGTAATAACGAATGGCAGTTTGTAGAAAATACGGAGGGCAACTCGAACGATGATTCCGACACTAGCAGTACAACATCGGATAGTGTAGAAAATACGGAGGGCAACTCGAATGATGATCCTGATACTCTCAGTACAATACTTGATAGCGTGTATTCTGGGTCAGAAGTAGAATGCCATGGATCTGCAGGCTGCATTGAAGGTGTGGCAACTAGAATAGCGGACAGCGATACACTTTATGTGGAGTCAAATAGCAGCACCATATACAAGGTTGACCTTTCCCTTATCGAGACTCCCTCAAGAAGTGAAGAAGAGATGTTCGCCGAGTCGACGGCGTTTACTCGGGACCTCTGCCTTGGGAGCACAGTACTAGTGGATGAGGATGATATGTTATCTGCATCTACATCATCTGACTCTGATATAGTAGGTGTGGTATATTGCTCATCAACCAACCTCAACAGTGAGCTTTTGGATAATGGTTATGCCAAGCTTGAAACGGAACAGTGCGCAAGAAGTGAATTCGCTAATGAGCCTTGGGTAAAAGACCACGGCTGCTAGGTCTTTTTTTCTTCTTTTAAGGCAGTAGATGGGTTTATCTTTATAGTGTAAGCGCGTCGCGCTTCGATCACGTTAATCTGCTCCTCTAAGAGTTTTTTCATACCTGCCATGATGTCCTCCTGCCGCTGGTATGGTTCTTTGCGTGCCTCCTCCATTATCCGGTTAAAGTTGCTCACTATTGTCTTTGCTAGCTCAGATAGCCTTCCGACATTTCTTGCTGGGATCATTTGAAACGTGGAAAGGAACTTGGCTTCTTCTGCTTGTTTGATACTCTCTGCCTGCGCTTCCCTTGTCCTAAGCTCATCTTCCTGCGTCGGATAGTAAGACATCGCTCAAAGGTAGGCTAGTATTGCGTTTAACGGTATACGAAGATAATTCTATTGCTTCTAAAGAAAGAGTAGATCGCTCCGCATTCTTACTTTCGTTACTGGTGCAATAAGTGACTTTATTTGCGCGCAGCAGTGAAGGAACCTCACACCCTTGTGTGTTGTCTTGTAAACGAGGTTGTCATCTGAGTCCTTTTCTGCATTCAAAAGCCTATGTGATAGTAATGTATTAAAGTAATAGTTCATCTGCTCCGAGCTTAGGTTTGCATGCGACATAATATGCGTCTTTTTAACGCCGCCTGTTGCAGATACCAGTATATCGTATATTATGTCAAGTTTACTTCGGTTCTTAATCTTTTCTTGTTCCTGCAATGCAAGTAACCTGTACTTTCGGCAAATGTTTATGAACGCTGCGGTAGAACATTCAGTATTCATGTTACAGTTTGATATTATTTTCCCAAATTTTATGATAATTACATTAGAATTACTATTCATGGATATATTAAATTATGATAATTGAATTACTTGAAAACCTTATATTGTAACATTATTTACATCGTCCCATGAAGCGTGTAGAGGCGATTATATCAGCTGAGAAGGTTAGTGCTGTTAACGAAGCTTTAAGGAATGCTGGTGTAGGCGGTGCAACTATCCTTGATGCAAAAGGAAGAGGCAAGGGTGAAAAGCCACGGGTCGAGACTGGCAGAGGGACAAGGGCGGTCTCTGCTGAATTTTCATCTAGAGCTAACGTAGTAGCTGTGGTTGATGATCCTGACGTTGAGAAGGTAATTTCAGCTATCCTCGATACCACAAGCACTGGTTCTCCAGGGGACGGCAAGATATTTGTCTCCACTATCACTGAAGCAATTGATATTGGAACCAGAAAACGTGGTCAGACTGCTATAGTATAGCCTATTTTCTAGTAAAGAATTTTTTAGTTTCTCCAAGCATCATTACCTCAGCTGCTGCAACTTTGATCACTATGGGTAGATCACATACGGCCTTGCCTATAGCCAGACATTGGCGTTGGGGAAGCGTCCTCACTATCGATCGTATGGTGTCATTATCTGCTAGTGATACTTTGGATATTTTGTCTAGATCGTTATCGTTTGTAAAGTTAAACAGGAAAATGTTGTCCACCTGTCTATAGATACCGTCATTTATTGCGTCGGGCTGGTTTGTAATGAAGGTGGTATAAATACCAAAGTGTCTCATTCGAGTGATTATATCCTCCCAATACGTATCCCGGATGTAGATGTGTGCCTCTTCTGCAAAGAGGAAAATAGGCGGGATTTGCTTGTTCTCCAGCAAGGTGACTATTTTGCTCAATACTAGCTCAACTACCATTCTGCGTACAGTAGGCGAAACTTCGCCCATGTTGATTATCATGGCTGTACCACTCTTGCCTGAAATTATGTCCTCAAATTGAAGACCTCCTTCACCGTTAATGAATAGTTGTGAGGACTGGATGACATGGTAGCGAGACACTAGTGCATCTCGCACAAGCTCATTTATGTTCCAAGTGTTGACAGCATTACCTATAGCATCTATTGAAAGCGACTGCTTACTTTCACACCAGTCCCAGATCCGCAAAAATTCACGCAGAGATGCAGCAGGCATGTCAAGAGCGTTTTTAAGCATTCCCGATATCGCTGTCTTACCGCAGTAGTCAAGAGTAAACCTCAGTGTCTTACCTGGCTCAAGCACCTTGACTTGCTGATTGATTGAAGAAGGGGTACCTGCGCGGCTCCATGCAAGGCCTCCATACTCGTTGTTCAAGTCAAATACGATCACAAAGGCGCCATATTGCACTAATGTCTTGATAAGCATCTTGGATAGGTGTGACTTGCCCGACTCTTTCTTACCTGTAATAAGGGTCAGCTTGCCATCCAGGTCTTCTGCATAAATCTCAAACTCTTCTTCGTGACCAGCTCTGCCAAGTGGGATCGGAAATACACCAAATCTTCCAAGCAATGAATCAATCTCTTTTATTGCAATCCGCCGTATCTTGGACTCAACTCTTGAGGGAAGCCACGCTACATCGCTTGATAGTTTACCGTCATTGATTGATGCCCTTATTTTGGCGCGAAATACTCTGGCATCTCTTACTAGCCTGGATAGACTCCCGATGTTAAGTGGGTCATGTAGGTTCTCCATACTTGATGCGTTGATGACCTCTTCTTTGACAATGTCTTCAATTAAAGCCTGAGATGAAAGGTATTCTTCATCATAAACCTGCACAACCATGCTCCTGGTTCTGTCCTCTATGAGTAAGTAGTCTCCCTTGGCAGCTGAATCTTCCTTCATGGCAAGTAGGAGCAGTTCGTTGCCATTCTTCGATAGTATCTTCATACTGGTATCGACCCCAAAAGAGTTCTGCGTATATCCTCTGCGACTAGCTCCATCACATCGTAGTTGTTCAGTATGTGGCTTCTGAGGCATGTCACCTCTGTACTTGTGAACGTAGAGATGTGATGCGCAAGCTTAAGGGTTTCGGGGTAGCCACCTGCCACTACATCATTTCCAAGAAGCATACCGAGAGATTGGTTCACATCGCCTACAATGTCTGCTCGCAAAATAGGACTGCTACTGCCCTTTTCCAGTTTAACCATCAGGTTGCTGCCAATAGTATTCCTGATCAAGCTTTTGATGATATCCTCAACTTCAATGTAAGCCGGCCCTGGCACTTTTGTTAACGGAGCAGCCGCCCTATCTAAAGCCTTGAGTTTAGTACTCTTGCTAATCCCCACAAGCATATTCTTTCGGAGGACACTGTTCTCTGAAATCTTGCTTATACGGCAGTCTTTTTCTTCAAAGATTGAGGCTTTAAGTGAGCCGTCAACTAGAATTATTGAATTTGTAAAGTGACTTGCGATCTCTTTCTGTATCGCTCTCTCTACGCGTACTCTTATCAGACGCTTTGCCAAGTCATCATCTAAGAGAACCAGCCTTGAGAGCCGCTCTTCCAGCTCTGATTCATGAACTGTCTTTTCACTTAGATAGAATAACCCAGGGCCTATCTTGAAATGCATGAGAGTGCACCCCGCATAGGCTGTAGCGAGGCCGCACTTAATGCCATAAAGGCTTCCATCTTCTGTCTCAGCTAGTTTGATGCTGCTAGAGTCTATGGCTGCCACAAGTGCATTCTCTTTGATCGGTCGAATAGTAGTTATCGTCGTTGTACTGTAGGGATTAGATCTCATGCCCCATCCATCAACCGGCATCATTTTCTTGTCGTCATGGCAAAACACAATTTTCTTACCTTTCAGCGCATCAAGCTTTGGAGCAAGACACTTACTCACCGATTCTCCAATGTCAAGATCCCTTAAACTCAAGATATTGCCTGAAAAGAGGGTTTTTTGATTGTTCATGTTGATCAACAATATCTGCGGGCACAACTATATTAATATTGCTCAACATGAACAATATGGCCAGCAACAGCTTTATCAATAGCAGTCTGTGAGGTATATTTAAGCAACATGAGTAGTCCTCCTGCTGAGGAAGTCAAGATCAGGTTGAAGCATGGCGAGTGGGAAGTAGAGGTAGTCTGCATTGAAAGTAGGGTCAAGCAGGTAGTTGAAAGCGTGCTCTCAAGTCTTGATACTGCCAAGATGATGGGGTCAGAAGTGCAGAGTCAGCTCGATGCGTTGAGACAAGAAATAGACTCCTTAAAGACAAGGCCGATCGCTGAACTCATGGCGGAGGACCAACACCAGCAACAGCAGAAGGTGGCGACTAAGAGTGGCATGACATGTAGGGGCCTTCTGGAAAATCTCTGGTTCGAGGGACATTTTGTTAGTGAAAGGTCCCTTGGTGAAGTACATGAAGAGCTATCAAGAAGGGGATACAACTACGATAGGACGGCAGTCTCGCATTCGCTTACAGATATGGTGCGAGAAAACATCTTGACAAGAATTGGAACAATGCGGAATTACCGCTACATCCAGAAAAGGCCACCAAATGGCATTATTGCGCAGGCCTGATCTTTTTGGCTACCGTAGAATTGAGCCAGTGGATGCCTGCTGTAGTTATTCTGTATTTGCTGGGCTCTTTTTCATCACGCATGACATGGCCCGCTTTAACCATTTCAGATATTCTGGAGCTTATGGACTTTGGATTTAGCGCCGTAGCATTATGAATATCCGATACTTGCATAGAATTATCCTGCAGTCTGCCAAGATCCTTTGCAATTCTGGCAGCTACAAGCTGTAGAGCTACTATATCTTTATCGGATAGCTTGACATCGCTGTCTAGGATTACACGAGGACCCTCTGGTGTAATCTTGATGACATGAGAATATATTTCAATGAGCTCCTGCGCCGCATAATTGAGTAGGATCTTTCTCGCAAGATCCATTGAAGGCACCTGCTTAACCAGAAAGTTCATCACAGAAGCTGTGACGGTCTCAGCAGAGCCGCTGAACTCAACCTTTACGTCGCCTATCTTTACAGTGACGTTAACGTCATTTTCAGCTTGGCTCATTGTTGTTTTCGCTTGTAACACAAATGGCGGGCTATATATTGAATTCGTTAGATTACATTCGCTATCCCTTCCTTTTCTCCCTTCTCTTGTAGAGCACATAGGTTATTCCAAGCAGCCCTCCTGACACTGCGATGCTTATCACCGTAGCACTGATGTCTCTCTCAATTACTGTGCATGTAAATTCACCAGCAGAGCAGCCAGCAGCAAAGAATATGCCATTCCATGCAGAATGTGTGATCACTGAAAACCAACCCTTGCCACTGAGCCATGTTCTTAAGCTAAAGAAAAGAGATGGAAGCACAAAGAGCAGGTTGCCAAATGCAAGGCTGTTAACGGAAAGCGTATCCGTATTGAAAAGATGTGTTCCGACCCACACTACTCCAGTGACAAGGACTGAGTATGCATTTCCAAATATGTAGAATGGGATGCCAAAGAATATCGTCTCTTCCAAAGGTCCTGCTGCGAGTACTGACAATAGTGATCTTGGGATGCTTGGCTGCTCATAATCTGGAAGAGCCCGCTCAATAAGAGGCGTTACTGCAAGAAGCAGAAGAATGCCAATCCCGTGGTAAAACAACAACATCTTTGTTAGGTAGCTTACTGAAGTGCGCCTGTATTTGGACAGCCATGACCTAGGATGAAAGTCGGCCTTTTCTTCAGTAAATCTCTCTACCAACGTGCATAGCATGACTGTTTCATTAAAGAAGTTTCTGGCTTACTGCTGCTAGATTCAATCTCTTCCAATGTTGATGTATATACCGTATCATATACCGTTAGATCAGCCTGATAGTCTTCGACTATAAGCTAGCGATTTTTGCGCACAGGAACACAATCAACGAATAGCTCCAGCAAACTCCGTACGTACTCCAGAGCCATCATGTCCTCATCGCAAAGCGTGACAATCCTCCCAACATTTTTCGCAGTACATCTTTGAAATAAAATCCAATATACTACTGCTATCCTATGATAGGACTAACTGGTCAGCGAGCCACCTTTTTTCTAGGATTGCAACATTAATAAAGAAATTCGATATAAATTTCCCTCGTAGACTAGGTTAGTATATCATTAGTTGTTGACTATTTTGCTCATCTTATCCTTCAGCATTGCATTTACCTTTTGACCGTTAGCCTTGCCCCTGTATTCTGCCATCGCCCTTCCCATCAGTGTACTCAATGCATTCGCGCCTTTTTCTTTGATCATTGCCATGTTGTTTCTTATTATCCTGTCAAGTCCTTTGCTCAGCTCTTCGTCACTTATTGAAATCGCACCTACAGCCTCAATGGCTGCGTTCACAATCTTCGCTTCCATATCTTCTCCTACACTTACATTTATCCGTTCATTGACAATCTTCACTATGCTCAGCTCATTTTTCATCAGCTTTTCAAATATCAACACAACTGATTCTTTTGTTATGGAGCCTCTGTCAAGCCTTGTAAAGATCTCTTTTATCACCTGATCTGTCAAGACGGAAGCATCTAATCCTTGCCTTTGCAAGCTTGTGAGATCTTCTGTCAACTTAGACGCGATAAATGTAGGCTGCACCTTAGTTATGCTTGCGATCTCCTCAAACACATCGAGATATTCAGAGTCAAAGATCTCACTTGCCAACTTCCTATTCAGATTGTATTTCTTGGCAAGTGAGTCCACAATTTCGTCCCAGTGTCTTGGAGCCTTATCTGCAAGTGACACAAGCATCGAGTCAGTGATCGCAATAGGGGGTATGTCTGTCTCGGGATACATCCTTGCTACACCCGGTCTCGGCCTCAAGAATACAGTACTGCCCTCAGGGGTTGCTGCGCGAGTTTCAGCAGGAACACCATCTACTGAAGCCTTAAGGCGCTGAATTATTGCGTCAGAAGCGAACCTGACTTTGTCATTTGGACCTCCTAAGATAACGAAAGCGTCGTTGTCATTCATTTGTAGCCTTTGTTTGACCGCTGCAACTTCTTCCTCTGTTATTCCATAATTTGGAAGCTCATCAGAATGAAATATACCATCTATACCATAAAACTTTACTAGCTTGCCCAGCTCTCTTCCAAGTCTAACGTCTTTGTAGGGCTCAAAGCCAATCATGTCTGCAAACCCTGGCACCTTTATCGCTATGATTGCCCCTCCGCCTTCAAGGATCCTTTTAACAATTCTTGAAGATACTGAGTTGCCGAGAATATCAGAAACATCTTCAATTCTGTCGCCTACTTTTTTGATGTCAACATTCCTTTCTTTTAATTTCTGCGCGATTACTGTTAAGCCGTGTTGTCGATGTATCTCATACTCAATTACTTTTACTAGCTGATCTAGTTGCTGTACGCCCTTGACCTCCACCACGGCACCGTTCTGCACCGAGATGTTAATGTCTTGCCTGATGCTACCAAGCCCTCGTGCAACACGCTTGCTTGCCCGAAGGAACCTACCCAATGTGAGGGCAACCTGCATGATTTCGCTAGGTCTGCCCGTCACTGGTTCAAGCGCAATTTCCACAAGTGGCACACCCAGCCTGTCAAGACCGAACTTGCGCACTCCCTTTTCATCCCCTATTAATTTAGCTGCATCTTCCTCAAGACAGATGCTTTGAACTCCGACTCGCTTGCCTGCAATGTCAAGATATCCACCAGATGCGACGAGCATAGTACGCTGAAAACCAGTTGTATTTGAGCCGTCTATCACTATCTTACGCATGACATGAATTTCATCCATAACCTTAGAGTGAAGTCCAAGCGAGAATATCAACGCAGTTTCAAGTGCCTCTTTGCTGACATCATGTGGGGGTTCCTCATCAGCCTCTACAAGGCAGCTAGAACCAAGAGCTGCCTGATATTCAACAGTGTGCATCTTGGAAAACTCAAACATTGCCGCGGGGTCATAGGCTCCAAGCTCACTTTGAGTCGGCCGCAGCTTGCGTAGAAACGATCTATCATATTCCTTAGCTTCCTCGCAGCTACAGTTGCAGAACAGCTTGCTCTTTGTGGCTAGCTGCTGATGTATTTCAAGGCCTACCTTGAGGTTCAAAGATGCTGGGTCTAGAGTAGATGCCACTGGTTAGAAATCTCCTAACACATGTATTAAGCCTTGCCAGTTTTAAGTGCTCTTATTAAAGCTTAACTTTTTTGCACCCTTTCAGGATTAGTGGTTTAATGTTACCGCATTATTTATTGCATTTTTTTGCGGCTTTGTTGTGTGCGGCATATAATAATGGAATAGTTGCTTTGCTAAATGCCCTATGTCTATATTTATTATGATATGGGAATGATGGATGAAATCTCATTTGCGAGGTTTTCTTGCATTATTTTTTTGGCACCTTCGGTATCCTCGCTATTTGCCAATGCCCACATTGCTTTGACCGTCGCAGTCTCAGAAATCATATCAGATAGAGGTATCACGCCTATATCAAGTAAGTCTCTGCCTGTGTCATAGACTGTCATCCTTACTCGTCCCCAGATACACTGTGATGTCATGCATACCATGAGACCTGCACCAATTGCCTTCTTTAGAGCAGGGAAGCACTCCTTGCCTACATGACCCAGTCCAGTCCCTTCCAGAACTATAGCCCTGTAGCCTGCTTTAATCGCATGTTCGATGAGAGTAGGATCAAAGCCGGGATGGTACTTAAACAATATGACTTTATTCTCAAATTTTGTGTTTACTCTAAAAGGCACTCTAACAGTCTTGTACCTGAATATTTCCTCTAGTCTGTTCTGGTCTTCTAGCTGCATTTCTATTTCGTTGTTTCTTACAAGCGCTATAGGACTTATATCAATCGACTCAAAAGCATCACGCCTGCTTGTGTGATTCTTTCTTACTCTTGTCCCCACATGGCATGCAACAGTATCATCTGAAATGCCAGCATGCATAGCAACAAAGACACCGGGATATTTTGATTCTGCTGCAAATATTATCGCGCCAAGCAAATTCAATGCAGCATCAGAAGATGGCCTATCAGATGATCGCTGTGCACCTACAAGCACTACTGGAACAGGCAACTTCTGGAGTGCAAAGCTTAGAGCAGCCGCAGTATAATGCATAGTATCAGTTCCATGAGAGACCACAATGCCGCTATACTTGTCTGTCTCGATTTTTTCTGCGACTTTCTCTGCTATCAGTGTCCAGTGCTCTGGTTTGAGATTCTCGCTATACTCACTCATCAATACTTCAGGGTCAATTGATGCATGACTGGCAAGCTCAGGCACTGATGCATACAATTCATCAGCAGAAAGGGCTGCATGGACGCCGCCAGTGCGGTAATCTATCTTGCTTGCTATGGTCCCGCCAGTACTTATTAAGGCAACTTTTGGCAAATTCTGCTTAGCAGGAATAACTGCAGTAGTTGTGATAGAGGAAGCAGCTTGGTCTTTGTCTAACAATTTTGTTATCGATTTTATTTTTCCGACATGTATGCCCGTGTTATATCCGCTCTTTAATTTGATGACAATATACTCTTTACTAGCAGATTCATAGCGCGGCATCAATATGCCAGCTATCTCGCCATCCTTGGTAGTAATCTTAATGCTGTCGCCAACTGAAACGTTGTGCTTTGATAATAACTTGAGGCCTGCTTCTTCCCTATATCCGCCACTATTGTCATGGTTTGTCACTATTTTCAGTGTGATTGCTAAATATATTAACAAATCTTTTCCTAGATAAAGAGTGTCCGGGCTCCATCCACTATGAATTGGACAGCAATAGCTGCAATGAGTACTGCAAAAACCCTAGTAACAATAATTGAGCCTCGCCTTCCAATCACTCTATGAATTGTATCGATATATCTTAACACAACATAGGTAATACCTATAACTATCAGGATCGATAAAGCAGTCACGATCAGACCTGCAGTCTGGAATGAGATTATGACAGCTGTTATAGCGCCTGGACCGGCAAGCAAAGGAAATGCCAACGGAACGACACCCGATTCTCCCTGAGTCCCTGCGCCGGCAAATCTCCACTCGCCGTGTGTAAGAAGCTCAATAGATACAATGAAAAGCAGGATGCCGCCCGCAACCATGAAGCTGGAAATAGTGATGCTAAAGATGGTTAGTATTTGAGTGCCGGCCACTGCAAATACAAAGAGCAAACCAGCTGCAGTTATGATCGCAGTCTTGGTGACAGATGCCCTTTCTGTCCTTTCCATCTTTTGTGTAAGTGCAATAAACACTGGCACATTTCCAACTGGATCAATGACTACAAAGAGCGCAATAGTTGATCTGATTAGATCCGTAAGGAAAGCGGAAAAGACGTGATCCACATTGTGTATTGGCGATGGTATATTATTATTAGCTGTGCTCTGTTATTGCTATGTTCCTAGATTCTAGTATCTTTAGGATCGCCTTTTCGATGTCTTGTTCTGTGATGTAGCCAAAGTCCCACGCATCAATGAAATTGAGAAAGTCGCTTTCCAGCATCTTTGCTGTATCCTGAAACTTTGCCATCCTATCTAATGTATCTGGAGACCTATAGCCTTTGGCCACCATGATGGGACAGCGATGGTCCTTCTCAATTGGGATATACCAAGCATTCTTGGCAAATCGGTAGTGACCATCCGATATCATAGTATACATTCGCATAAGCTCCTCATTTGTTAGCTTTTGCATATCAATATACCATGGTTCGTTAACAAAGCTTGAAGCTGGCCGTCCTCCTTCCTTGCTACCATTCTTACTTCCAAACAGCATCGGTGACAATTGTATGGTCGATCAGCTAGAAATATATTATTTTCTACTTAGATGATATGGCCTGGAATATCTCTTCTGGAAATTGCCTTAACCCTTTCGACACCGTTTATTTCCTTTATCACTTTGGAGACAGGCTTGGGAACCAGATCTTCCCAATTTTCTTCTACAACCATCCTCTTCCTTATCTCAGTAGCCCTCATCTCTTCGCGCCTGTAAAGAGGCGCTTCAATTGCCTTGACGCCTTGCTCGTGAAACAACATGAGTGTAAACAGGTCATTTGTAAACACAATATCATATTTTGGTACAAGCATACCCACCTGATGGGTCCAAAGTGAGTGCACATCAATATCAGGAACAGGGATTATCAGTATGCGCCTGACATCTGCTTCCTCATCAGCGTCA
>DAIUEZ010000049.1:8460-12712 GCA_036844865.1 Nitrososphaera sp. | reverse complement strand
ATGGTAGATAGTAGCAAGTCAGATAGCTATAAGAAGAACAATACAAAGCCCTTCATACTGTTCAGCCATGAACCTGCTCCTAACGTCATATTTTATGATATTCAAAAGGAAGAGAAGATACTTGAATTTCTAAGTTTATAATTATCAAATGATTTGACCAAATCATATAGCGCCTGGCCTATAACTATTCCATTGGGTGGTGCTTTCGAATTTATCTAGGCACAGAGGTTCATTGCCGATCCAAATAAATCATCACTTTGAGATGTCTTCGACTTCTACGACGCGAGAGTCTGTACTAATTATGTGTTAAGGGGAGGAAGCTTTTCTTCATGTAATCTTGCATTTATTGCGCGATGCGTCATCGTCACAGTTATTCCACACTCAAGGACGTCTCTCTCAAAGAAGTTATTAGTGGCATCTGATGAAGAATATACTGACACTACATTTACAACTTTCAGGTCTTGATATCAGCTTTTATTACAAAGCCGTCTTCAGCTTTGATCTTTGCATCTTTATACCAAGAAACTATAGTCATATGAGAAATAGATCAACTTTAAAAGAGTAAAATAGATGTAAATCCAAGGCAATTTAATGTCTGTGGACAATAATACTGAGAAAATAAACGATGTTATACTATCATGTCTGATTGAAGATGCGAGGATGTCTTCGCAAGAGATCCATAAGAGACTCAAGTCACACGGTATCAATAGAACACCAAGAGCGATTCTAGAACGTATCAACAGGCTTGAAAAAGAAGGCAGAATTGCAGGTTACACGCTAAAGGCCCAAGCAAAGAACTTTGAAGGTCTTGCCATGAGGATAATTTTAATCTCGTTCAAGACCTCCCCGGTATTTAATGAAAGGGTAGCAATGTTTACAAGCTACCTGCAGAATGCTCCATTTACTGCATTTGCTGGTAGAACAAGAGGAGAATATGACTGGATAAATGTGAAGATATTCCCAAATACAAAGACAGCAAATCAAGAGAGTGACACGTATAGGACTGCCTTTGGAGATATTATTAACAGGTATACAGCATATGATGTCACAGTAGAGAAGCCACTGCAGTTTATTCAGGCGAGAAACTATCCCATAGAAGACTTCTACAAATTCTGTCAAGATTGGACAAATAACTCCTCCTTTCCTTTAAGGAAGTGGTATAAGAGGTCTAAGTTCTGAAATAGAAATTTAATCTTCTGAAGAAGTAAATTCATAAATATTTCTCTTCGGAAAAGCTATCGTCATGGCAATCATTACTTCTAGAGCCGCAGGAAGAATAGCAGATGAAATTTTATCTACTCACGATGAGATACTTGCAATATCAATAATAAACGAGAAAGGAGGAAATATCCTCGCCTCTAAGTCTGAGGAGTCTTTTAAAAAAGCATTTGGAGTAACTAGAGAGGCAGGTAAGTATGAGGGAACTCTTGCTATTGCATCCCTTGCTGTGGCAAACGAAGTAAAACAGGTTGCTGGAGAAGCCCGCACTTTAATCACTATTTATGAAAAATGCAAGATGATGCTGCTACCATTCCCATCATACGAGATATTAGTTGGACTTGTACTTCCCTGCTCAGTTAATGCGGAAGATTATAAAATCGAAGACAATCTTGAAAGATTATCAGCGCATAGTCATAAGCAACAGCAACAGTAGCAGCCTTTGATACTATTTTGCAAAGAATTCCAACGTGTTCATATCGCACCATTGTGATCCGTGAGTTCGTTCTCTGAGGGTTTTTGTGTCGAATCTCGAGTCCAACTTTAACGTAACAGTGCTCACAAATGACCCAGCTCAATCAACGATTGCTTGATAATCTTTAAAGCTCTGGCGATAGAACCGATTATATGCCGGAATCTAATCCCGACGGGCCCGCTCTATCATCAGTTCTTTTAGAAGGGTTCTACCGAGCTATCGTAGAGAGAAACCAGCTTTTAACCTTTGGTTGAAGCCTTCCTGGCCATTTAACTTAACTTTTTGGCTTTAATGTTACTTCAATCCTAAAGCAAAGCATGCATTATTATTTATACATGTGGCAACCAAGAACGAAATGACTGGCTAGCTTATGCGCACTGGTTGGCTTTCATGGGTTAGGGCTAATGACAAGACTATTATTGATATGCTAGAAAATCAAGGCGCTAATTTAGTCAAGGCCACATCGTCACTTGTTGAGCTGTTTACCTATTATGACACTGTAACAGAACGCAAATCGAAAATTAAGGCTCTAGAACACGAAGGGGATAAAATTACCCATGACCTATTTACTATAACATCTCAAACATTTGTAACTCCTTTAGACCGAGAAGATATCTCAAGGCTTACAACTTCTATAGATGAAGTTGTAAACTATACTGATGAAACTGCTGATAAACTTGTGATGTTCAAAATAAAAGAACCAACGCTGTACATGATTGAACTTTCGAAAGTGCTGCTCTCAGCATCACAAGAGATTTATCTTCTAATGAAAAGACTCAGAGAATTCAAAAATGCTAACGATCTGGTTGGACATTGCCGCACGATAAGAAAATACGAACATGAAGGAGACACGGTATATAGAAATGCAATAGCAGAACTATTTGAGACAAATACAAATGCTGTTGAGATAATAAAATTGAAGGATATTTATGAGAACCTAGAACACTCTATCGACAAATGTCAGGATACAGCAGATATCGTAGAAGATATTGCTCTAAAATATGGTTGAAAGCTCCTAATGGTAGAAGAAGGACTTGTTAGCATAGTTGTAGGTACAATAGTAACTGCATTGTTTTTTGATTTTGTAAATGGTTTTCACGATTCAGCTAACGCAATTGCTACAGTTGTTGGAACAAGGGTTCTAAAACCACTTTATGCTGTAAGTATGGCTGCCGTAGCGAACTTTGCTGGTCCGTTTATTTTTGGTACTGCTATTGCTGCAACAGTCGGTAAAGGAATTATACAACCCGAGTTCTCAACTGTATATGTCATACTTGCAGGACTAATAGGTGCAATAACATGGGACCTCGTTACTTGGTATTTTGGTCTGCCTTCTTCAAGCAGCCATGCGCTAATAGGGGGTTTGGTTGGTTCTGCATTGATTGCAGGAGGATTAGAAGCAGTCGTATTTGGAGGCATCGAGAAAACACTGGTCTTTATGGTAGTATCCCCAACACTTGGTTTTGTACTTGCTTTTGCTTTTGCCATTGCAATAATGTATTTTCTACGAGATTCAAAACCAAAGTTAGTCAATGGAGTGTTTGGAAGGCTACAGATCGGTTCTTCAATATTTTTTTCACTAACACATGGTGCAAACGATGGCCAAAAAACAATGGGAGTAATTACAGCATTGTTGATTGCAGGTGGATTCCTAGATTCAGAATCATTTGTGGTTCCTGTATGGGTAATATTAGCGGCTGCCACGGCTATTGCAACAGGGACTTTTCTTGGAGGATGGAGAATTGTAAAGACAATGGCTTTCAGGTTGACCCAGCTGCGACCATACCAAGGCTTCTGTGCTGAAACAGGAGGTGGAGCAATATTAACGTCTATGGCTTGGCTGGGAATTCCCGTTAGTACAACTCATGCAATATCTGGTGCTATAATGGGCGTCGGAGCAACAAAAAGGCTTTCAGCCGTTAGGTGGGGAGTAGGAAAACGCCTTATTTATGCATGGATAATAACTATACCTGCAAGCGCTGGAATTGCTGCTATTGTGTTAGTTATCATAGACCGTCTTTTTAGTATATGATAAGGAGGCGAACTAATAAAAAAGCATAGAATAGTAGTACTAACCCGTTATTTTTTGAATACAGTCAGAGCAAAATCTTTTCAAAAAAGAAACATTAGCAATACCACTGTCGACATATACATCATATGAGGCCAATCTCCCTTGGCACACATCGCATGATATTGCTTCAAGATTTTTTATGATATCAGAAATAGGTTGGACCTTTGGCACGGTAACACTAGACTGTAACTCAGACGCTGTATCACTCACTAACAATCAGACTAGCTCACATGCATAAATTTACTTTCTCCGTGTTCCATATAGGTGTCAATAAACTATATAGATTACATCCTTACTACCCCTTATATAATAACGAATTAACATCAAAATTGTCATTCATTAGCATAAATTGTAGAGATCCTTTCAGATTGCTAGCCAAGACCGTCAAACCAGTGGTTGAATTTTTGTCGGCCCACTTCGAACATGGCCGGACCGTTCCTGATAAGAGTTCCAGAGAGCCAGCTTGGAATTTTGCCGCTTACTAATAG
>DAIUEZ010000049.1:8050-8450 GCA_036844865.1 Nitrososphaera sp. | reverse complement strand
TTGTGATTATACAGATACTACAAATTACAGGGAGGGCAATAGGAAGATAAGAAGAAATTTCCTCAGTTTAATGTAGGCTCCTGTGGACACTTTGATCCTTACAAAACTTCAAATTCAGGGTCAAGTGGGATGGGAAGTATGTCGCAGGAGTAAGCAAGGTTTCTGCCTTGAAGCGTACAACTTAGCTTGTAGAGCATAGGGAAGGAGGAGAGCCTAGTACTAGCCGAAAATCACCAGGACCTACAAGATATGATCCGATTACGATAGCAAGAGGTTTAACACATGATCTGGAGTTTGAGAAATGGGCTAATAAGGTCTCGAATCCTGATCGCGGTCTGATTGGTGAAGCCTCGACTAAGGATTTTCGAAAGGACGTTGTTTTGGAGATCTTCAACGAAGC
>DAIUEZ010000049.1:3762-8040 GCA_036844865.1 Nitrososphaera sp. | reverse complement strand
TTCTTATCTTGCATACATATATCGCCTCCCATCTGCAGTCAGAACAGACTCTATCTCGCTCTCCCGTTTTACCTCATCCTCCAAGATCTCCCGAAGCACATGATATGTTACATCGTCCTTATCCCTGATTCTATCGAGAAAATTGCCATATGTCTTGATGATGAATTGCTCCAGCTTTAGAATAAAAGAAAGTATTTCATTTACATCTGAGTTAGAGCTTGGCATAGAAAAACGCTTCAATGGAGACAACATGACAAACTCCGTAGGGTCAGCTGTTTCAGTTCCTTCAAGTTCGGCTATACGTTCTGCAAGTTTTTTGGCGTGCTTCATGCTCTCTTGAGCTTTGTCTTCTAGTTCCTTTGACAGCAAGAATGTTGCCTGCCCTTCCAGCCTATTCTTCGATCCAAGGGAGAAATGCACTACTACCCATGACTGTGCATGAAAGCTGTCAAGGGCATCGATTATTTCTTGTACGTCTATCCCTCTGATCAAGGAATTTCCAGCGCTTACCATCCTAATACTTCACTCCTCCAGAAGCAGGTTGATCGTTAGCATGTTTGCTTTTAGGTGACTTAGCGGCATCATCATTTGCGTTCTTATTTTCCATGCATCAACATATGATGCCGTAGTACATCAAGCGTCTTCAACGAGACTGTTAAATATCAACGGATGGATTGAACACACAAGAATATGGAACGTCTGGCAGAGCTACTCTTCATTCTTGCTAGTATTGACAGACTGACATTGCTTTCTGAGATAGCAATCGAAAAAAAACTAAAGTTGAGTCAGCTTACCGCCAAGCTGTCAGCAACACCACAGGAAACTTCCAAGCACCTGACTCGTCTGCGTGATGCAAAGCTTATAGAGAAGGATTCTGATGGGTTCTTTGGTCTTACTGCATTTGGCAAGATCATTGTGAATCTTGTACCCTCATTTAGATTTCTTACGCAGAATAGAGAATACTTCCTATCACATGACATATCCTCTCTTCCTATAGAATTCATGGAGCGTTTGGGAGAACTGCAAGAAGGCGAACATGCAGATAAAGTAGGGTCTGTCCTGGCACATACACAACAAGTTATACAGGGTGCAGAGAAGTACATCTGGTTGATGGCAGATCATCGTTTAGGCGACCAAGAATACGTTACTAAGAGTGGAAAGCTTGAAAGTAACAGTACTATAACATGGAGAGTAATCCTTCCTTCTAGCAGCAGCATCAACTGGACAGAGCTCCGAAGAACTGCTGGGATCCATAAGGGCAGGATCGAATACCATCTGATGGAAGATCCTAACGACATTAAAGCAGGCATAGCTATGAACGAGAAAATAGCAGGCGTTACATTCCCAGATGCTATGGGAAAGCTTGACTTTAACGGTGGCTTTAGGAGCAGTAATCCATTATTCCGCAAGTGGTGTCAGGACCTCTTTGTAATTCATTGGAACAAAAAAGGAAGAAGAGTGCAGATATAGATAAATGTCGAAAAGTCATAGACATGAAGAGGATTTCAGCAGTTAGTCTACAGCTGCACTTTCTTTGAATATCTCAATAGTAGAGCGCTTTTGCTGCAATGACATTTCAGTTCATGCCTTCAAGGGCATTACTGACTGTGACCATCATTCGACGCTTCAAAAGATAAGAGGGGCTGCTTCATAAAAAAAATGAAGAGAATAAAAATAGTTTCAACTAAGTCGTTTATGTTTAACGCTTTCGTTGAAGAGATCTAATAAACGAGGGCTCATATAGCAACCGCTATGAATAATAAAACAACAACGACCGAATCTGCTACGAAAATAGGAGAACAGCACAATGGAAGTTATCTGCAGCTCTTCCTATATCGAGCAGCGGAAAAAAACAATGGAGCCATAGCAAAGAAGAATCCGAAGCAATTCATGCCATCATTCAAAGAACGTGGAGCAAGAGTCAAGTACTACCAACTTGCCAAAAGCGAGTTCTTTGGTCTAGTCACACAGGGAAAGAGACTCATCACAGGTGGGTTCAGCCCCCTTAGGGAGTAGAGGAAGCCTTGTCAATTGCCGGAACTATGCACTCAAGTAAATATATGGCGACTCTATTAGCAGGAATCCTAGCAGCTATTCTCAGCATTGGTGCAATTGATTCATTTGCTCAAAGTGAGTTAACAACTTCTACCCAGGATCAAGGAAGCAATGCTACTTCGGCCACTACAGCATCGCTTGGAGAACCATTATTTGTAGAGCAAGGCAGAATTACAGGACAAAGAGTACTTGCTGTTGCACCCCAACCCCAGTTAGAAACCAGTTTCATGGCTAATACTAGTATCAACAATGGTACGGGTTTTGTTGTAAATGCAGTAAACATCGGCACAACCATAACCACACTTAATGACGATGGAACATTTAGCGGTAAAGGACAAGGTATACTAAGGACTGAAGGTGGCGGCTTCGCAAGTTGGACAAGCCAGTCAGTAGGGAACCTTGCTCAGGGGGGAAATATAATAGTCCGCGGTGCAACACTCTGGAGTACACCCTCCTCCTCATCAACAACAAGCGAACTAGCTTTTATGAATGGTGTGATAGGGCTCTTTGAAATGGAAATAGATAGACAAGGAAATCTATCAGTCACAGAATGGGAGTGGGAAAGTGGAATTGGCGATGTTGCTGGTGTTGCTTCTCTACCTCCTATCGTGCAAGGTGAATCCCCAATCAATACTACGACTACAGGGGCATCTGAGCCTTCGACAATGGTCATGCAATAGTCTTACCAAAAGAATGATGGACGAGGCAAAAAACACTCATCTTTTTTTCTTCCTTTTCAAAGACCTTATAGACATGAGGTCAGGAGTTCAATTCCCACCGGTCCATCTTCTTTATCTGCTATGGAACTATGATATTGAATTGAGTTTATTTCAGGAAGTTGTCAGACAAAACCATAGCAATGCCAATGCCTGAAGCTCCTTTTTGTTCTACAAAACAAAGGACATTCAATTTTCTGAATCATAGGATTAATAACTCATTTTCACTGTGATTGCAGTAGGGTATAAATTCACACACGCCGATGCAAATCTGACCATTACTATGCGGCCTGCTTTGTCACGTGCTCTTGCTGTATTAATGAAGTATCCTATGGAACAAAGAACTCAAACACGACTGAATACTCTGTTACGTTGAATTTGGGCACAACGCCTAAAGTAGTCTTCAATCCTTGTGATCCTAAATAAGCTAAAAAAGTAGACCATTTTCTGCCTAGTTCATGATGTATTACAAATGTGTAATTTCGTTCATCAGTATCTATTTCATATGTTCCGAATCCTGCATATCTAGAGAATAAGGAAGTCTGAGATACGAAATTATCTAGACTTAGTTTCTTGAAAATAAACATCATAAGTTCCTTTGGCTGTCTAGATCCGATTTCTTCTGCTATTCGCTTGATAGTTTCCTCATCTAACGAATCGATTATCAATTTGAAACCATTTCGGGGCAGACAGATAAATCCAAATGACTCTGCATACCTGTCCCATTCCGCATACTTTGTTAATGCTGAAGATATCAATGAATTAACAGTTGTTCTCTTTTCTTTAGCATCTTTTTGAAGGATATCGTCAATTTTGCTTGGCAAGCGAATTGTTCTGGTGATAGTTTTCTGTCGGGTGGTTTTCATTGAATAGAACACAAAGTACCACAGTATAATATTTTCGAATTCTTGTGGACATCCTCGATATATTGACCTTTCAACTCGTATATACTATGGAATCAAAAATAAAGGAAGAAAAATTAGTTGAGGTAGCAAGGACACAAGAAATACCAATAGGAAAGATGAAACATGTCGAGGCTGATGGTAAGGAAATAGCAATAGTCAACATAAATGGAAAATACTATGCTTTTAATGACAGATGCGGCCATAGCAGCGCGCGGCTTTCTATGGGAGTTATAAATGGGAATGTTGTGACATGTTCCTTTCATGGAGCACAGTTTGACTGCACAACAGGCAAAAAGATCAAAGAAGCAAATGCAACAGCACCACCAACAGAAGGTCTTCCTGATATTTGGAAGAAAAATGTGGAACATGCATATAACCTCTTGTCTTATATCAAGACATACGACCAAAAAACATATGATGTTATGATAGATGGAGATCGAATAAAAATTAGCCTGCCTACTGCTTGAAGAGTAAAATGCTGGATGAATTATATCCATTTTTGTTTTAAAATGTCCGAAATGGGTACTACATGTCTCATCCAATTTATATGCTAAATCTTATGTAGTATTCGCCATGAAAAACGGAACGGTAGAGAAAAAAGC
>DAIUEZ010000049.1:0-3752 GCA_036844865.1 Nitrososphaera sp. | reverse complement strand
AAGCGGGCCCGTCGGGACTAGCAGTGATATCGCTTCAGAAAGTGGATTCTTTGCTAGAGTTTTGAATGTCAACTTCCCCTTGGGGAGTAACGCCTTTTTATGTTATTTGCTATGAGGCATTCATGAATAAAGTGATTATGCAAAAAATCATACCGCATTTATGGTTCGACAAAGAAGCGGAAGAGGCAGCCCTGCAAAAGGCATACGAAGGAAGGCAGAATAGGTGAATTAATTCGTGACAAAATCAAAAAAGCAATTGAAAACGATTGATGAATATATTAACGCATTTCCAAAAGAGGTTCAAGATGTTTTAGAAAAAATTAGGTCTACAATCAGGGAATCAGCACCGAAGGCCGAAGATGCAATTAGCTATGGGATACCTGCGTTTAGGCTCAACGGCAGAGGTTTAGTATATTTCGGCGCTTGGAAAAATCATATTGGATTTTATCCGACACCCTCAGGCATTGAAGCGTTCAAAAAAGAATTGGCTCCCTTTAAACAAGAAAAAGGTTCTGTCCAATTCTCATTGGATAAACCGATCTCCTATGACCTAGTGAAAAAGATTGTCAGGTATAGAGTAACAGAAATTTTAGAAAAGGGGAAATAAAAAATGAGAAAACTAAATGTTGTATCTTTCATAACCCTTGACGGCGTGATGCAGGCTCCAGGGGGGCCTGAAGAAGATCCTACTGGCGGGTTCAAGCATGGCGGATGGGTTGCTGGATACTTTGATGACTTTCTTGGCAAAGTGATGGTGAAGCAAATGAGCAAAACTTTTGATTTATTGCTTGGCAGAAAGACGTACGAGATGTTTGCAGCGCATTGGCCATATATAAACACTAATGAAGACCCAATTGCAGCGGGAATTAATAACGCGAGGAAATATGTAGCCTCAAAGACGCTGACAAAGCTTGACTGGAGCAATTCCGAACTCATTAAGGGGGATCTTGCAAAGGAAGTCAAGAAACTAAAGGATCAAGGCGGGCCCGAAATACAAGTTCATGGCAGCGGTGATCTTATTCAGACACTTTTGAAACATGACTTGGTTGACGAGCTTTGGCTAAAGATATTTCCTATCACTCTTGGTGTTGGCAAGCGACTGTTTGCCGAAGGCACAATTCCAGTTGGATACAAAATTCTTGAAAGCAAGATTTCACCAAGTGGGGTTATCATTGCCACGTACGGCCGCGCAGGTGAAGTCAAAACAGGGTCGTTTGCGCTTGAGACCCCAACTGAGGCGGAACTTGCTCGCCGCAAACGGATTAAAGAGGAAAAATAACATGAAGCAGGCTTAACAGAACCCCATTATATACACGCGACGACGGGTTGAGGCATAGATGATTGGACTCTTCTTGTTGTTATCCTGTTGGTTTCTATCATCCGACTGACCGCAGTTGTGACCATCATAGTACGATATAGATTCAACGGAAGTAGTATCACGATTGCTGTAGCCTACATACTTGGCATTTTTGCAGGAGTAGGTGGCGCATCCCACGGACCTGGTGAAATACTTCAGGGAAATATAGCTCCAAGCGGACTCGAATTGAATTCAAATGAATTTTTATCCAAATCCCTCTGGCAACATTGCAGAAACCTTTTTAGCTCCTGTTGCATTAACTAAAACTATCAAAGAATCCACTTTTTGAAGCGATATCACTTCACCGCCCGGCGGGCCCATGAATCAAATAGAAGGCGGCAGCCGCTTCGGCGTCCTTGGCTATCATGTTGACTTTTGCAGTCTTTCTACTGCTTTGTTACCTTTTTCTGTCTTGAACTGAATCATGATAGTGAGACTCTGCTAGCTAATTCCCAATAATCTGTAAACACTATTTTATCTGCAGGTCTGTCTAGGAATTTGCTGAGTATATTATCCTCAAAATTTACAAAATTGACAGGACCTCGCTTTGGCTTTTCTTCGATTCCAAACAGTTCTTCTAATGCCTCTTGGCTTTTGAATATCCATAGAACCGAATAATTGCTTTTTCTTTCACCCTTGTACCCTTTCAGCAAATGTCTTGATTCAAGCCCAGGCATGTCCAGCTCTTTACTCAAAAGGGTATCTTTCAAGACCGATTCGAACTCTTGGCTGTCTATATCATGCCTCAGTTCATATTCATGAATCGCAAAGATTCTACTCATAAGACAAAAACCTTCTGCTCCTCCTTTTTCTTCTTGCACTTATCATACATCTATATATTTTGTATTCGGATGCATATAATCTGCTAAAGGCAGCCAAATTCTAAGAAAACATGGATTTTTTGATGTGCTCTATATATCCTTTAACGCCAAGCAAAATATTTGATGTGAGCTCTAGTTAGCCTATCGGCCTGGATCCAAGCACAAGGTCGACCTCGATCAACTTACCATCTCTTAGAATAGTCATAGTCACTGTATCTCCGACTTGCTTGTTTGTTTCAATATAAGAGAGTAAATCATCTGTCTTGTTTACTCTCTGATCGTCTACATTCATGATTATATCCCCACCAAGCCGTAGCTCCTCAAACCCCGTGATGTTCATAACAGGCATGTCTCCGCCGCGTATTCCGGACTTGTCTGCAGGACTGCCAGGTGTTATATCCACAACCAGAATCCCTCTTGCTTCTTCTAGGCCAAGTGCCAATGCTATTTCAGGCGTAATATCAGTTCCCGCGAGCCCTACCCATGGGTGTAGATAGGTCCCATTTGCAATCAGGGCAGGGACGATTATTCGAAGAGTGTCAGAGGGAATTGAAAATCCTATTCCTGAGAAAAACTGTCCTGACGAAAGAACTGCCGTGTTCAATCCTACTACTTCACCGTTCATATTTAACAGAGGCCCACCAGAATTACCTGGGTTGATTGCCGCATCTGTTTGGATTATATTGGGAATTGAGAACGCTCTGGCTTCAGGTGTTGTGGTAATATTTGTAGTCTGAATAGGAATAAGTCTTCCTAGGCCGCTGACAACGCCTGTAGTCATGGATCCAGTCAGACCGAAGGGATTTCCAATAGCTGCTACTTCGTCACCTATTGCAAGCATTGAAGAATTTCCAAGCGGGAGTGGGATGAATCCTTTGCTCACGCCCTGTGAGGTCTCTTCTTCTTTGGTAACGACTTTTAGCACCGCAATATCTGAGAAGATGTCAGCGCCGACAACTTCTGCTGTGTAGATTGTCCCATTTGAGAATGTGACAGTAACGTTACTGCCGCCGTATATGACATGATTATTTGTTACAATATGACCCTGCCTGTCGAAAACAAATCCTGAGCCTATGGCAAGTGTGGTATTATTTACAAAGGGTAAAGGCGTTCCACGGACTGTAACCTGAACTACAGAATCCTTGGCTCTTGCAAAGAGTTCTTTGAATGTAAGGCTGTTGTTGTTATTATTATTACTTCCCTCATCAGCTCCCATTATTGCTCCATCATTGCTAGATTGAATTTGCGCCCATGTCTGCTGCGGTAGAAATGGAGCTGGTCTGGTAGCGATAGCAGCAACATTAAAGGACATTGTAATTACAACAAAAATAACCATCGCATAAACAAGAAAAGGTCGCACGCATTGGTCATGATTTTGATTGGATTTTACCAACTCGGTTATGCCTTTGGTAACAGTTTTTATTTTACTTAATGCTTACTAAACTATCTACTACTCGCATGCCAGTCTATTTTAATTTGTCTTCTTCACTTAGGGAAAGGCAATAGCCGCGAAACTGAGCAATAACGCGCTTTTGCAATAACCAGTATGCAATTATTACAAAACACGTCTTGCC
>DAIUEZ010000048.1:3064-13365 GCA_036844865.1 Nitrososphaera sp. | reverse complement strand
CAATGTGAATTAAGTACAGACCCAATATGTTCAGCAGGTACATTTAACCCTGCAACAGACCAATGTGTTGTAAGTACAGACCCAATATGTTCAGCAGGTACATTTAACCCTGCAACAGACCTATGCGAACAAAGACAAACTCAAGCTCCAACATAAACTGCCACCATGATATATATGCTCAATGCTGGAGCGTATGTGAATCAACTCTATATGTCCATCAGGCACCTTGACCATTTTTTACCTACGAAAAATAAGAGGAAGTTCTATACACATTATAGCGGCACCAAGCAAGGAAAAATAGATGTAGCTAGAAGTTGATTATAGGTAGTTATTCTTGTCGTCTATGTTGAGTCTATAACTCAGAGGTTATGAGATGCAAAAATATGAATTCAATGGTATTTCTTTACTAGTGTGACTTTTGACCATCTCCCAACAAAGCTTGATGGTAGTTATATACTCCGATGGTTTTCCTAAGTTGCATGCCTTTTCACTTTGGAAAAAGAGACGAACCTAAAGTACATTTTATGACAGATAACATAACTGACAAAGATGAACTAGAAGAGATTCGCAAAATTGCCAATAGGCTTGATCAAGATGAAAAAGTCCGGTTTGTTGCAAAACAATCTAGAGTAAGACCAGGTGGCTCTGCATTGGCTACACCTAACATAGTTTTTGCAACTGACAAGCGCGTAATAATCAGAAATCCCACAATGCTGGGAATGCGCGAAAATATTGAGGATATTCCATATGATAAGATGACCAGTGTCAAACTAGAAAAAGGTGTTTTCTCATCTACAATTCTAATTAGGGTCCCAGGGCTGAGCGAAATGAGTCGAGTTGGCAAGTCTAGCGGGCTGATTGCTTGGGGACGAGGAGAAGATGGACAGATTGACGCTTTGTCAAAAGATAAGGGAGAACGGCTTTTTACAATTATAAGGGAAGGCATAGATGGAGGCAAGAAAGCAGCAGTAGCAGCAGCACAATCTTCTACCACCATTGCTAAGCAGATATCCATAGCTGATGAATTGACAAAGCTAGCTACACTAAAACAACAAGGCATCATTTCTGAGACAGAGTTCACCCAAATGAAGCACAATTTGCTAAAGAAAATGCAAGGATAGTGACGTGCGTAGTGAAAACAAGAGTATTAGTAGCTTAGTCAAGGCATAGCCTATTGATCTTATGGACAGGTTTATGTCCACAAGATCTCCTTGTGTACCCTTACCCTGTAATGCTGTACATGCTTTCATCTATCTGATTCCTTGCTTGAAATGCTGTATGGTATATTGCTAGCATACGCTAGCACCGCTGGGTGCAACAGTCGCTGTAGTATTCTCAGATGTTGTATTACCTGAAGGGGCAAGTGATGTGCTAGTCTCGTTAGCACCAATGCTAGCACCGCTCGGTGCAACAGTCGCCGTTGTATTGTCTGTGGTCGTGGCAGCACCAGCATCTAGAGCAGGTCTTCCTGTTGTTGTTGTATCGTTTTGTGATAAGCAAGCAGATTGTGCGGCAGCTGTGGAAGTTACATTTGTTTCGTTGGCGGGCGGGCCCAATGATGCTCCACCAGGCGCAGGTGTGACTGCAGTTTCATTATTGCTGCTGCTGCTGCTGCTGCCGCCATAGTCTAGTGTAGCCTGCACTGAACTGATTGGCGCTGCTGCTATTAATGTAAGTGTCAGTAAGACAGTGGGTAAAGCTACGATAGTAATGAACCTCCAATAGATCTTAGATTCAATAGCAGTTTTTTTTCTATCACGATTGTTCTTATTGATATTGTAGCGAGATTGCTCCATTAGGATGAAGACTGCGCTTCAATTAATTTAACTTGAGATGCAGATAATTCAGTATAGTATAGCAGATATGATTAGTGTGTGACTAATATGTTATTAATTAGTAGAAAAATGCAATAGAAGAAAAAGGATATATAGTTTCAAGAATGCAGCAGATACTTCTACTACTAGTCCGCTTCTCCTACTTACTTCTCCAGCAGCGCTAGCAGTAGTTGTTCCGTTCGTTTCAGCAGTAGTCTCTTAATCAGTAGAACTTATAGTCCCATTAGTACCGAGTCTTAGCATAGGACCAAATGTCTGTCCCCCATCAGTACTTATCCTAGCTACTGGAGTATCACTTGTTTGATTAGTTTCCCACCAGCTAACAATTACATCTGCACCTTCTGCTGCTATTTCCACTCTCCATGAATCTGCATCAGGTGTGTTGCTTAGGTTTATTTTGTCGCCAAAAGTAGCACCAGCATCATTTGATGCTCTAAACATTACTTCTTCATTGCCATTTTCTGTGTTGTTGGTCCACCAAGCAACGTAGATGTTGTCACCAGATACCACAACAGGTGCTTTTGAATCTGTTTTTCCTCCAAGACCTGGAATGACAAAAGCATCGGCTGACCGATTGATTCCTATTATTTCAGTATCTGCAGCAGCGACAACCGCCATCATGAGTATTGTTGCCAACACGACAAGCATTGTTGATTTTACTATGAGGTCATTCCTTTTGCTTTTAATATGGATCATCTCTCCCTCCCAAGCACGAATACAATAGATAAAAGAATTCCCTCAATAGGCGATTGAATGCATGAGTATTAGAACATCAGAGCCATCTATGGGCTAAAGAGGGGTTATGAGATCTCTTGTGTGTACTATTGTATGGCTTCTAACAGGATTAACATGGTTCCATAATCCCATTTAACTTCATTATCCATCGCATCGTTAATAGAGAGTCATGTTGGGAAGACATAGAACCGAAATAATCGCCCAGATTCTAGAGGTTGTCAATGACGGCAGCAGTAGCAGCGGCGGTGAGGGTGTTACAAGGACTAAGATAATGTATAAGGCATTTCTTAGCTATGCACAATTGAAAGAGTATCTCGCGATTTTGACTCATAACGGATTACTTAGTTTTGACGTTAGTAGTCAGACATTTAAGACTACTGAAAAAGGTCTCAGGTTCCTTAAAGCCTACGGTCAGCTAGATCAGCTAACGAACAAATAACAAATCTAGGTGCTCAAAGAGACAGGAAAGCGAATTTTAAGTTTCTTTTTTTCTTGCTTGAACCCGGAAGCGTGAATTCTGATAATAACTTTAATTGTCGTTATAACTACAAAACTTGTTCTATCGTTGTAGACCTTTCATTTCGACCCTATCCACTCAACATGTTGACGCATTCAGTTAGTTAGCTATTCGCAGTTGTAGAGTGGAATTGACACAAGTATTGGCTATATTGTCTTATAGATTACACAGCATAAAAGCAAGATGAAATGTAGATCCTAGGGATGCCAAATATTATCTCATCAAAAACTTCTACTCGTACTTCTTCTTCCTCTTCCTATCTTATTATCTTGGACACGTAAAATGGTGCTTCGACTTAGCTCTGTTTATTGCAACTGCAATTCTAAATGATGGTATGGATTTGCCCATTTACCATAGAACCCCTACTACAATCATCAATTTTTTTATATTCTTACGGCGATACCAATCCTTCTGAGGATCAGATGCATGAGCGCCATAATAGATACTAACTGATCTATGGAAAGAGAGAGACGGTGTCGATTTAAAAATGAAATACATACCTAGCCAAGGTGGCTAATGGAGAAGCCTGCTATGGGCATCTTTTAGGATCTGAGATAAATCAGAAAAAATCACGATTACAGCCATATACTCAAATCTCTCATTTCATGGAGAAATTGTTCTGAAATTAGATCCATAAGTCGTCGGATAATCCTTTAAATGCAAACATGCCACTAAATTCGTAATGAAGATTACTCTTTTTCAAGTTGTTGCTATAGCTGCCTTGGTTTTTTCTGTGTATGCTTTACTGATGCCTCCAGTTTTATTTGCACAGCAGCAGACAACGACTACTACTCCTAGCAATTACTCATTTGTGACAGCATGGGGAAGTTCTGGATCAGGATTTGGCAAATTCTCTCAACCATTCGACATTGCTACAGACTCTGCAGGCAATGTGTATGTGACTGACTTTACGGGCCTGGCAAATCAAGTGCAGAAATTCTCTTCTGATGGAACATTTCTGCTATCGTGGGGCTTCCTTGGTACAGGAGGTGGCGGATTTGCAAATCCAGCTTCGATAGCCATAGAATCTTCTAATGGCACTGTTTATGTGACAGATTGGGGAAATGCTGATCAGGCGGTACAGAAATTCACATCAGATGGTGCCTTTCTTCGCTTATGGGGTTCTACTGGACTAGGCCAAGGTGAGTTCATAACCCCTGGTGGCAGTGCAGTAGACTCTCAAGGCTTTGTGTATGTAGGAGACTTTGGGGAAAACAACAATATTCAAAAATTTGATAGCGATGGCAATTTCATCTTAAGCTGGGGCTCACCAGGTTCAAATGATGGTCAATTCATGAACCCTGCAGATATAGCCATTGATTCTCAAGGCATTATTTATGTCGTCGACAACGGAAATAATCGCATTCAAAAGTTTGACAACAACGGAAATTTCTTAGAAAAATGGGGAACAGTGGGTTCTGGAGATGGACAATTTAATTCTCCCTCAGGAATAGCGATAGATTCGTCTGATAATATTTTCATAGCGGACAGAGGCAATAATCGTATTCAAGTTCTTGATAGCAATGGCAATTTCATAACTAAATGGGGCTCCCTTGGATCAGCTGATGGTCAACTTGACAATCCTGTAGGGGTTGCCGTAGGTGCAGATGGAAGGGTGTATGTGACTGACGAGGGGAATGTCAGGATCCAAGTTTTTAGACCAGGAGGAGGAGGTGGAGGATGAGGTGCTTAAAATTAGTTCATCTAACACAATGCAAAGGACCTTCTGCCTTTTATTTCAAACATTAATATTACAATTTGGAACAATCCCAACTGTGATGAGCAGAAGTTTCTTATGTTCTGTTTTCATTGCTATGCTGCTCACAGGATTGACAATATTACCTATTTACTTGGGTATCACTCCTGTTCATGCACAACAATCTCCACTTGCACCCGATGAAAATAATCAAGGACCACGAGGACCACGGCTCCCTATCCCATTTGGTCAAGAACTACCATTTGCACCAGCAGGCAATTTTTCGTTTGGACCAATTGCCAGTATTCAGAATAATGAATCCGGCCAACCTGCCTGGCTTGCTGTAGGATTCTGGAGAGGCAACTTGCTTTCATTTAACGAGACAACATTAGCAACATCAACAACTACGGAAAATGGCGGTGGTAACGCTTCAAGCCCTGCAGCTGCGGCAATATTCAATGCTAATTTCAGGATGATAGCGCTCAATGGATCACAAGCACACACTCATGTGATCACCAATTTTAGACTATCAAATATTTCGTCTAATGAAAACGGCACAACTACATATACTGGCAACGCAACAATCAGCATGAGGGAGGAGGCATTTGCAGATGTGCCTACTGTCATTAAAGTAACAGGTGGAATCATAAGCATCTTTCCAGAACCTTCAAGAGTACATGAGCACTATGGCAACACTCCTATCTATGGAGCCATCGTAGAGGAAGAAGAGCTAAGACGGCAGCATCGTGGCCCCGGGCCCCTCCCTTAGTTTTTGAAGACCTATTGGTCTCTGAAGAATTTTTGTAGTCAGCATCATTCTTTTCATCGTCTTCTTGAGAAGAAGTTGCATCATCGACTTCTTTTTGGTTCACGTGAGAATAAATACACATCAATTAATGCATATAATTTCGTAGGTAGAAGAGAGTCTCCAACAGCGGTACTGGCATTGTTGGAATTATTTGCTATTCTGATACTTCTTCTTTGTCTCCAACTTCTTCCTCCTCCTTATCTTCCTCCTCTGTTGCTTCTTCTTCTTGGTTAGCTAGCTGGTGAGCCCCTTCCTGCAGCTTCTCCACTTTCCTTGCGAATACAAGATAAGCGGTATGTCCAATCATCCTCATTGATGGACGAGTCATTCCCTCTCTTGCCTCCATCTCGCGGATCATAAGTTCTACACAGTCTATATCAGCGTAACCGCTTTTTCTTAACTGTGCTGCAGTTTTTTCGATCTGATTCATAGTAGGACAGATAGCTACAAATGCGCCGCCTCCTTTTAGAGCGTCATACACCTGGTCAAGTACTGTCCATGGATCGCCAAGGTCGACGGTTGCAACATCAGCATCGTGGACATCAATTCCCTGATGTGGATCGTGTTGTAGAATCGTTACGTACTTGTACATACCGGCCTTTTCGAGATTGCGCTTTGTTATCTCCACGAATTCCGAATTTAAATCAAAACTGTAAATGCGACCCTCAGGCTTAACAATGCTTGCCATGAAGGTAGCAAGAGCCCCACTGCCTGTTCCAATCTCTAATACCTTTGAGCCGTTTTTGAGCCCAGTACGTGCCGCTATGTATCCTAAATCCTTTGGATAAACTATCTGCGTTTTGCGCTCTGATTTCATTATAAAATCATGTATGGTAGGCTCCATAAGGAAAATGACCTTTCCTTCAGTGGTCCTGACTGCCGAGCCATACTCCATGCCAATTATTGAAGAGACATCAATTATCCCAAGGTGTGTGTGGAACTTTTTGTCTGATGCTACCTTGGTAAGCCACTTTTTGCGTGGAGTGTGAAACAGTAGCACATAAGAGCTTTCCTGGATCTTTGTCAAGGCAAGCGGGTAGTTGCCCCCATGGAATAAAAATCAATCTAAAAAAAGTAGGTGTGTTATAGTTTGTAAGTGTGTGCAATAAGTGTGTACAATAAGTGTGTACAATAATACCCTGGCAGGCATTAAAGTTGCTTTGAGTCTTCCAAAAGATCCGTTAAGCTCACCTAAAAAAATTCAGGTTCGACAAAAACTCCATTTCAATGGGATGAGAATAATAATGCTGTAGGGTAGGTGTGTTGCTTACTACATGGATAGATGTATGATCAAAGAGAGAGAAGAGAAAAAACAGAATGACACACAAGCATGTGACTATATAATATCCAAGCGTTTCAATGCGGTTAATGGTTTATGCATTGCTTACACATTCTTTTATTACATGCGATCAAGTGCAGTTATTCCAAGCACTTCAAGTGTATTTTTCAAAGTAATACCAAAGGCTTTAACGAGTCCGAGGCGAGCCATCCTCACCTCATTATCTTTTTCCCTTAGCACAGGCACCTTTTCATAAAACAGATTAAATGTCATCGCAAGGTCGTATGCATGGTGAGCAAGTAACTTCAGACAAAGCGACTTTGCTGCATTCTCAACCACAAGGTCAAGCTTTGATATCTCCTTTATCAAAGCAATTTCTGATTCGTGTATCAGTCGTTCAAATGCAAAGTTGGTTCTTCCTGCGACAATGGCTTGTTCCTCTGACTTTTCCAGTATGCGCTGTGACCTAGCATATGCATACTGCAAATAGGGGCCGGTGTCGCCTTCAAGGCTTAGAGACTCCTCAATGTCAAATGTAATTATCTTGTCAAGGTCTTGTTTTATCATGTTATAGCGTATGGCAGATATCGAGATCTCATCTGCTATCTTGTTTAGCTGCTGATCCGAAAAAGCAGGGTTTCTGTTCTTTGCTTCCTTGTAAGCCTTGGCATGGAGAGCATCGAGCACATAGTCGGCATTGACGTAAATTCCCTTCCGGCCTGACATATGCATAAAGTGTCTATTACCTATGTCAATTCCAAACTCCTTGGCAGTATTGGAGCTGAGAGTAACTGCCTCATAGCTTAGGTGGAAATATTTATGGCCATCACCACCACTTACTTCAATCTTTGAAAGCACCCGTGAGATTATCCTCTGGAGTCGTGATTGTCTTGAGTCAATTATCGTTATCACTCGTTCGCCTCCGTTGAATTTTTTATCAACAGACCTCCTCCTGCTGGCGCCATCGGCAAGGATTGTAGCATAGAGTGCTGAGCCGTCCCACTGCTTTGCATATTTTTGATAATCGAATGGATCTTCAACAATTCCTAATTTCCATGCAGCGTATGGGATGTCTTTTGCAATGTATGTTGCAGTGCCGTCACTCCTTACCAAGACCTTGTCTTCCTCCTCCTTTTTCTCCCCATCATCCTCCTCCTCATTGCCCCCTACTATCACCCAGCATCCCTTGTTCTTGCCCTCTGTTTCGTACTTGGCAATACCATTTCTTTTTAAAAGCTCAAAGGCTTTGCTCCACAATTTTGAACCAACAATGTGAGTTTCGAAATTTAGCAAATCATAACGGGCTTTCATGCGCCAGCATGTTTTCAACTGCTCTTGCAAGACCCGAAGTGTAATATCCATAGCAAAGCGGGCAATTTCTGACTTGCCTTCCTCTATCTCTTTGAGTACCAGCTTCCGCTTCTCTGCAAGCCGTGGATCTTTTTCATACATATCATTTATCTTGACGTATACTTCGTCGCCACAGTACTGGTCAAACTTTTGGTTCTTTGTTGGCGGCGTGACTGGAAAGCCTGCAAACTTGAATCCTACTACAATATCTGCTATCTGCACTCCAGAGTCGTCAATATAATTGAGGACAGTTGTCCTATGGTTTGTTGCCCTCATTAGGCGGTACAAGGTGTCACCAATTATTACATTGCGCATATGCCCTACATGCAGGGCCTTATTTGGATTGACACTTGTGTGCTCTATAACAATGTGCGTATCCTGTCCAAAGTTAGGATACCCATAATTGTCGGGGTCTGACATGACTTGAGATAGCGTTGCTGGCGCCAACCGAGCATAGTTTGCCTTGAAGTTAATGTGGCCACCCGCAGGGTTCATTGACAAGATATAGCTACTGTCTTGTATGCGTTGTCTGAGTGCTTCAGCCAGCTCCATTGCTATTTTGGGAGGAGGCTTTTTTAGATGCTTGCTTAGGAGAAATGCCACATTGCATGATAAGTCGCCAAATGCTTTTTGCGGAGGCTCTGACACATCAAACTCAATTATAGGATAGCCCGCGGATGTAAGTGCAGAGGAGACAAGCTCACGCACCTCCTGGATTAAAACTCGAAGAGTCATACTTTTACCCCTAGGTAGTGGAATGCGACAAAATCTATTGCTTCGATTAGGCCCACACCTTCTCTTCCGGCTACCACATGATCAGCCTTGGCCTTAACACTTTCCTCGGCATGGTCAAGGGCAATACTACAGCCACAAATTTCGTACAAAGGTATATCAGTCTCACTATCTCCAATTGCAACAACCTGTTTGGGATCCACCTTGAGCAGCAACAGTGCCTCCTGAAGGCCATAGGCCTTGTTAATCCTTTTTTCATTTATGTGAAAAGCGTACTTGCTATCAGATAGATAAAGGGGAAGCCCGTAGTCGTCTAGAATTTTCTGGCCCTTCTTTAGGTCAAAAGTGCGAAGCAATACTACTTCAGTCATTCTAGGAAAGACTGGCTTTATCTTCACAGCGTCGCCGATACTTTTCTTCAGCGCTTTGTAGCCTTGGATGCATTTTTCCTTACTTGCTAAGAGCTTGTGCTCCTGTGGTCCAATTGTGATTGCTCCTCCATTTTCGCCAATCGCAATTCTAGTTGTGCCACCAAAGACTGCAAGAACATATGCTTCAATAGATGACCTGCCTGTGACATAGATTACATTGTAGCCCATCTTTTCAAGATAGCGTAGCTTTGCAAGAGCTGCAAGATACACCATGCCGCCTCCATTTTCAGTAAGGGTACCGTCAATATCCACTGCAAAAACCCTAATTGCTGCTGGCAAGTGCGAAATTAAAGCACAATCTAAATGTTATAAAAGTGTAGTGAGAATAATAATAATAATAAAATCGGAGTTATGCCCTAACCTCGATCTTTTGCCAGTTATTGTTTAAGGCACTAATGGTCTTGGGCCTACGAATGGCGATTGAAACAAATAGCCCGGCAAGAATTGCAGATCCGATTATCACTGACGTTAGGTCATACAACAGCATTTTACACAGACCTCCACGAGAATGTTGTTGTTTTTTCTTCTCCACGCTTGCCGATAATCTTGCCCATTTTCCATGCAGCTTCCATTGCGATAAAGGTAGGGGCAAATCCCAGCGCTACAAGTATTAATGAGTTAACTAAGTCTACCATCATTAAGTGAATAAAGTTAATTGGATTTTAATTCTACTCGATCAGGTTTTTGATATATCATATCGTATGGTTTGTTATCAGAAGCATGACTGATCTATCATAAGTAATTTTAAAACCTAAATTATCAGTCAGACGCACAGAGAGATATATACACACAACATATGTAAGAGCAGCTAGAAGCAGGTGAGAGAAGTAACATGGCTAAGAAAATAAATAAATAAAAAATTGAGTGCAAAAGCACTCTTCGTACTTATCTAGTGTGTATGATAGATAATAAAAAAGG
>DAIUEZ010000048.1:0-3054 GCA_036844865.1 Nitrososphaera sp. | reverse complement strand
CATAAGTAATTTTAAAACCTAAATTATCAGTCAGAGGCAGAGAGAGATATCCACACAACATATGTAAGAGCAGAGCTAGAAGCAGGTAAGTAAGGTGGCTAAGAAAATAAATAAAAAATTGAGTACAGAAGCACTCTTCGTACGTCTATAGTGTATGATAGATAATAAAAAAAGCGGCTAGGAGGTCATATCCATCGCAAGTGATTCTTTCAACATCTTCTGGAATGAATTTAGGTCCTGCACAGTTATTGCAGGAGTCGTGGTAGAACTAGCTGCATGAGAAGAGGAGGAAGAAGAAGCAGCCGCCCTCGCCATCAAGTCTGCAGACGGAACTATAGCTGATTGGGGCTCAGCAGAAGCAGCATCAGACACTTTTTCAGGCTGCATTGATGGCAGTTTTACTTTGCCGGAGCCTCTTATCCTTCTATCGGTCAGCGATTTTTGCTTTTTGACACTTATCTTAATCTTGAACCCATATTGGCCGCGATTGCTCCATTTATCCACTTCAACAATGTTGCCGAAGCCAATCACCCTTTCACCTTCCTGAGTAATCACTGTAAAATCAGTTCTGTCTCCTATCTTGATTGTAGATACTTTTTCGTAAAAGTGTTGCCAGTCAAGAGGGTTTGCAATTAATGCCTGCACTGTTAGAATGTCCCCCACTGCGACTTCCTTGATGTAGGTTGGGAGAACCTCAATGTTGCAAAGCTTTGCATACATTGATAAAAATAACACATACATAGAATAAATAACTTTTGAAAGGCGGAGTAGATATTCGAATGAGATTTGTCAAATTTCAGTTTCTGTATACATATTATGCAAAAATACTGCTATAATAATATAATATCTCTATTGCGGCTCTTTGGCTGCTTTTATCTCTTTTACTAGCGTGTCTGCAAGAATCATATTGTCGAACTTGAATAGAAGGCTGTCGGGGCCATTGTCAGTTTTGATCATCATATAGGCACTTTCCTTCTCTGCTATTAGACCAACTACTCCAAACATCATAGCCGTTTGTGGTGGCAAGTCCTTCCCTTTAGCTAATTCGATTTGGAATACTTTATCAATAGGAATTGTGGCATCGAGCTCAGGGATATGTATTCTATTGTGATATAGCACAATCGTGACTTCTTGTTCTATTGGCGAGGGTAGGAGGCAGGAGCCAAGATATTTCACCTTTGACACAATTATTGGGCGATCCTCCTCTCGAGTTATCATATAGATAATAGCATTACATTATAGATAATCCTGTCAGTTTATTACCAGACACACTCTTTCTTGCAATATGAGAGAGAAAAGTAGCAAGCAAGCTGGTTTGCAATCATCATCATCATTTTATTGTTGCTTAATTTTACAGTGTAGTCTGTTTTGAGGTATCTTTTCTTTTCTGGCTCGATCCTGTTAACTTTCTCTGTAATTCCTCATTTTGGTTTTTTAGCTTAGCATTTCTATCTTCACACTCTCCAAGTCTGTCTTCTATTTCCTTGAGTTTCTGCATTAAATCTTGTGCGTCCTTGACAAGTCCATGTATGCGAGCAGCGTTAATCAAACTGACTGTATTCTGAATAACATAATCAGACTCCGGTATGCCTGTTACAGAGGTACTCTTCTCTCTTTGATAGGCCTCCAATGCATCTGACAATTTTTGAGCAAGTGAACCACCTTGGTATGGAATATCATTTGCTTTAGAATCTATGTAATATTCCCCCGATTGATTTAGTTTCTTGAGGAAGTTTTCAATGGTGCGATATCCGTCTAAATCCATCAAGCTAGCTATAAGTTGAGGTGTGGATTTATTTTTTGCCCATTCCTCAGGTGTGGTGTATTATTATTAGTATTTCTTATTGTAATACGATACTATTTAGCTATAATTTATCTTAGAACCCTCTGGTGAGATTAAGCAGATAGAGAAGAAAGGTATCAAAATAGTATATGGTATGTGTGTCATTTGCGGCGGGTATGTTTCATATATGAGGGGAGATTTAAACAGGCACACAGGGGCCCGTCGCCTAGTCAGGACAGGGTGCTGTTTCTCTCTCTAGAAAAGAAGCACAAGCCTCCGGAGCCAGTTGTCGTGGGATCGAAGCCCACCGGGCCCGCTAGCCCTATAATATGGAAATACAATTTGATGGTGAGATTGAGAAGTAGAAGAAGGCAAGTTAGTATATATAGACACATGTAATCGAGATGCTATGAAGGGTGTCATGAGGGTCTGCTGAGGAGAATATCATGCATCTGCTTTAGCACCCTTGCTGTTGCTCCCCATATCACATTGTTGCCGTATGTAAACTTAAATGCATTCTTGGAAAGATGATAATGTTCAGTGTCTGGCTCGATGCTTTTGAGTGTTTCAATAAGCGGTACATCAATCACTGCTTCCACTTCGGTTGTTGAAATCCTGTATTGAGGCAGCATGTCCTGTATTGTTACGAATGGTACAATAAAGTGGTTTGATGTCATCGTACGTACTGCCGTTAGGCAGCCAACTATCTGGTCAATGCTAAATACAATTCCGACTTCTTCTGCTGTTTCCCGCAAGGCAGTTCCGAGCAATGTGCCGTCGCTTTCAACATATCTACCCCCAGGGAAAGATATTTCGCCCGTATGCGACTTTAGGTTTGAACTTCGTTTTGTCAAAAACACATGTGGCCTTTCTTTGTGATAGTGTATTATTACAAGTACTGCAGCAGGTGTTGCTAACGCTGCATCAGCTGGAAGATACGGCCTATCTACAAGGGCCGGTCTCAGAAATGAGAGGATTTGCTCCTTCCTCAACAGCTCTTTGAATTGCGCGAAGGCCAATATATGCTCTGGATACTCTCTCTCTTTTTTGCTGGCGACATCTCATTTATAATAAGGCCTCAAGATGTTTTTCAGGATTGGATTGTGTGTAGCAATACAATAAACGTGTCCTATGAGCTGAATCCCCCAAAGATAGTGAAAGGAGAAAGGTTTGATCTCGGCCAGCTTAAGGGCAGCATAGAGGAGATGACAAACCGTGCTTTGCAGCTGCGGGGACTTGTAAATGGCATCCACTTGACAGACTCAGTGCTT
>DAIUEZ010000047.1:0-13437 GCA_036844865.1 Nitrososphaera sp. | reverse complement strand
GCTCTAAGCTGTTTGCATAGGATACAAGCCCAAATCTGCTCACAAGGCCATATGTAGGCTTGAGCCCCACCACTGAGCAAAAACTGGCAGGACATCTGACTGAGCCACCTGTGTCTGAACCAAGTGATGCGGCGCATTCAAAGGCAGCTACGCTTGCTGCGCTTCCGCCTGATGAGCCACCTGAGACCCTGCTTATGTCCCATGGGTTTCTAGTGGGGCCATGTCGACTAAACTCCGTGGTAGAACCCATTGCAAATTCATCGAGGTTTGCCTTGCCAATTATGATTGCACCAGCAGCCATCAGTCGCTTGATCACTGTTGCATCGTATGCCGGGATATAACTTTCAAGCATCTTTGAGGCGCATGTAGTTTTCATCCCTTTTGTGCAAATATTGTCCTTGATGCTCAATGCGACTCCTGCAAGCGGGCCACTTTGCTCGCCATCCTTGATCTTTTTATCCAATCTGCGCGCTCTATCCAGACCTTCTTCCTTGTTGAGTGTGACAAAGGCGTTTACCTTGGGTTCTACTTTTTCAATCCTTTCAAATAGCTGGGAGAGATATTCCTCCGCAGAAAATTCCCTGCTTTTAATGCCTTGAACTATCTGCCCGATGCCAAGAGTACAGATCGACAATTAGACCATCCTTGGACCCTTTACAAAGCCGTCCTTCCTATATCCTGTTCCAAGCACGGTGACGTCTTCGAAATTCTCCGGAGCATCTTCCCGAAGTTCTGAAAATTTCTTTTTTATTGAAATTGGTTTTACCTGCTCAAGTGGTATTGTGTCTAGCTTGTTCAAGTAGTTGATTATCTCTTCTATCTGTTTGGTATAACGCTGTAGTTCTAAGTCTGACATCTCGAGCTTTGCAAGCCACCCAATATGCTTTACTTCTTCTCTTGTAACTACCATATTATTATCATGGCGCCAGCCTATCTATGTCTCTTGGATAAAGTGTGACATCACGGATATTTTCGACTTTTGTTAATGCCATTATGAGCCGCTCAAGGCCAAGACCGAAGCCGGCGTGAGGTGGAACTCCATAATCAAATACCCTCAGATGGTAGTCAAACGCTTCAGGCTTCAGACCCTGCTTTATCATACGCTCTACTAGCTGATCTTTGTGGTTTATTCTGGTACTGCCTGATGAAACTTCAAGTCCTCCGTACATCAGATCAAATGACTCGCATATCCTGCTGTCTTCAACGCTTGGCTTGATATAGAACGGCTTGGTCGAAGTTGGCCAGTCAATTATGAAGTAAAATTCACCTAGGTCTACATGTTGTATACTCTTCATGATCTGTGGCGAAATGTCGTCTCCCCACTGTATGCGCTCACCTGCTTCCTGCAGTCTATCGATGATCTCAGAATAATTGTACTTTGAAAACGGCAGCTCTATAGAGGGTAGCTGAAGCTGTAAATACTCTATATCATCTTGATTCTTTTCTTTTAGCGTTTCTACAATCTTTAATATCATCCTCTCAAGCAGCGACATGATGTCATTATAGTCAACAAATGCACGCTCGACATCGATGGAAATCGCCTCTGATAAATGTCTGTTGGTGCGGGAAGGCTCTGCGCGAAAAATGGGCCCTATCTCAAATACACTTTCAAATGCCATTGTTAACTGTTCTTTGTATAGCTGAGGGCTCTGCGCAAGGAACGCTTCTCTGTCGTAATAGAATATAGGAAAAAGTGCTGCCCCTCCTTCTGTTGCAGTAGCTATCATCTTAGGTGTATTCACTTCAATGAATTTCTGCTCTGAGAGGAATGCCCTGACAGAATTGAGCACGGTTTGACGTATCCGAAATATCGATCCAAGATAATTTCGTCGCAGATCCACTGCACGAAGATCAAGCCTAGTATCAAGGCCTACAGTTGACATTTTACTCTGAACAAGGAAAGGCGCCGCCTTTCTTGCCATCGAAAATACTCTGATCTCAATTGGCACTATTTCAGCCCCATTTGGAACCTTTTCCTGCGGCCTCACCTTGCCGCGCACACCAATAGAGCTGTGCTCCTTGACCTCTTTGGCCAGTTGGAAAAGCGAATCACTGCATTCACGCTTCTTTACTGTGATCTGGATTTCACCGTACATATCTCTTAATATGATAAACTGGATGTTTCCATGATCTCTAATACTGGCAACCCAGCCCATGATAATGACTTCACTGTCGCCTCCTATAGAGAGGGCTATCTCCTTGGAATAGTGAGTTCTTCGCCAATTTCTAAGATCTTCTTCCTGCAGCAATTCGTCCAATTAGACAGGGGTATGTCGAAGAGGTTAATTTAACCTTACCAGCATCAGTATGTGTATATGTATGATGGTAGTAGTGATGGCTAGCAGCAATGGAATGGGTGGCTAGTCCAAGATTTCTTTTGCAATACTGTCTAGCACTGTAGTGACGGCTTGCTTTTTGACAAAGCCAGTCACAAAGTGTGCCTTGCCTCCGCCACGGCCATATGCGTCAGCAAATTGCTTAAATATTTTGTTCAAGTCGATCCCTTGCATTTTTTCATTGCGGGCTAAAACTATGTTTGCTCTTTCATCAGAGATATTCGCAAGAACTACTACAGTGTTTGGACTGGTAATTATTTCACCTGCAAATTCTAGAAGTTGTTCATCAGACAGGTTTTCAAATATCCCTTTTAGAAGTGTTACGGTAGCACTTGTGACTGGCTGTATACCTGCTAGCTTTTCTTGGCTAAGCGCTTTTAACTTTCTAGCATTGATTTCATTTTCAGATCTAAGCTTTTGTGCCGTTTTTTCAACGGTGTTAATGTTGGCTCTAAGTTCGCTGCAGACTCGTAATAGCTTAGACGACAAAGCAACAGCTGTGTCCTTGGCTTGGCGGCCAATCACAAAGTCAACTTCATACTCCCTTCCACTTTTCGACAAGCGCGTGACTAGGAAAAAATCGCATTCTTGCAGGTTGTTGGCATGCTCCATAGCGCAAGCCGCCACATCGTGATTTTCGATCTCTACCACTTTAACCTCAGATGGTGCTGCTGCTGTTATCCTTTCCTCATTTGCGCGCAAGTCAGGTATCTCACGCTTTGCTTCTTCAAGCGACGAAAATATACGTGCAGTCACTCTGCGACCTTCGGAAATAAGTGAGTTTACTTCTGCTTCAGCCTTGATAACAGTATCAAGATCAAGCTGAGAGATCATAATGAAGGCTGTATTGTAGCCAGAGCCTTTGTGTTCCACTTTTCTGACCTTCAACGTGTGGCCAAGCAATTTTTGTAGCGATCCAATGAATGCATGCTCTGCAGTGTGAGCTAGCCTGTTATCATTTATTGAAACAATAGAGAGGTAATTCTAGCTCAGCTATAAATGCTATTGAGAAGAAATTTTAATCTCCTCCGTTAATTGGGAGCTATTGGATAGAAAGGCTGCTGGGACTCATAGTAGACTTACGATTGCGACCCTTGGCTCCCATTGTTCATTACAAGTTCTCAAGGGTGCGAAGGATGAAGGTTTTAGGACATTGCTTGTGTGCGAGAAACGTCGGCTGGGGCTATACTCTAGGTTTGAGTTCATCGATGAAATTGTCGAGGTTGGCAGTTTTGTAGAGATCCTTGGAGATGCGTGTCGCAGCCGTCTCAAGCAGGCAGGCTCCGTGTTGGTTCCCCATGGTACTATGATATCTCAGATGAAAAGCGACGAAATTGAGAGGATAGACACACCTGTATTTGGCAACAAGTGGATATTAAGATGGGAGGCTGACAGAGACCTCAAAGAAAAGTTGATGAAAGAGGCAGGTCTCAAGACCCCCCAAGTTGTCAGATCGAAAAATGAGATCAAGGGGTTATGCATTGTGAAATTGCATGGAGCCGCCGGTGGACGTGGCTATTATATTGCATGGGATCGCGAAAGTTTTGAAGAAGGTGCGAGACGGCTTATTGATCAAAAGATAATCAGAGGAGAAAGTGATCTTTACATTCAGGAATTCATCAAAGGTGTGCCCGTCTATTTGCAGTATTTCTATTCTCCAATAACTGAAGAACTTGAGCTGCTGGGAATAGATCGCCGATATGAATCAGATATTGACGGCATAGGCAGGATCCCTGCAAAGCATCAACTTGGCGCTGGCAGCATCGAGCCGTCGTACACTGTCATTGGAAACATACCGCTTGTTCTGCGTGAATCATTGCTGGAAGAAGTATACAAAATAGGTGAAAACTTTGTGCATGCCGCAGAGCGGCTAGTGCCACCAGGAATGCCTGGACCGTTCTGTCTTGAAGGAGTATATGACAACGAAGGCAAATTTACAACCTTTGAATTTTCTGCAAGGATCGTAGCAGGGACGAATCTCTATCTTGATGGTTCGCCTTACTCTGGATTGTTATATGACGAGCCCATGAGCATGGGGAGAAGAATAGCGCGCGAAGTAAAGGTAGCAAAGAAAAAGGGAAACCTGGATAAAGTAATAACTTAATGGGTTTTAAGAAAACAATATAGGATGAGTCCGTCTCAAAAAAGAGACTTAGCACTAATTAGTCACTTCAACATGAGTTTATGAAAGAACAATATGATACACTAGCCCGCCTAAATAATATCCACTCCCTCATCATGGGTATTGTCGTGCAAAGCTTTAAAGCGCATCAATGAGCTCCCAAGTTTTGTGCAAGATATTAAGCTGGTTTATTCTGGTACTGAAAAGCCAAAGCTCAACTCACCGCATCTTATCTGCGGATTTCCTGGCAGCGGCTATGTTGGCAAGCTTGCAGTTGATCATCTTATACAAGAGCTGCCTGCAAATCACCTAGTTGACATTTATTCTAGCTCCTTCCCACCACAGATTATGATAAAGCCTGACGGCACAGCTGACCTAATGAAGAACAGTATCTTCTGGTGGCATGGTAATGGAGCTGACCTGTTGTTGCTAACAGGCGACTCGCAGCCCGCCAACCCTGACTCGGAATACGCTCTAGCAGAAGAGGTGCTTGGCCTGGCTGAGCAATTTGGCACGCAGCAGGTGTTCACGCTCGCAGCATACATCACAGGAGTCTTTGTAGACAAGCCCAAGATCTTTGGTACAGCCACAGACCCTGAAACAGTCAAAGTCCTTTCATCAAATAACATATCGATAATGGATAGTGGAAGTATCACAGGGATGAATGGTCTTGTCATTGGCATAGCAAAGTTGCGCAACATGAAGGGAGTATGTCTGCTTGGAGAGACATCTGGCTACGTGGTAGATGGCAAGGCATCCAAAGCAGTGCTTGAAACCCTTCTCCAGATGGTTAATGTAAGGGTTGATATGGCAAACTTGGATAAGCGCGCAAAAGACACTGAAATGTTGATCCAGACAATAGAGCAGCAGATGCTTGCAGCAAAAGGCGGCAGGCAGTTTGAAGGTCAACAGTCGCCGCAAAGGCCCCGCGACACTGGCTATATTAGCTAGACTTTTTTTAGGTTACCGAACTTTCCAACATTGATGCTGTCTTCACCCTTGAACGTGTTGATATAGCCATTCTCTATAGAAACTGTGTCGCCGGGCTGGATCTTGTTTATGTCGTCGCCCCACAATGAAAGCTTAATGCTCCCCGTTTCGTCTGAAATCCTTGCGTCTGCCACTGTATTTGTCCCTCCAGCCTTAAGGTTGACTGTGCGGGGCTCACCTACACTTTCTACTTTGCCTGTGACGCTTACATTGCGCATTCCCGACTTCAGCTCACCTATCTTCATATATTTTGTGCTAAAGCTACATCTGATAATAAATGTTTTACATGGTAGCTACTATAAGTGAATGTCCACAATCCGTACAAACCAACTTTATCCCAGCCATCGTCTTTTCCCGTACCTCGTGAACTGTCTTTGAATGGCACTTTATGCACAGCCTTGAAACAGTCTCTGGCTTAGGCATTGGTATATTGTACTCGCACCAAGCAAATTTAACCTTATTTCACTTGCCGCAACTATGAAATAAGGTTATACAGGCAAGACGAATCAGCGGAGGGGTAGCGAAGCCCGGTCAAACGCGCAGGACTCAAGATCAGATGCGTGGCACCATTTCTTCTCGCAACACCTATAAGAAAAAAGCGAGATGAGTGATCCCGTCCCTTAGGGGTTCGTGGGTTCGAATCCCACCCCCTCCACTCTGATCCTTTTTGAATAGACTGCTCCAGCTGGAATAGATATCACAAATTGTGTGCCAGCACCTGAAATATAAGTCCAGTCTGAAAACGCAAAATCGATCCCTGCCTGAATCTCCCAATTCCTCAGCTTCCAGCTTGCATGTAATACCCTTTTTCTTCTCCGTTGACAATCACAAACTCTATATCCTATATCTATCCTTTACTTCCAATATAACAGATTCTTTATTCCGTAGTTTATTATTATCATCATTTTTTTCCTGAACACGGAAAACACAAAATTCAAATTATTTTTTGCATGCATAGATATCCTGTGGCGCGCAAGTTGGCAGTGTTGATGCCGGTATTAGTTGCTGCTGTCGTTGTAGGCGCCCTTGGCATAGTATTTGTCCCCTCTGAGATCAGAGACAAGAATATCGGTTTTCCAAAAGGCACAGTCAGAATAGACCATGATATCATAACGGTCGAAATTGCAGAGACTGCCGCTGAACAGCAAAGATGGCTTACATTTAGGCAGGACAGGCTGCCATTTGACACTGCCATGCTGATCAAGCATGAGAAGCCTGACCTCTACGAAGTATGGATGCTCAACATCGAGTACAACCTTGACTTGATATGGTTTGATGAAAATGGTAATGTAGTATACATGAAAGAAAATGTACCTCCATGTAGTAACATAGTTGAAACGGTGAGTTGCACCTACAAGACCACAAAGCCTGCATTATATCTTATGGCTGCGACTGCAGGTTTCATAGACATCCACAACATTGCTATCGGTTCCCAGATGACAACAATCTCTGTTTAGCTTAATTAGAAGGCCATGCTATTACGCAGGATGTATTGAACTTTGTCCTTGCGGACAGGCACGCAAGACTTCTGTTAAAAAGGGAAGTCTCACAGCTACTTGCCCGGCCAAACATATTGAGAATGGCATATCTAGATGAAACAGGCGATCCAATCGCACACCCAGTATGGTACTATTACAGCAGAGGCAAGTTTCTCTTTGCGACAGATAGAGTAGGCAAGAAGGCAAAGCTGCTTCGAAAAAATCCTGTTGTTTACTTTCTTGTTGACGAAAGCTCCCGTGAAAATGGCACACTTGGACTAAGGGGCAAAGGGATCGCAAGAGTGATTGATGACCCTCTGTACGCCACAAGGGTGACCCGACTAAATGTAAGGAGGTATTTAGGCAACCTACAGAGCAAAACTGCAAAGGCTATACTTGCTATGGGGCCAGATTCTTGCGTTATTGAAATCACTCCTTCGTATATGGCTACTTGGAAGTACTAAGAATTGACCATCTTTTTGAGATCTTCGTAAGCCTGTCTGACTTCGTCGATAGCAGCCTCGTCTTCAAGCGTTGTGATGTCGCCGATCTTGTCGCCGCTTGCAATGGATTTCAACAGTCTCCTCATTATTTTGCCGCTACGCGTCTTCGGCAGCTTGCTGACAAAATACATTTCATCTGGCGCTGCAATAGGGCCAAGTGTGCTTCGAATATGAGCGACTAGTTCTTTACGCAGGTTTTCCGAGTCTAAGAAGCCTTCCTTTGGCACCAAGAATGCGATTATCGACTCACCTTTTGTCTCGTCAGGCTTGCCGGTCACCGCGGCTTCTGCAATGGCCATGTGTGAGACAAATGCACTCTCCAACTCTATAGTACCGAGCCTATGGCCGGCCACCTTAAGTACATCATCTGCCCTGCCAAGCAGCCACAGATAGCCTTCCTCGTCAACTAGTGCATAGTCACCGGCATAATAGAGGCCAGGAAACTTAGTCCAGTAAGTCTGACGGTATTTTTCATCGTCTCCCCATAGGCTCAAGAACATTCCTGGCCATGGCCTACAAATAACAATATAGCCTTTTGTTCCTGGCCTTACTGGCTTGCCAGTTTCATCAACTACTATTGCATCAACCCCCGGCACAGGAAAGGTGGCAGAGCCAGGCTTCATTGGGATCGTTTCGATCCCGGTACACATGCTAAGCATAATCCCACCTGTCTCTGTTTGCCACCAAGTGTCAACTATTGGGCAATTCTCATTGCCAATCCTCTTAAAGTACCACATCCATGCTTTTGGGTTAATAGGCTCACCCACCGTGCCAAGCAGCCGGAGTGACGATAGATCAAACGAGTTTGACACTCTGCCCTCACCGTCGTATTTCATGTACATGCGAAGTGCAGTTGGTGTGGTATATAATACAGTCACACCCTGCTTTTCTACAATTGCCCAATACCTATTGGGCTTGGGAAAATCAGGTGCTCCTTCATACATTATTTCTGTTATACCATGCATCAGAGGAGCATAGACAATATAGCTATGACCCGTGACCCATCCTATATCTGCAGTACAGAAAAAGATGTCTTGTTTTGTAAAGTCAAAGACCCACTTAGCAGTCGCATAGAGATGCGTAAGGTAGCCACCAGTGCCATGCAATACACCCTTGGGCTTGCCAGTCGTCCCCGAAGTATAAAGAATGTAAAGGGGGTGAGTGCTTTCAACTGGCTCAGGCGGACAGTATATCTTAGCATCTTCCATCAACTCATGCCACCAGAGATCCTTTGGTCCGATGTCAATCTTATTGCCGGCGTGTTTGAGCACCACTAAATGCTCCACTGAGGGTAGAGATAGAAGCGACTCATCTACTACTTTTTTTAGCTCTACAAGCCGGCCCTTTCTTATGCCACCGTCTGCGGTTATGATGACTTTAGAGTTCGCATCATTTGTTCTGTCAATAAGAGCCTTTGCGGAAAAGCCAGAAAATACTACTGAATGAATAGCACCAATCCTTGCACAAGCAAGCATTGCAATAGGCAGCTCTGGCACCATGGGCATGTATAGTGTGACGCGGTCGCCTTTGCTGACCCCAAGGCCCTTTAGGACGTTGGCAAACTTGTTTACCTGACGGTACAGTTGAAAATAGGAAAGTGTCCTTGTCTCTCCACTCTCGCTTTCCCAGATTATTGCGGCCTTGTTTTTCGTGTCAGTGTTAATGTGCCTGTCAAGACAGTTTACAGATGCATTGAGATTACCTCCTACAAACCATCTTGCAAAGGGAGGGTTCCACTCAAGTACGTGATCCCATTCTTTGAACCATATCAAATTTCTGGCCTGATCTGTCCAGAACCTGTCGGGCTCTGCTAGTGCTTCTTTTGAGATTCTCTCAAGGTGCTTACCTGTTCTGACACTTACCTTCATCGCGTCACCAGTTAAACTACTTTCATCTGGTTTTGAAGCCCACGACAAACATTTTGAGAAAGTAAAACTTGTCTTTAAAACTTTGCCTGAGGATAAATGTAGAAGGCATTTAGAATTTTCTTATTAAAGAGTCAATCGATATATTAAAAATCAAGAAAAATCACTTCTATAATAGTTTGAAGTATAGAAGCAGAACAGAAATAGTAGCAATGATCCTAGAGGCAGCGAATGGCGGAGCAACTAAGACAAAAATCATGTATAAAGCTTTCCTGAGCTATGCACAACTAAGAGAATACCTCGCTGTCTTGATTGAAAACGGCCTGCTCGAATATATGGAAGGAACACAAACATACAAGACAACTGCAAAAGGGCTTAACTTCTTGAAGATGCATAGTGAGATTGGGGAGCTTTTACAGACAAGCGTCAGAGAACGCTAAAGAAGCTGCCCCTCTAAATTTTTTAGAGTGAAAAACTGACCGGACGCAGAGACTATGCGCCCGGCGCTACAATTATTTTGTTATTACTTGGTTGAGCCAGTTAGTCTCAGAGTGCTCCACATCGTTAGAAGATACAGGGGCATCATTCTCCTTTTCTTCTTTTTCATCAGAACTTGATGCGGTCACTTGTACAACGGAAACCACTTCTGCGGGCTGGCTTGGTGTCTGTTCAGTTGGCCTCTCCTCCTCCTCCTCCTCCTCTTCCTTGGTTGGTGGAACAGCAACTATTGAAGAAGAGCTACCACTACCAGTTGTAATGATATTTTCTAGAGTCTGAGTTGTCAACTTTTCTTTTACATTGTTTATCTCGGCCCTTTCGTTGTTTATGTGCTCTATTAGCTCATCCGTCTGAACCTTGACCTGCTGATATGTCTCTTCCTTCATTTCGTTACTTCTGAACTGGAGTTTTGCATCAAAAAGGACCGCCTTGATATTCTTGACTTCTAAATCAAGTTCTGCAAGCCTTGCGTTCAGCTTGTCATCTACCTGCTTTCCAGTTTCATCAAGTTCATGCAGCTTCTTCTCATATTTTATGTATACTAGCTCTGCGTCCTCCTTCATAGAATCATTCTCAGAGAGAATATCCTGAAGTGCCTTTATCCTTTTAAGCGTGAGGGACTTTTGCCTCAGCAGCCTCTGTGCATCAAGCCTCCATTTAGGTATAAAGAACACATATTCTCCTTGGATAACTAGCTGCTCGTAAGGCAGTTGCTTTAGACCCTCAGAACCACAATCTACTCCGACAGCTTCTATCTCGCCATCGTTTTCCGTGATTATGCCAACTGCTCTCCCGATGTAAGTGCCATATATGTCCTTAACTTGCTTGCCTACAAATCCGAGCTTCTCTTCGCTCATGTGAATAGTTGAGCAAAGATTGTATAATGATAACGGTGTTAAAACAGTTCGATAAAATTGTGGAATTAATCATGCCCTCTGGTCTGAAAGATTTTCTTTACAGGATTTGGATGTTTAGTAAAAAATATTTTGGTACTGACCTCTTATTGTTCATGTGTATTCATCTCTATGTTTGATGGGAATGTCTTTTTAGATAGTTTTACCGAAGAGGAAAAATCGATTCTCAAGAACCACTTCTCTAACGTCGACGGGCAGGTTTTTGCCATAATCACCCCTAGACAAGTAGACAGGGGTGCCTTAATGTCTCGCTATTCCCGTACGGACAAGACAATGCGCAGGGTGTTTCTAGATGAATTTGCAAAGAATCCAAACAGAGGTGAGGAATTTTATAGACGAGTTCTTCTTGAATATGGGGATGACTCGGTAGCTGAGCTAGGCGAGGCTCAGGTTGCTATTGAGGGAATATCAAACATTGCTGCAAAAAAGATTGAGGATCGTAGAGTTGGACTCTCCTATCTAGAAAAATCATCCCGTTATGTAGCTTTCAACCAAAAGGTCGGCGGCTACTATCGATATGCCCGAGAAGACAGCATCATGTTGTCCTCCCATGCAGACAGATACATCGAGGCTTGCGACCACTCATTTAACACTTATAGTAAGAGCATCCAGCAACTAGAAGCCTTTCTGAAGGAAAGAGAGCCAATAGAACGCTTTAGTTTCTTTGATTCAATGTCGCAAAAGGAGGTGTCCTTTGGAAACTTGACAGCCGGCAAAGACATTGAATCCGCCAGGCGAATCTACGGTATGACGATAAAAGCAAAAACGCTAGACATACTCCGTGGCCTTTTGCCTGCCTCTACTATGACCAACATCGGTGTTACAGGCAATGGCAGAGCGTTTGAATATTTGCTGATGCTAATGTACGGATCAAAGCTAAAAGAGATCAAATCTATTGCATCCCAGTTATTTAACGAGCTAAACGCAATCATCCCTTCCTTTGTCCGGCGTGCAAACGACAAGTACGGGCAAGCACTGCAAGAATACACAGCAAAAACTGAAAATGCAATTGGCGAGTTTGCTAGGTTCTACTTATCGGAAATCCCACCTGAAGAAGGACCTGAACTTGTCAAGCTGATTGACTACAAAGACAACTTTGAAGCGGAAGTAAACGTGATATCTGCAATTCTGTATGAGCAGGCCCAGGGCCAGTCCCTTAGTAGGATTATGAATTATGTCAAATCGATGCCGATTGAAGAGCGGAAAAAGGTGATTAGTGCATACACAGAATTTCGTACCAGTCGCCGTCACAGGCCAGGCAGGGCGTTTGAAATGGTTGATTATACCTTCGAATTGTTCACTAACTTTGGCATATTTAGAGACCTGCATAGGCACAGAATTCTTACCATTGAGCGACAGTTGCTCTCTACGAGGCATGGTTATGACCTTCCTCAAGAGCTGATCGATTCAGGACTAGACAAGGATTTCAGAGATTGCATGTATCTCTCAAAGCATGTTTACGAAGAAATAGCTAAGACTATGCCAGAGGAAGCTCAGTACGTCGTCAACTTTGCCTACCGTTACCCCTATTTTATTAAGATGAATCTGCGAGAAGCATGCCATATGGTAGAGTTACGTACGGCCCCACAAGGTCATCCTGACTACCGGCTCGCATGCCAAAGGATATACAGTGAAATCAAGCGTGTACACCCTCAGCTTGCACAGGGAATCAAGTTCGTCGATATGAATAGGTATAATCTGGAAAGATTTGATGCAGAAAAAAAAAGCGAGAAAAAGAAGCAGCAAGCTAAGACAATACCTGGGTTTTAGTACCATTATACGGCAATCAACACCGATATTGACCAAGCTTTATATATTACCATTGATTACCATTAGATGGTAATAAAAATGGTCGAAAAAACTATCCCAACAAAAGACGAAAGAACAGTAGTAGATGTATATGACGTAACGAGAGACAACCTCATCAGAACAGTGGATGAATTTGCAAAGGCCCAGCCACAATATTCACAGTCAATTTCTAACCTCCAGCTGGACTATATCCAGACAACCAAGAATATGATCCAGACTGCATTCTCTGCTCAGAAGCAGTTAGCGAGCACCTTGAACGTCCCGCCAGTGCCATACGGAGAAGTGTTCATAAGACAATCAAATGAAGTGACAAATAACGCAATCAGGTCGGTGGGCATAAACAACCAACTGACGATCAACGCGCTGGATGCAGCAAGGGAAAACCTAAAGATCTACAACAGAACAGTCGATACACTAACTGACTTTAACACCAATATCGCAAAGGCGTGGACAACGTTCTTTGCGCAACAGCAACAACAGTTCACGAGACAGTAAAGAAACTGACTTTTTCTTCTTTCTTTTTTTGGCATAGTTAATAAATAAGTTAAAATCAATACCATCTTATGTCTACCACGGTAACCGAGTACGTGTGCCAAGACTGTGGAACCCTTTTACGTCACACGAATCCGACGACCCTTGAAAGCATGAGGGATGTTCACAATCAATTATGTATTGTTAAAAGACAAAAGACAATGGCTGCGCAGGTAGCTGCGCCCAAGCCAGCTGCTGCCTCAGCTACTGTGACCAAAACACCACCGGCCGCAGCTGCAGCTACCTCTCCAGCAGCTGCAGCAGCCGCTGCACCACCGGCCGCAGCTACAACCGCAGGAGGTGGTGCTGCTGCTAGCGGTGGCGGCGCCGGCGGCCCAACCACCATATCGCTCAGTGGCACAGGAACAAGCTATGACAAAGTAGAAGGCCC
>DAIUEZ010000046.1:0-13909 GCA_036844865.1 Nitrososphaera sp. | reverse complement strand
GTTGGCATGTCCTTGTACAGGTTCCAATTTAGATGGGATTTTCTTGCTATCTTTATCAGCGCATTCCTTATACATGAGTTAGGACACAAATTTCTTGCGCAATTCTACAGGGCTTGGGCAGAATTTCGTGTATTATTATACGGCGCAGTTGTCACGGCCATTTCAGCTCTCCCATTCTTTCCATTTAAATTCATAGCGCCAGGAGCAGTCATGATCAGCGGCAATCTCAGTGTGGCTCGCAATGGCAGGGTCTCATTGATAGGACCTCTCACTAACCTAGCAATGGGCACAGGCTTCCTATGCGTCTATCTAATACTTGCTTCTATTGACTCTGCAAGCCCTATTCTGCTAGTTGGAGTGAGGTTTAATGGCTTTATTGGCTTCTTTAACATGATACCTTTCATGGGCCTCGACGGCCAGAAGATTTTTGGATGGAACAAGATCGTGTGGGTGTTGACAATAGCAGCATCAATAGGGCTCTTTATAGGAGGCGACCTGCTTTCAGGAGGGGCCACAACCGGCTTTCTGAGCAGATTTTTTAGTTAGTGTCGACTGCCACTCCGAAACTATATCTCGCTCGTTCTATTTTGTTTCATAAAGCACCCCTTTTAATAACTAGCGTTCACGGAATAAGCTACAAAGCGGCATCAGATAGTAGAAAAAAGAATCCCGAAGGTGTATTTGAAAAGCCGTCATTAGTTATAGACAACAATGGCATTAGCTCGACACTGCTCTTCCTCCTCCTCTTCCTCCCCAAACAGCTAGCATATTTTCTGATCTGTGCACAAGTGAAGTAACGAGGTTTTCCAGTCAATTTTCTGATTATAAAAAAGGATTTTATAGAAACCAGAGGTTAACAGAAATTCTTCATTAATGGATGAGTACCGTTTATAGTTTAGTCACCTCGCACCGAGTCTAACATCAATCTGTTCTGTTAAGCTTCCTCGGATTACGGTAAATTCAACAATATCTCCTACCGACTTTTGAATCAGCTGAGACTCTATATCCTGAGCATCTTCAATTTGAATATTATCAACAGCAATTATTACGTCTCCTCCGAGAACTACCGGCCTTCCGTCAATAGTTACAACCCTATCGCCACCTCTCAATCCAGCCGTCTCTGCTGGGCTCGATGGTTCGACAGAAAAAATCAAAAATCCGACAGGTTCCTGCAAACCAAGTGTTTGAGCGATAGCTGGCGTAACATTGCTCCCTTCTATCCCAAGCCATGGCTGTCCTTCATCGGTAGCAGAAACGTAATAAAATGAAGTTCCAACGACAGAAATTAGGACACCAAATGAAATGACTGTATTGATAGGATTTTGCAATTCATCAGTTTATCTCTAATCTTAAGGCAATAACCTTTTTGGCTAAACGCGCAAAGTTAGTCATGAGTGGGTTTCCTGCTCTTGCATCACAGTAATTAAAGGAAATGGAGCTAGGATTGCGCATATATATATGTGTGTGTCTCTCTCTTTTTCTCTCTGCTACTCTATAAGAAAGCGTATTTTAGAAAGCGACGTCGATAACAAGACCGATATCAGTGAAGCTATTTCATACTTCCTCTGATTCAAGTTGCCGAGGGAACTATTAAAAAGCAAATAGAGGACAGATATGATTGAGGGTCATTACAATATAACTCTATCAATCTAGATAGCTCAAAGATATCAAAATACAACAGAGGACTAGATGTCATGGTAAAGGATGAACTGGCGCTCTTTAGAGGCTGTTGCAAATGCTATCTCTTCGCTTTTGAGTTCCACATAGGTATCTATCAATTCATTAGAGAAGTATGGCTTGAGGAAGCGCTTGTCATTTCTTAGCGCGTCGATTGAATCTTGCAACGCGCGAGGAAGCGTCTTTATTCCCAAAGCTCTCCGTGCCGGATCAGACATTTTGTAAATGTCTTCATTAACTGGATCACCTGGATCAATCTTTTCTTTGATGCCGTCAAGTCCAGCAGCAACTGTTGCAGAAAAAGCAAGGTAAGGATTGGCAGATGGGTCAGGAGCCCTGAACTCTATTCGTTTTGATTTTCCAGTGCCCTTGTCATTGACCGGTACCCTCAAAATTGCCGACCTATTTCCCCCAGACCATGCGGCATACACTGGTGCTTCAAAGCCTGGAACCAGTCGATGGTATGAATTTACAGTTGGGGCTACCAATGCAGCTAATGAAGATGCATGCTTTAGCAGTCCTCCAATAAAGTATCGTCCGGTCTGACTTAGCTCTGAGTAGTAGTCATTAGGGTCGTAAAATATGTTGCTTTCTCCTGACCACAAGCTGACGCTTACATGCATCCCTGAACCATTATCGCTTTCGCCGCTCGTTGGATTATTCTCGTCAAAGATTGGCTTGGGCATAAAATTTGCAACCTTACCATACTTTTTGGCTAAGCTCCGGACAACATCTTTGTATATTTGTACATTGTCTGCTGAGTTTGTAATTGTACTATGCATAAAATTGATTTCTATCTGACCGCTGCTTGCAACTTCATGGTTAAGATTGGTAACCTTAATTGAGTAATTGTTCTTCAGAATCCTAGCAATTTCAAATCGTAGCTCAAGCAAGGAATCTTGGAATGGAGGTGCATCATAGCCATGCTTTCTGCGAATAGGGTACTTTCCAGTTCTTTCTGATGAGCGGATTACAACTCCTCCGTTGTTGTCTAAATGAATGTCTTCAAAAACAAAGCACTCTACCTCGGGGCCGATTTGACACATCAGGCCTTGTTCCCTCAGGTCTTCCTCCAACGCGTGAGGAACATACCGTGGGTCTTTAACCAGCCTACCTTTGCCAAAACCTTCATAGACATCTGCAATTACTGTGGCGACCTTGTAATTGGCCAATGGCATAAGCCGGAGGGTTGACGCGTCAGGAATAAGCAAGAGATCTGATTCGTTTATGTTTGAAAATCCAGTAACGGACGAACCATCCAATGCTACGCCCTTGCGTAAAAGCTCGGATGGGTCTCCTGCATCATTCACGACATACTTTGCCAAAAACCTGCCGATGACGTCAGTATATCTCAACTGGATGAATTCTACATTTTTTGGTTCGACTGCGTTGACGCCATTCCCAAGTGAATCCTCCAGTGTCATATTCATATTTGTTATCGGTATAATTTAAGTTATGATATCTAATTATCTTTCTAAATTAATGAGGATCAGCGATCAGAAGTGAAAAGATTTCTTATATTTTTTAATACAATCGGGCAATAAATTAGTTGCGGCGCCAAAACTTGCTTAATGAAGGTGCATCTTAAGATGGGTTTGTTTCGATGTTTCAGATTTATGGCTATCAGTCCTTATTGTGTCAAATTCTCTAAACATAGAAGAGAGAGTCTGCGCCTTATATAGCAAAACCTGCCTGACTCTGAAATGCCAGATCTCTAGTAAGCCCGCTCTAAATATCCGCTGCCTGAAAGGATTATTGCTCAAATTGCATATTATAGCCCAATTTCAAAAATTTTTATGATCGATATTGCGCCGGTGGATCGACAGATATCTTATTGGTGATTGTCCGACGAGGCCAAAACTGAATAGCCCTTTACTTTCTAGATTAATTTTCGTCTTTCGGGCGTATCAACTTAGATTGGGTCAAAGCTAATCCTAAAGGAGACCTGTCATTCTGTATTGTCATTATTTAACGATATTACATTTTCAAGCTTGAGTTAATGATTTATAGGTATCTGCCTACCTAGGGTAAAGTACCTTAATGCAAGGACCACTTGTGTGCTCGGCGTGCAGGAGCGAGGTCGTGGTGACGGATCATGAATGTGGCGAAGTTATTTGCAGCCGTTGCGGTGTGGTGGTTGATAGATTAGAAACTTCGTCAATACAAGAATGGCGGGCATTCAGTGTCGATGACTTCTATCGCAAATGCCGTATAGGTGGCGCAACTTCACTCGCACGATACAATAAAGGGCTCCTGACAACGATAGGAAACTATAGAGACTCAAAAGAAGCAGGTTTCAACTTTGACAGAATAAGGGTATGGGACTTTAGAATACAAAGCGCAAATGACAGGAGTTTGAAGCAGGCGCTGCCGGTCCTTGAGCACTTGAAGGAAAGCTTGGCATTGCCTGATTCAATAGTTGAAAAATCAGCTTATTTTTATAGAAAAGCCGCCAGGTTTAACCTGATAAAAGGAAGGACGGTTTCATCCGTCCTTGCTGCTTCAGTATATCTCGCCTGCCGCGAATTAGAGACGCCTAGGACTCTTAACGAAGTGTCATCTTCGAGCAATGTACCACGAAAGAAAATTTCACGTGACTACAGGCTCCTTGTGCACACATTTGATCCCAAGATTCCAGCTATAGACCATATAAGGTGTATAACCCGCATTGCAAATAAGGTAGGTTTGAGTGAAAAGACCAAGAGGACGGCAATAAACATTATGCGCCAAGTTATTGCAATGCAGATATCTGCAGGGAAAGGCCCAATGGGAATTGCAGCAACAGTGCTCTATATTGCTTGCCTCAAAGCAGGAGAAACTAAGACACAGAAAGAGCTTTCGATTGCAGCAGGCGTCACAGAAGTAACTATCAGAAATCGCTACAGTGAACTTAAAAAATATCTACAGGAATTTGCAAAGTCCTCTTCCGTAGCAATAGCAATATTCATATTTGTCTTCCAATCACCCATCTTGCTTAGTTCAATGAATTATCCAACGACACTACTACTCTCCTAAGCTTTTGCAATCGTTTTTTCAAAGCAATAAAAAAATTGTCGCGATCTCATTGAATATCAAACTTTACTGCAATAGTTATCATCTCTAATGACGACACACTTGGGTATTGAACCTGTGGTCCCTTTTGCATTTTCCTTCAAAATTATGGGCTCGCAACACTCTAGAACACAAAATTATAATGATTCATCTTCCTTAGCATGCAACACTACTGCAACCAGCAGCAGCTCTTAATCGCACCTCAAGGTTGAAGCTAGAGAGGATTTCTTTGCATCTTGTCCTAATGGTGATTTCCGTCACTTGTGAAAAATTGGCAATGTCTGTGAGATATAGATGATAGCCGCAAAGACAGGCGGATATGTACAAGTACGCTGAAGCGATTCCAACTGGATCTTTACCCGACAATAGTATATTATCCTCAGTCTGGCGGGCAATTTCCAACGCCAATTTTTGAATTCGCCAATCAATTCTAGCCTTATTTGAAATCTTGGCAATGTATTTTTCCAGAGGTATCACGTGATCAAAAGTTTCGCTTTGACATCTCATGTTTTCCGATTCTATAACATTTGTCATGCACATTGCCATCCTCTTGTAACACCGAAATGATATTCTAAGAGATGACCTCTTGTTGCTGCAAAATTCGGTCGAGTCTACGATCTCTTCTAGTCCTCTTGCAATACACGACTGCTTGCATGCAAGGTATACGGCTGCAATAGCATTACCATTGACTGACATACCCTTCGTATTGTTTTTAGAAGAATAGCTCCTGTATATCTTTGCCGCAGTCTCTGACAGCGACCTTGGAAGCAGCAACTTTGAACATATTTTGTCTATAACCGAAAGCACCCTAGAAATCCTCCTCTCTTCAGAAGATGCCTTCAGTCGAGCGTGCAGTTTGCGCACACATGCAATGCGTTCAGCATTGGCGAAATTAATCGGTTTTCCGTTATAGTCTTTATCGGATATGCTAATTTCGGTCTGAAGTCCATAGTTCATGAGCAGAGAACTAGTTTGCCCGCTGCCACGCAAGTTTTTGAGCCTCTCATCGGAATTGTTAGAATGAGTTTCGTGTCCGCAGTAGTCGATCTTCTCGAGCACGACATAGCCGCAAGACTGGCATATGTATTCACCATGATACACATCAAATATAATATGCGAGCTGCACTCTGGGCATGATGGCTTGACAGCCTCATCATTTCTTACACCATTAGCAAGAAGAGTGACACCTTTTTCCATAGCTATCCCCGCCGTCCAGTGGAACCATATGCCGTTATTCTTCTCGAAGCGGATGGTGAATCTTCTACTATGCCGTGTCTTTCAAGCATACTTCTAAGTGAATCTTCTGGAAGTATCGTGAAAATCATTTCCTTGTAGGAATATAACTGATACAACTTATACTTCAATGTTTCATAAATTTAACCCAGTTCTAAATTATCTTTACACCTGAATTCAGTAGAAGGTTTTTGAATCTGATTATGCCTCCACTGTATTTTGTAAGCGCTGCGGTGCATAATCTGAGCTCGAGAAAAATTAACCATCAAGGTTAATAATATCATGCAGGTTGCACAATGATGAATCGCACAAGAGCTGCAACCTACCGAGGCGTTGAGAATGTCTAGAGCATTAGCCATTTTTATTTTCTGGGCAATAGGCTTTACAATAGGTTCAGCAGGATATCTAATGGTGCCAAATGCAGTGTCATGGCTAGGCAGTATACTTCCCGAGATCGTTGTAAACCAAGCGATACTAGGATCTATCTTAGCCGGTATAGTGGGCTCAGCAGTAAGCACATTTACTGTTGTGACTTGGGCAAATAGAACTCCATAAATTTCTTAATATTTTTATTTGTAACTTTCTAATTTGCTAACGGAATTTTTTTTCCTGACACACTATGTATGTCATGTATGATAGACATAGTTGTCTTGGCTATTTGTCACTCGATCTTTTCAATAATTCCAAAAATAAGAAACTGATTTGGCATACGATATTGGTTTCATGTTGACTTCTGTTTCCTCAGGCGGCATTGCAGGATTTTTAATAGGTTATGCAGTGAAAAAGGGAATAAAGATTATACTTAGCATAGCCGGTCTGTTTTTAGGGGCTTTGGCATACCTAAACTACAAAGGATTAGTAAGCGTCGACTGGGAGAGAATCGCATCCGTGTCAAACAAGGCTATTACAGATTTTTCTTTGGGCAGTGCAAACTATGCCTCTTCCGTAATGGATAGCCAAGTAGTGCCAACCATGATGAACTTTGGAGTTCCGCTGACTGGCAGCTTTGCTGCAGGCTTTATCGTAGGATGCCTCAGGGGCTAGTGAAAATATATTCTGGATGATTCGAGCTGAGGTTAGAGATTAAAAACAAATCCTCAAGCTGGTTGTATAGGTCTATCTGAAACCGCATAACTCTTTGTGTGCAGTAGTGTTGTACGCGTTGCCCCCTATCTTCTTCCTTTGCTATCAATTTGTGTGTGTTTTCCTTTCTACCAGCACTAGCATATGCCAGTGGGGCTGATCAAAGGATAGGAATATACCCATCCACTCTGTATAGATTATCTCGCTCTTAGGCATCCTAGATGACGGTGACAATTATGGTTTCATAAATCTCTTCAATATTGTCCTCATCGCTGTTGTTCTTAGGTGTCGAGAGAATTTCTCACTTTACCCGTTATTGTGACTGATACAAAAGATATGTAGTCAAAAGTATTAGGCTTTATTGCTAACAGGCTTGTCAGGGTAGCCAATACTATCTGAACATCTGGTAAACATTCCTTTAGGATACCAGTATTAACCTATAAATGAATTATCAGTGCATATGATTGTAAGCGTTGTATGTGACAAATGCAGTTCGACCGTGTACAAGATGAAAGCGTTGCGCTCCGTAAAAGAGATATTGGGCCAGTCCAGCAACCGTTGCACAACCTGTGGTGCTCCTCTTAGCCTTGGAGAGTTTTTGATAAGAGCTTCAAAAAATTGACGTAAGAGTTCCGTATGTTGGCGAAGATTCAGTCTACCTTTTATTTTGAATTTTTTAAAAAAAACAAATCGACGCTCTGCAAGCTTCGTGGGATAAAAAATTGGCTCGACCCCATCAAGCATAAATGTGTACCGCCTTCCACCGTTCTGTCGTAGCTTGTATCAAGATTAACATTTTTAATTTTTAGCTTCAAATTATGCGCATTTCTTATTTTCATTGTAGTACGCGCATGGGTGATATTTGGGCATCGGCGGTCGTACATGTGCGTGTGCGCATGCGCGTCTGTATCTGTATCTGTACTTTATTTACTGTAGATAGCCATACGAAAGCAAGAGATCACTGTCTCGTACCCATCCGCTTCCAATGTCTGTCCTATAAAACATGTTTGGTATCATGATGTTTGCTACTCTCTGGTACGCCTGCTTGCTTGCCTCGGCAGTGGTAGTGCCGGAACCTGTAACCACAAGTGAATAGCCTGACCTCCCGGCAACGCGCCAATCGTTCCCTTCTCTCTTTACTTCTCCTAGATGGATTCCATCTAGATTCTGAGTTTTAAAAAGTATAGTAGCTTCTTCAGAGAATTTTCGGAAGGTTCGATCATCATTGAATGGAAATGGCGGGACAGCTATGACAACCCCAACTTGAAATCCGCTTTTTGTCTTAAGTTCCGCATTTTCTCCAGATGAGATAGAATGAAGGAATTTACCCCATTTGCTAGTGACTCCTTCCATGTGGATAGACAATGTAGGGTATCCGAAGCGTGACGTGAACTCTAAAGGATATATGCCAGTTCCATTTGCGATGCAATTGACATCGATATAGCCCGCGTAATTTGAGGTGGCAAGGTTCTGTTGGATTTTTTCAAGCGTTAGTTGAAAAATCCTGCTTTTCTGTATCCATAGCATCAGAGTACCCATCTCACCCGTGCTTGGGCCAATGTTGCCGGGGAACAATCGCTTGTGCTCAAAGTTGATATTCACAGGCCGGATGAATTCTTTTCCATTGAAGAATCCGCCTACAGCTACCTCTACACCAGAGGAATACTTCTGCAGTTGAAAAGCCTTTATTTTATTTGACCAATTCTTTTTGTAATGCGCAAGGACATTGATCACGTCATTGCCGTCAGCCTCTTGACCTACAAATAGCAACTCTTTTTCGCTCTGTGCTTTCCCGCTAGGTTTTATGACATATCTGCCAGAGTTTGCATGTACAAATTGTATGGCATCATCAAAATTTGAAAAATTCCAGCTTGGAAGCACGGAGACACCCGCCTTTGTAAGCTCCTGCTGGCCAAATTCTCTTTCATTTTCAAGCTTATCTGTATATAGGCTTCCTCCTATCACCTTCTTGCCTTCAGCTCTCAGTTTCTCCGCTACCTTGCCAAATCCAATATCGTCAAAAACAACTACGTCTGCCCAGTCTGTATGGTCCTCCCAGGAATCGACCTTATCTACAAAGCCATCGCCTACGTCTTTTTCCGTCACACTCTGTATGTAGAACCTGACATCATTGCCCTCCTGCCGTATGACGTAGGCAAGGTCAACGCTTAGGGCTTCAGGGGATACGAAGAGGAATTTCATTTCAATTCCATTATACAGGAAGGTCTTGGAATTTTAAAGAATATCGGTCCAGCTGATGGTTAATAATTTTACAAACTTCAATTTTCATAGACATATAGGGAATAATAATAATAATAATATAGTCGAATGCTTAGAAAGCAATCAACCATTTAATCAAATATTATTCGTCGTCTTCATCATCAAAAAACCTTTAAGAAATGAGTAGTTCGAAGTTCGAAGATACTTGAGGATAAGACAACATATTTACAATCACAAAAGCAAATCACTCACAATCCAGTTCGACAAAAAGAAAAACGATTGCTTTCTTGCTTGCAGGCTGAATATTACTTGATTCAGCTTGCTACTGTTGCTGCGATAATTGAAGGAGTATTCAAATAGCTTAAACCCCGCGGCTAGGCCGTGACCTTTATAATAGCAAACTGCAAAAACCTTTTTTTGGGTGTACAACCAATGATATTCATTGGATCCTTATGTCAAAAGATTTCTTAAAGTCCAATTAATTTGGGTAGCAATATCTATTGCTATAAGCCTTGCCCTTGCTTTCTTCCTTCCATTCCCATTTGATATTATTTCCATAATAGGAGTCTTTCTCAGCATTAACTACTTCATCAGGCAGAGACAGATGAGAAAAATGGGTCTTAATGCATGGAGCATTTTTGGATCGGCTCAGGGTTCTGGAAAGCAAGGTGTGAACTATTATTGCATAAATTGCGGGACTAAGCATAATCAGGCAGCATGCCCCAACTGCGGTTCTAAATTAAAAAAGGCAGGGTTCTAATTTTAGAAGTAAAATAAATAGATCTATAGTTGAACGGTTTTAAATCTCAAGGTATATTATGCTGAACCTTAATATGCATATGCTCCGTCTGCGGGCCTGCATTGGTTACATAAGGTCCTTGTTTTATTATTGTCAATCTTTGTAGGCTTTACTTCAATATTTGTCAATCCACACTGCTCACACTTTCCTATCATCTGCACCAAGGGCATGCATCCTATGAGCCATAAAGCTTTGTGCATGCCCCGGAGCGCCCGTGGATTTTGTCTAACAGCTAAAAGTGCATGAAATATTCAAAGTTCATTATATAAGCTCCACTGAGCGATATAGGTTAACCTATAGGACGACCAAATGACTGCAGGCATAAGGAGATCAAAAAATTGCAGTGAACTGAACTACAAGACATTCTATTTCCCGATACAGGATCTCCTGCACTTTTGCTAAACATGTAGAAGTGGATTCAGATCTCCATGCGAATGAGAAATCAACAGCAGTAAAAGGTAACAAAAGATCACTCAAGGCTGGCTTCTAGTAGTAATATCTAGTGTCAGGAAATGATTCTATTTCAGAAATTAGATGCCATACTGACTTGTACCTTTTCTCAGCCTCCAACTCAAGCATCTTCAATATGCATATGTCAAGTTCTTTAGTAATAGTGGGATGATACCTGGAAGGCGGATCTACAACTTTTGATCTTTTCAGACTGCTGTCTCTTTGATCATACATAGACGGCATCCTTCCTGTCATCATTTCATAAAATATGACTCCTAAAGAGTAGATATCTGCCCGTCCATCTACCACATCAAACATGAACCACTGTTCGGGTGCACAGTAACCGGGTGTGCCTCCTATCTGGCCTACGGACGCTGTAAGAGCAATCGACTTTCTTCCTATATCTCTGCCAAGTCCCCAATCAGTTATTTTTATGTGTGCCCTGTCATTGCTGGTATAGATGATATTATCTGGCTTTAAGTCCCGGTGATAAATCCCAGCGCTATGAGCTTGTGCAAGTGCATGGCATGCGGGTAGAATTATGGTATTGATGGTCCAATTTCTTTGAAACACATAAGTATCTTTGAATTTATCATCCATATGCTCTCTAAGGGAACCGCCACGAAGATACTCCATGGTATACCATGGGCTAAAATCAGGAGGATCACCGCCTAGGTTCCATTCAATGATTTTAACGATGTTTGGATGGTTTAGTTGAGCAAGTATCTTGATTTCAGTTTCAAACCTTTGCTTGTTGATTGTACCAACATCTCTCAGTAGCTTCATAGCATAGGCGTTACCGTCGCTAGCCTGGACTTCATATACATTGCCAAAGCCGCCAGAACCTAGTTTTCTGACTATCTGGTACTTCACTTAAGTGGAACCCTGTATGTGACGAATCGCGAAAGAGGTAATAATACTTGTCGGCAGATCAGTAGCAGAGTAGTTGAGCGGCATTTTGGTTGACAAACCACCTTGAATAATGAAAGCTTAGCCATACGATCTATGACGAGAGTAATTCTAAAACCTACAAGCAACACACAGTAGAAGAGAAAAAGAGTATTAGCCTCAATCAGTACTTCTTTTTGTAGTGGCTAAGATACAATCAAATTATTCAAATGATGACTGCATATCCTTTCCCTTTCTTCTTCTTGTAGAACGTTAAAATCGTCCTTATGATAGAAACAAAAGGGTCTAATATTAGAATTGAACCTCATAGGCACTGATAGTTCATATAAAAGAAGGTCGGCTATTCTCTTCTTTAGAACAAATATACCCAGATCAGCAAGGATTGTGACCCCTTCCTTATGATGTCCCCTGACTTGGGGTGCCATCATCTCAGTTAAATTATTGATACGATATTTTCCGGCTTCTTCCGAAGCTGGCAGGTATGCTGCTTCAGAATCAAGGATTAATAAGATGCCGTCATTTTCATATCTTGCCACATCAATTCCCGCTTGGTGTAACTTTTTTCTTACTGCAGAAACCTGCTGATAGCAAGTAACAAGGATAAACAGTTCGTTTCTCTCTAAGATGGAATCTTTGCAAGATTCAATATAAAACTCTTCAAATTGCTCAAGGCACGGGTATACAACTAGGTTATGTTCTCCATAGTTAGATGCTTTGATAGCGTTTAGAACCGTAGCAGGGTCTGCATTTACTAATCTGCGAGCGTCGTCATCTCTTTTAGAGAAGCCATTAGACCCGTCCATTATTCCTCACCTTGACACTACAGGACAGCCTTGTCACAGTTGAGACTAGTTATCGTAGTATATAGACCAAGTTAAGCAGCAGGAAATAGTAGTACCAAATGCTAATGATTATTATTATGCAAGAAGTTCTTTTCAATAATGGAAATTAATTTTCGTTTGAAACCGGTTTTTTAAAGCCTCGTCTACTATTCGTGATTCTGATGCTTTGATAGATTCAGGTAAGGAGATATATCAAAAGCGGTCATTAGAAAGACTTTTGTTTTTCTTGCATCTTTCTTGACTGACCTGGCCAAATCTAGGCCAGATATTCCACCAGGCATTCTGTAATCAGTGATTAATCAAATCATATTGAGCTGTTTTGCTTGCAAGATGTTCCAAAGCTGCTGATGCCTTATCAAATGTTTTGATATAATGACCTCGCGCTGACAAAATAGAACTCTTTGTTAAGAGAATACCTGGCTCATCATCTAAGACCAAGATTCTGATATTGACATCGCTGGCGGTAGAAGACAACTGTCAAGTGAAGTAAAAAGGTGGAACATATTTAAACAGATCCCATTAAATTTACATGCAAAATATCGCAGTTTTAAAATCGTCTTTATCCCCTATCAAGGCTTGTCGAACGTCTACTCTTATCCAGCTCCTAAGATGTTAATAGATTCTACTACCTTTATTAGGCTCTAGTACCTAGGGCTTCAACCTTAGGAGATCTACAGCTAGAAGGTTTTATTACAATATTCTCGTCACAGAGACTTACCGCCGTGAGCTCTACAATCTTCATGTCCAAGCTCCTCTTGTATTTGCATCCATCAATTTTCAAATACCTTGCGCATAAAACTTGCATTACTTGTCTTTGGTGGCTATTAGTGTGACTATTCTGGATTTCCCGTCAAAGACTTCTTGTCACCAACCTTAAGTCAAACCTTCACACCATGTCACGATCTTCTTTGATTGTCTTGGGCCTTCTCCCCGCGCTGCGAAATCAAGAAGTATTTACACTGACATTTGATAAACCAGTCTCTAGATATGATTTTCGTTTCGCATCATATCTGTTCCAAAGTGGTTCAATACAAAAATTGAACGCGATTTATGTACCTAGTTCAAGTTGTTTGCTCAATCAATGGGCGCGAAGCTAGCTGTCATAACAATAACAAATTTTGAGCTGCTAGATGCATTATCTTGAAGCTTAGGACTAGAGGAAAATTTCTCTAATTGACCAGGATCAGTTGAATCTTATTATAATAGAATACAGATAGCTATGAAGGATAGTTTGCAGAAATAGTGCGCGATTTTTTAGTAGAGGCCCAAGCAATTTATCAGTACAACCTATATGATACATAGATAAGTGATAATTACTCAGACTAAGTATCTTCGAATGAGGAAAGAATACATCGTTGCAAAGATTCAATCGCCCCAAGAAGGATCTCACTACGTTTACGTCACTTTTAGCGATGATAAGGAGTATAGGTCTCAAGAAAAGAAGACACAGAGTCAATTTGGGCCAGGAGTAGGCACATTCAATTCAATTGAAGATCTAATGAAGAATATGCCAAAGATGATGGCAAATATACCCGGCCTAGGGGGAGGAGTAGGAGCCCAAACCGAATCTCCCACAGTTAAACTTTCAATGCGAGAATATGAAGATATGAATATCAAGGTCGGCGACAAAGTTTATTTTGATATT
>DAIUEZ010000045.1:0-14050 GCA_036844865.1 Nitrososphaera sp. | reverse complement strand
ACCCTGTAGCGAGGAGCTCCGAGGTATGTTATCGTGCTACTTGCACCTCCTTTAGTGCCCTCAGCAACTGCAAGTGTATTCTTGATAATTTCAATGCCATCTGGTTTTTTTAGTGTTATCTCCATTATCCCGCTTATTTCTACGAGCGGAATGGGGATTCTTTTGCTTGCTTCCTCTATTGCATTCTTTATCTCAGGAGAGAGGTCGATATTCTGGATGGCATCTTGGCCCTTTCTTGATACAGCTTCAAAAGCATCGTAGACGTAATCATATTTTTGGAGCAATCTGTCCTCTATTTCTTGCATCTGTTCGTCTGTTAGTTTGAGTTTTGACTTTATGAAATCCAAGAACGCAGCAGCCTTATCGTTCTTTTTTACCTCTATGAGCTTGGACTTACGTTCTTCGCCGGATACCTGCTTTAGCGAAGTATCGACTTCGCCCCTTACCTTGTTAACCCTGATTACTTTTAGAACCGCTTTTTGCTTTGGCCTAACGTAGCGCTCGATATTTCTAATCCAGCCAGTTGCGATCTCGGAGATATGGAGAAAGCCTGTCATGTCATTGAATTCGTCTAGCGTGACATATGCTCCGTGTCCTGTAACCTGCCTGACAGTGGCGATTATGATTTCGCCTTCCTCAGGAAGCCTCTGGATCTCGTCCGTGGCAGTCATCTTATAATGATGATAGACACGGAGCAGATGGCATACTTTAAGATTATGTTTTAACTTTTTGCATGCTATAGACTTTTGCTCATCGAATTGGTGTAAAAGCAACTCTTTTTTCGGCGTTTTTACATACATATAGTGTTTACCCGTCAATTTAACATCAAAAGCATCAAACGCAGACAGATGTAGGCAAACATATTGCTGTGTGCTCTCAGGGCTGACTTTAATACATCTTTATACTTTCTACCCTGACATGCATATGTACTGCAGTATATACGATAATCGAAAGGAAATTCTGTCTCAGCAGAAAATAACTGTTAGAATTTGCAGTCATTAAACTGTCTCGCATACCTGGTAAATACTAGTACGAATTTGAGCTGGATGTATATTAGTTTGCTATATGCCTTCTATGACTCATGATATCTCCCATTCTCATTTACTTTTCGCTATAGATTAAAAATGCTAATATAAGGCACTAAAAGTCAATCCCTTTCTTTGCTTTTATGCCCTTTTGATACGGATGCTTGATCTCTCTCATTTCTGTGACCAAATCAGCCGCAGCAATGACAGATTCAGGAACATGATTGCCTGTTAAGACGAGAGTAGTCTTTTCAGGCTTTGCAGCTATCACATCTAAAATATCCTGCTGCGATATCAGGTTCAGTTTAGCTGCATAATTTACTTCATCCAATATCATGATATCGTATATACCAGAAGTGATTTTTTGCTTCGCAAGTCGAATTGCCTCCTTTGCCGCCTTCTGATGGTCTTCTCTTGGGTGGTTGTCATCAATTATGCCAACAAATCCTCTGCCTGCTGCTATCATCTCGAACTCGGGCTCAAGCCTCTTTGAGCTTGTAAGCTCGCCATAATACCATTCTCCCTTGATGAACTGGATCATGCCGACCTTGTATCCATGTCCTACGGCGCGCAATACAATCCCAAGTGCGGCAGTAGTCTTTCCCTTGCCCTTTCCGGTGTAGACAATCACAAGACCTCTTTCTAGCATCTGTCAGCAGATGATAAAAATGTGTGAAGATAAAAATCAATCGTGTATTTTTCAGCAGAGATGTCAATCTGAATGTTTTTGTACGAGAAAAAACTCGTGCATAACTTTTTCGTTTCTCTTTGGCCATAAATTACTCTGCTCTTGCGGCTCTTGCTGATCTATAAAATACAGATTGTAGCGACGGCCTAGGTCCCTGCTCGTGCTTTTACATAGATTATATTGGTCGAGCTTATTCTGCGTGAGAGTTGACATGTAGCTATCCAGTACGGGCCTCTTAATCATAATAATGGCCAAATGACAATGAGGACTAATGTATTTTTTGGCTATCCTAATACTAAAAATTAAAATTAAAATTAATTTCACTAATCTTCGATGCGTATATCTCGGATAGTTATTGCAGGGGTAACAAGCGGAGTTGGCAAGACCACAGTTGCAGTCGGTATCATGCATGGCCTCCGCAAAAAAGGCTTGAGAGTTCAAGCGTTCAAGGTAGGTCCAGACTTTATTGACCCTTCTTATCACGCTGTTGTAACAAATAGGAATTCGCGCAATCTTGATGTGTGGATGATGGGCAAGCAGGGGGTGCTTGACTGCTTTACGTCAGCATGTAAAGATGCAGATATTGCCGTAGTAGAAGGTGTAATGGGATTATTCGATGGAATGTATGGTAAGAGTGACTTTGCCAGTACAGCTCATGTGGCAAAAATTCTAGATGCGCCCATCGTGCTAGTAGTGGACGCAAGCAAAGGTGCACGATCTATAGCTGCTGTTATATTGGGCTTTTTGCACTTTGATAGAAAACTACGCATATCCGGTGTCATTCTAAACAATGTTGCAGGACAGAGGCATGCTAATTACATTACAGAGGCTCTAGCACGAAGAGTCAAGATTCCAGTAGTTGGGGTAATCACTCGTAATACTGAGATAAAAATGGAAGAGCGACACCTTGGGCTAGTCCCCGCACTAGAATTGAAAGGGACTAAAATTCAGACGATAATTCGTACAGCAAGATATGTTGCAGAATGCATTGACCCAAATAAACTGTTAAGTCTCTGTAGCATGACTTCGTTACCTGATGCTCATGATCTGTCAAAGTACGAAGCCAAAACAACGATTGCTGTGGCCCTTGACGAATCGTTCAACTTCTATTACACTGACAACCTTATTGCTTTGAGAAGGAGCGGAGCGCAGCTTTCTTTTTTTAGCCCGGTAACAGATCAAACGCTGCCGGACGGGGTTCACGGAATGATACTTGGCGGAGGTTTTCCTGAGGTTCTTGCAGATAGGCTTGAGACGAACGCATCAATGGTCAGGTCAATAAGAGAGGCAGTCGATGAAGGTATGCCTATCTATGCTGAATGTGGAGGCCTGATGTATCTAACCCGGTCCATAACTGGCTACAAGGGTGAGAAGAAAGCAAGGAAGATGGCCGGCATTATACAAGCAGACACTCTCATGACAGGCAGGCTGACCCTGAACTATACTGAAGCAGAGTGCAAAGGGTCAATATTTGGCAAGACTCATCTTCGAGGGCACGAATTCCATTATTCCTCAATTGAAAATATAGCAAGTGATTCGCGATTTGCGTATGCAATGAAGAAGGGCAAGGGGGTTATAGGCAATCAGGATGGCTTTATCATCAACGATAACGGTCTGGCAGCCTATATGCACTTGCATTTTGCAAACAGAAAACTGCCCGAGCGGATTGTGCTCTCTTGTGTCCGATTTTCACGCAGATGACTTTTTGCTCTGATAAAGCAGCATTATGGCATTTATTATTGAGGACACTGCGGAGCTGCCACCTTTCCTTCCAATATTTGTTATAAAAGGCAGGTCACTCATTTTTACAAGTTCTTCTTTTGATTCAGTGGCTGATACAAAGCCTACAGGTATCCCGACTACAAGAGCAGGTTTTATAGTACCTTCTCTTACCATCCTGATCACCTCGTACAGGGCGGTAGGAGCGTTTCCTACTGCAACAATTCCACCGTCCATGTCCTTAGCAGCCCGCCGCATCGCAGTCTCTGACCTTGTCTTTCCCAACGTGCGTGCCTGCTCTGCCACTGTCGGGTCAGAGATATAGCAAACTGCCTTGAGGCCTAGGTCTGTCATTGATTTCTTGCTTATAGCGGCAAGTACCATATCTACGTCTGTTACAATGCTGCACCTGTTTCTGAGGGCATTCAAAGCAGACTCGATGGCCTTTTTATGGAAAATAATTTTGGCCTTGCCCGCAAAATCAAAGTCTGCTGTTGCGTGTATCACACGTCTTACAATGATCCATTCTATCTCGTTGTACTGATGGCTGCCTACCTCTGATTCTATGATCTCGAAACTTTTTTTTTCAATGTCAAAAGCCTTTTCAGACATAGCCCTGGTGGCAGCTGTTCCACTATATTGGTTCCGCCAGAAGAGGTCATTGTGTTCATAGACCAAATCTTTTCTCAACCTCTCTTGCTCTTTCTATAATGATATCTGCTAACTTTTCGTCAACTCCTAGGTGCCGGGCCATGAAGGCATTCTTGAAGTTATATTTGTCGAGGGCGGCGTTCAGGTCCTTAATCACATCTCTTTTGATGTGAGCTCCTTTGTGCAAGAAGTATGGCACAAGGAGTATTAGATGTGGATTGCCTGCGATCGACCGACCTAAGCCCTCTTCAATGTTCGGCCGGTCCAGCTCAAGAAAGCAAAATTCCACATTGCGATAGTATGGCTTGATGCTGTTTGCAGCATAAACAAAGGCATCATGTGCATTCTTGTCACTGCTTCCATGACCTATCAATACCACGTCACATTCACTGTCCGGTTGAGTAATGCAGTTGTTCTTCTTCAGCTCATTTATCCTCTCAGTTATTAGTTCTACCATGCTTGGATGATAAGAGAGCGGCCTTGTTATCACCAGCTTGATATTCTTGTCTCTGCCTATCTTGGCGCTTTGCTTAACAGTATCTTTCAATTTCATTCCAGGGTATAGAAAGTATGGCATTACAGTGATAAAGCTGACGCCGACTGCCATGCATTGATTGATTCCTTCGGCAATGAATGGCGGCAACACTTCAAGGAAGGAATAATCCACATGATCGTAATCTGCCCGTTGCTTTGCTAACAAACAAATCTGTTTGAGTTCATGCCTTACCTCCGGCTCTCTACTTCCTCTGTCCACTATTAAAAGCGCCTTTTTCAACTGTGTATGTAGGCCAAGATAATTTGTCGGGCTAAAATATGTTTCATTATGCTGAACTTGATATGATATGTGCATATACGCATGGATGTCCACCTTTAGGCAGCTTTACGAAACTGACAATTTTTGAGGTTCCAGCTTTTATAGTTAAAAGCGAAGAGGAGACAACTATAATATTTCTTATGAGCTTTTGTACTTGTTTACATTTTCAATCAACGTTGCTTGGCCTAGTTATTTGGTCTATTGTAGCTGTCGTTGTCAGATTCAAAAAAAGTTGGGTGGGTGCTACGAAACTTTATACCTTTGAACTTCTGAATAAGGTATCGAAAGGTAAAGTTCTGATCCATCAAAACCTTCAACTGCAGACTTTGGGATATTATATTCCCTCTTGGCACCTTGCATCACAGTAAACGTGTCGCCTGATTCAGATATGACGTTTCCAATATCAATCTGTTCCTTAGAACGGACATTCTTGTGTATAACACGGTCCCAGCGCTGTATCACGGGTTCGGACATTCACTTTCGGAATTATAATACAACGAGGTTATATTTAAAATTAATTTACACTTCCAGGAAAAATAGGATATTTATCCCTAAATCCTCGGCGCTATGTACAAAATTTGTATGCTTTATCATTGGTGATGAATGCGTGACACGGCCAGTGTGAGGTTGGGAGGAAGCTTTTGCTTTGGTACTATAAGTTTACCCTTCGAGCTGAGAATTGATGAGGCTTCAGATACACTAGGCGTTCCTTCGAAATTTTGTACGGTTGCTGATGGGTTGGGCACGTCCACTGATGCAAGTCTATCTTTTTCATAGATTTCCACGGGTATGCTATATTCTATAGAGAACTCTTGAAGTCCCTTAACCTTTGCTTTGCGATTAATTGATGCAAGGTTCCTGATGCTTTGAAAAGAGAGCCCATTTTCTTTGAAAATTGTATCGATGCCTGATTTTATTGTTTGTTTGCTTGTGTCCCAGTGCAAGCCTATTCCAACTACCAGGGACTTGGGTCGATAAATAACGGACTTCTCCCTAATAGTTTCGTCAAAAACCAATCGGTCAGAAATTATAAGCCCCGCCTTGAATTCCTGCGATTTTATTTTATCAATACTGTCTACGATGGTAACATTTCCTGGAAGCGGCCCGTGCCACCAATTCCTTTCACCTGCATCTTGATATATAGCAATTTTTTCTTCATTGACCATGAACGCACTTACCTTTGTCACATTCTCAAAATTATCAATTGTCCAGTTAAACTCCCTTCCTACAAGGTCGACTGCGATGGTCTCATTGACATCTGCAGCAGTTGTGATTACTGGCTGTGCGCCAAGAAATGAAGCGACTAATCTCGCAAGTGCATTTGCTCCTCCAAGATGTCCTGAGAGCGCACTTATGACATTATTTGCCCTATCATCAATCACTAGCACAGCTGGATCGCTCTTTTTATCAATGAGGTGCGGAGCCACCATTCTGATAACAGCTCCAAGAGAAAATATACAGATCAATGCGTCATAACTCTTGAAAAGGTTTCCGACAAGCTGCGTGCTTTGCTCTGAAAACCAGACAACATCATTGCCACCATCATTATGCTTTGCTGGCACGTATATCTCTACATCGGGCATCCTTTGTTTTATCCTACGGGCTATTTCGATGCCATGCCTCGTAATGGCGACAATAGCCGTTTTTGTAATCATAAGGCAATGTTAGCAGAAATTAAAGGGGAAATAATCTTTTGGATATCAGCAAACGATAATAGAGTCCTGTTTTCCTGATGAGGTAGGAGCTTGGGTCTTCTCTCTCGGCAAGCGTACTCTATATCAATGTCCCTCGTCTTGATACCCTTAGCATTATCAGCTTATACACACTTGTGGAACCCTGTGGGTTTTCCTAACCTTTACTATGACGAGGGAGTCTACATGCGAAGAGCTATGCATGTCATGGAAGGTCTTGGACCCCAAGAGGCATATTATTATGATCACCCCTTTTTTGGACAAATGTTTCTAGGCGGCATGCTATCAATTATTGGCTATCCAGAATCGTTAAATCCTTCTCCAGATCTACATACCATAGAGTCACTCTACAAAGTTCCCAGAATCTTAATGGGAATATTGGCAGTAATTGATACTTTTCTCATCTACAAAATCTCGGAACGCAGGCATAACAGAAATGTTGCTTTATTTGCTTCAATTCTCTTTGCAGTATTGCCTGTAACATGGTTTACTAGAATGATACTGTTGGATTCTATCCTTCTGCCGTTCCTTCTCCTTTCAATATTGATGGCAGTTTCTACTAAAAAATCAAAGTCAGAAAAAAATATCAACGATAACAAAAATAATATTTTAATTGTGCTGTCAGGAGTATTCCTGGGCATAGCCATTTTTACAAAGATTCCTGCATTTACCATGATCCCCTTAGTAGCTTTTCTCATTTACCGCAATAATAATAGAAGCCTTAAAGCCCTTGGAACGTGGTTTATTCCTGTAATACTGATTCCCATAATTTGGCCCGCTCAGAGCATACTAGCAGGTTCACTTAACTCATGGACAAATGACGTGCTTTGGCAAATAAATAGAGAAAATGCTGGTCTGCCTTGGATCGTATTCCTCTTAGCTATTACTGATCCCTTTATTTTTGCAGCAGGATTTGGTGGTATAGCATATTCGATTGTGAGAAGAGACTATTTCCTTCTTTTATGGACTCTTCCATTCATAGCATTCCTTGCAGCTCTGGGGTACACAAACTTCTTTTATTGGATTCCAATTGTGCCGGCGCTTTGCATAGGAGCAGCTAAACTATTATTTGATATAACAGAAAGGACTAAAAAAATTCCACAAAAGGCGCTTACAGTTGCGATACTTTTGTCAACTGTTGTTTTTGGATTAACTAGTACTACACTGCTTATTGTCACGGATGTTACATCGGCTCAAATCGAATCTGCGGCTTATGTTGCTAGGTATTTGGACGAAACTGGAGATAGCGCGGTTAAAAATCCAACGATAATTTCAAACCCAATTTATTCTTGGATATTCAAGTATGTATTCGATAAGAACCATATACTCTCAGATTATCGAGACATGATTTATTCTCCTATAGACACCTCTAAAGGTAGAATTCTTCTAATAGACGATCCAAGATTTAAACTTGATATCGGAAATGAAGACAACCAACTGCTCCATGAGCTTTATAGTAATACAAGCACGATTGCAACATTCAAAGGCAAGGTGACCAATTTTGATTTAGGTCTATACCCTTACACCAGTATGGTAGAAAACTATGAGGGAAGTGAGGTTGGAATCAGAGTCAATAATTGACATTCATAAGGTTTTTAAAACTCAGACAAAACATGAGCTAAGTAATAAAAGGTATGGCAAGTTGGCAACCGATACCGGCTCTAGTAAACCGCAGGCTATTGTTTGCTGGAATATTTCTTATAGCTCTATCTGGTCTAGTACTTGAGGTATCCATAACAAGAATATTTTCTGCCGCGATATGGTACCATTTTGCCTTTGTAGCAGTATCTGTAGCCCTTATGGGCCTTGGAGCCTCAGGACTAGTTGTACATCACCGGGTAAAGAAGCTAAAAGGTAAGTGGGCTGAGAATCTAACTATATACTCTGCCTGGGGTATAGCCATCTTTATCCCTATAACTCTTTTTGTTATGCACGGTCTAGCTTCGCAGGTTATCTACCTTCCTTTGTTCATGGTTCTCTTTTCGGTGCCATTTTTCTTAGTCGGGATAATAATATCTGCTGCATTCAATGCATTTGCCTCTGTAGCTGGCAGGCTATATGCTGCTGATTTAATTGGTGCATCTGTGGGGGCGCTTCTAGTAGTTTTGTTTTTGGTGCTTACAGGGGGTGAAGGTGCAACTCTTATAGTTGGATTAATAGCTTCTATAGGGAGCACTATATTTTCTAGGATTGCAAAGAATACCAAAAAAACTATTGCTAGCCTTATGTTTGTAGCATTTGCTATATCACTTATTTTCCTTAATCATGCTACGCAGATCTTTGCAATACCAACAGATCCGACGGCTCAGAAAGACCTGCCAATATATCTACGTGAGCATCCTGGTTCAAGAATAGTCAAGACAGAATGGAATTCATTTTCCCGAATAGACGTAGTTGAAGGAGGTACTAGTCCCGAGGGATTAGTAGCAAAGGTCTTTATCGACGGCGGCGCTGGAACGAACATTATATCCTGGGACGGCAACACTGGAAGTAGACAAGAACTTTCTACTTGGATGCAATACCTGCCCTTCAAAATGATGCAAGATCCAAAGGTTCTCGTGATCGGATCTGGTGGCGGGAGAGACGTGGTTGCTTCATTAGTGAGCGGGAGCAAAGATGTGACATCGGTCGAAATAAACCCAATAATCTATGAAACTGTCAAAAGCTATGGGGATAGGGCTGGAAACGTATACTCTCATGAATATGTAAGATCATATGTGGATGAGGGGCGAAGCTTCATAACCCGTTCTTCTGAAAAGTATGATATTATTTACGTACCCTTTGTCGACACTTGGGCATCTGTATCTTCAGGGGGGCTAAGCGTTTCAGAAAACTTCCTATATACATTGGAAGGATTCCAACAATATTATGATCACTTAACTGATAGAGGCAAGATTGTTACAGTCAGGTGGCTGATTGATGCCCCGAGATTTATCAGCACGTATGCTAAACTACTTGAACAAAACGGTATACCACAGGATCAATTATACAGGCATCTTATCATGGTGACGTCGGATTCATATACGCAAGACCCAAGTGTGACAATGGTCATCTTTTCTAAGTCCCCATTTACCGACGAAGAGATCAGATTCCTTTCACAATCCTTTTCTCAATACGAATACAAGCCGATCCTTGTTCCAGGACAAATAATGCGAGAGCCTTACTCCGCTCTACTTAATGGACAAATCAACCTTGACCAATTTTATAGTATGTTTAATACAAAGGTGTACCCAGTAACTGATGATAATCCGTATTTCTTATCCTTTGAGAAGCCACTACCCCGAGCGGTAGAAGTACTACTCTATGCCAGCTTTGGGATCGTCTCGATATTTCTGTTAGTACCCTTTGCATGGATGAAACAGAGAGGAAAGGAAGAAGAATTACTCGGCGTAAACAAAAGCGAGATTGGAACTGCGACTGTGATACCATATTTTGCAGCACTGGGAATGGGATTTATCTTGATAGAGCTTGCGCTCTTGCAAAAACTCATCCTTTTAATGGGCAATCCTACGATGACCTTTGCACTATTGCTGTTTACTCTGCTCATATCAAGTGGAGCTGGCAGCCTGTTCAGCTCAAGAATTGCAAAGAATAATATGAAAAATTTGGTGTTTGTAATAGGAGGTATCGCTGGACTTGGGATATTGTACGTCTTTTTCCTTCCACACATAATATATTCAACCATCGCAGAACCCGTTGAGATAAAATCTATAGTAAGTATTGCTATCCTAGCTCCCATTGGATTTCTGATGGGCATGCCCCTCCCTACGGGCATGCGTTTGCTAAAGGTACATAGACCAGATTATATACCATGGATGTGGGCGGTTAACGGCGCGTTCTCTGTCTTGGGCGCGGTGCTTGCCATAGCAATCGGGATTATGTACGGTTCATCTTTAGCGATGGTCCTGGGGATTTTGATTTACCTAGTCGCTCTTGGAATATCATTTGCATCAAAGAAAAAGACCATCACACAAGTCGCAACATAAGACTGCGGCGTTGCTTATAAGATAAGGTTAACAAAGACACCTCTAGTTGTAATTTTGATCTGGCGATAAAGTGGTAGAGGAAAAAGAAGATAGATAGAGTTGGCTAGCCGAGATTCATAGTTATAATAAGGTGTATGAAAAAAGAGACCCTATAAAAGGGCAACAATTCAAGAAGAAAATCAGAGGTTCCCGAATCAGAAATAATACATCGAGGTTTAATAGATAGGAAACTTTGCATGATATAATTATTTAGGCGAGAGATTATGGTACGATGAATAAAAGCAGATAAGAAAGACCAATCCTGGATTTTACTAATATTCGACATTGTGGGGTAAAAGAAGGACAATAGAAAGCATTCTTTGTCAGCTTCACAAAGATAATCGCGTTAGCAAAGGAAATTGAGAATGCTCATAAGAGCTCATTAAGCAATAACTCAATGAGTAATATTTGGTTATGCCTGTCCAGTTTTTGCCCGCTTTTTCCTAAATGGTTTTTATAATGATGAGAAGGTTATCTACCAAATGTTCAAGAGCAGCACAAAAAATCCCATTAATATTGGCTGTTATTTTTTTTTGGATACCTGCCGATCACAGTGCCATCAAAATCAAACAATATAACTTCAATATGGAGCTGGCCCTTTGCATGTTCATGCATTAGCTCAGACACCCTTTTGCATACATGGTCATAATACCTTACAATATTGTACTTTTCGATTATCTCTGAAACATGTCTTGCAGTGTTTGCACCACGAATCTCTTGGATCACATTTGGCGGAGCTTCGCATTCGGCTGCAAGCCCTGCCATGAACCCCATGTCAACATGAGAGCCAGCTACATGAGTCTGCTTGATACCCATTGCCATTTTAGTCAGTTTACCAATAAACCCGGCAATAATCACATGCCTTATACTCATTTTGTTAGCGCATTGTTTTATTGAGTAGCCTGCAAAGTCACCCATCTGAATAAAGCAGTGGTCTGGCAGTTTGAATAGCTTTTTGGCAAAGTCTTCACTCCTTCCTCCAGTAGTAAGGACTACAGTATCAGCACCCATAGCAGTCGCAACATCAAGACCTTGTCTTATTGAAGCAGCAAATGATGCAGTAGAGTATGGAAAAACTACGCCAGTAGTGCCAAGTATAGAGATGCCACCTAAAATCCCTAGGCGCGGGTTATCAGTCTTTTTGGCTATTTCTTCTCCGTTTGGTACAGAAATTACAACGTCAACGCCTTGCTCTTTCAGGTGATGTCCGGCAACTTCACGAACTGTCTGTTCTAGCATCTTTAAGGGCGTCGGATTTATGGCAGGCTTACCAATCTCAAGACCTAGGCCCGGCTTTGTTACTCTACCTACTCCCTCACCGCCGTCAATGTAGATATTACTTGCTTTTCGGTTGAAAGACACTGTGGAGCATATTGTTGCACCATGTGTAGCATCTGGATCATCTCCACCATCTTTTATTGCTGCGCAGGTGACCTTACCATTATTTTCTTTCTTTGTCCACGCAATCCTGAGCGTCGCCATTCCCCCCTTTGGCAATGAAACATCCACCTGTTCCATTGGCTTCCCGTTTATGAGCGCAAATAGTGCTCCTTTTGTAGCGGCTGTTGCAGTAGTGCCAGTGGTGTAGCCTGTCCGAAGAGTCCCTTTGCGCCTCTTATCCTCGATTTCCTGCGGAAGATTCTGTTCCTGCTCTGCTAACTTTTCCAAGTCTCGATCTTTATCAAGAAACATTATTGCTTCACTATGCCTCCATGTGCAACTACTAAGTTATGTGTGGCAAATGCGTAATTTACTGTAGACTTGCTTGCAATGATTGTGGCAAATTCTCTTGAGTCGCCAACCATCTTCCCTGAATTCTCTAATGTTGTCTTTTCTGCTTCCGACATGGTCGCGGAGGAAAACGTACCCAGAGCAAAGGTGTTGCTAAGTGTGAGGTTATATAGTCGGACATTCTTGTCACTGTGCTCTAGCGCAATTTCCTTTGTTCTTGCAGTTGGTTTAGACTTCGTAATCCTATAGATAGCATGTGATGTGTTGCCTGCAATCGCCGAGTTTGAGGCAATCCTGATTGTCAGTCCTCCGGCTTCTCTGGCGTTGCAGCTGTTATTTATCGAGAATGAGTCCATGGATTGCGAGAGTCTATAAGTATCTCCGGGGTCAATGTAGGTAACTTTTTTATGATCTTCTTGTGTGACTTCGTGAGAGCTTTTGTCCAGTGTCTTTCGATCTAAAGGGTACCCCGAGTTATCCATCAACTTATTAATATACCTGTGTGTCTCTGGCATCTGGCGCATAAATTTTGCTACGCCTTGAATATTTGTGGCGCCAAATCTTTGAAAGTGTGTCTTACCTTTTTTCCCGATGGCGTAATTTGCTCTACATAGTATACTTGAGCACATACTTACCGTTGCACCAGCCTTGCCTAACGCTTTTGAGAGCTGGCAGCCAAGGGCCCTGCTGAGACTGTTAAGCATCACCACCATGTCATGTAGCAACTAGCAATTTATGCTAAGACGCTATTTTTAATATTATCCGCCTAGCAACTAGCTTTTTATTCCTCTCATTGTTTTGGTTTTTCTCTCTACGATACAAAGTTCAAAAAACAGCGGGAATGGGTAATAAAATCATAAATGTGTTTGCAGGGACGCAAATACAGCCGCAAGCAGAACTTGAACAAAAACCAGCGGAACTCGTCCTGGTGATGTATAAAGAGGCGAGACGTAGCATACATCGCAAAATAATCGAGTCAACTTCCAATCCCGTGCGTGGGAGAGACCTCCTGAGTGAACTACAAGAAGAAGGACCTTCTACCACACTCTGATTTCTTTTCTTATTCCATCGAGGCATATTCTATAGTTATCCAGTATATCTCGACCAACCAGTGCCTTAGCCGGCGTGCGCTCTGGCAGATCGAGGCATCCGACATGCATGTTGTCATAGATTTTGTCAAAAATCTCTATTGAAACCTCATAATAGGGAATATATATTATCCCTGCTCCGGTTGCTGTCTCGTCGCTTCCTGCAAATGAGAGGTTCATCTCATTTGCAATATATGTAGGGATAATTGTTTTTGAGGAAGCAAAATCTAAATGAGCATCGACAACAATTTTTTTGTTGCTGCCTGCATCAATTATTCCTACACAGACCAATGGGAGATTGTTCTTGTATTGAATTTTTATGACGCTTGATTCTCCCTGCCCTCTTATTTCTTCTCTCATATTAAGCTCAGACCAACTGGATGCTAGGATCCTGTTTTATTACAATAACTAGTTCTCTTATATCCTATAATTGTTCGCGTTCGTCGCAGAGCAAACGGCCCTTGGCTGGACACAAAGCAAATTAAAAATGAAAGATTAAAGTAGTCCCTTGATGGATGTATACAAGATATATGGCACGCAAGTTTGAAGAATGGTGGAATACTGTTCCAGCTGACTTGAAGCAAAAAGCTCGCAAAGGTGACGAATCAAACAAGCCCT
>DAIUEZ010000044.1:8622-14600 GCA_036844865.1 Nitrososphaera sp. | reverse complement strand
AGCAAACAAAAAGTCCTGGTAGGGTTCGGTTGCAATAAATTCAGTCTCCAATCTTGTTGTCTCGCTACTCCTTTTATTGTGTTGAACCCTAATAAAGAACCGATATCGAAGTGGGCCCAAGGGGGTTTGAACCCCTGGCCGACCGGTTATGAGCCGGTCGCTCTGCCAGGCTGAGCTATGGGCCCAAACAGAAAAATCTGAACAGTAAAAGTATGTATAAAGGTTTGGAGAATTATTATAGGAGTTGGCAACTACCTAGCTAGCTGTGTAAATGTGACATCCGCTGTCTTCGCTGTTAACATACTTTTCATAGACCGAATCAAGCAGCATGTTCTGCGCTTGCAGTGATTTGATAGCTGCATTAACAGCAGCCTCGTATCTCTCTAATGGTGTCCTCTGTAAGATCTCTCTCCATACTTGCGCGTGCCTCACATCTGCTTCTTCGTGAATTTCAAAGTATTTTGTTGCGTCCTCGCTGTCCATACCGTACAGCTTTTTGAGTCCTTCGATCTTACTCCTGCTTATCTTTGGAAGCTCCATTTCGTAGGCATACATCGCTGCTACCGCTTCTTCAAACTCAAGGTCTGCAAGGCCCATCAGCTTGGCGACAGCTTCGTTAGTCTTTTCTGAGCCACCATAACTGATAAGATCGCTTCTTGAAACGCTAAGTGCTGTGGCAAACCTTACCCACAACTCGATGTGCTCCGCCTCCTCACGTGCATTGTTAATGAGAATATCGGGATTACCTCTCGCCTCGGCAATACTCTCAACAAATTTTGGGACTATCTTGACCAGCTGAAAATATTCTTTTGAATAACCCTGAAGATGATCAATTGTTAGTTTCCCCTCTGACCACATTTTGTAGAAAGAATGCTTGAGCAGGCTGCGCTTTTCAATTTCTGAATGGATCCTCTGAACAATATTGTCCATATCAGTGATCTCATTTTTCTATCCAATAGAAAAACCTTATGAATCTAACAAGAAAGGATTTTATGTGAAGGTTCTTACAAAGTTTGCAAATGCTCCGGTGGTGTAGTAGCCGTTTTCTCTCGAGAGAGGGCTGCACAATCCGGTCAAGCATAGCGGCCTTTCGAGTCGCTGATCCCGGGTTCAAATCCCGGCCGGAGCACTTTTTATATTCTTCTGCTTGTTTTGGTTCAATCTCACGAGATGCGACTCTAGCGTCCGCTATGCGACGCAAACAAATAAAATATCGTTCTTTCAGTTGGCTTTTCTGACTTGCTACCGAATTTGATCACTTTACCGCCTTCACTACCATGCTGATTATCTTTCTGCCACCTGTTTCTGGCGCATCATCATCCTCCCCCTCCACATATGGCCGTTCTTCAAGCACATTGATATTTTGGAAGCCAGCTTTTCTAATGCTTGCAATGTAGTCGTCCTTGATCAACGCACCGTCAATGCAGCTGCTCCATCTATCCAGATCTATCGATTCTTTTGGACAGATTTTCCCTTCAGAGACAAGATCAGAGATCACCATTCTGCCTCCATTTTTTAAGATTCTGTGAATCTCTTTGAACGCTTTTACTTTATCTGTTGTAAGATTGATGACGCAGTTACTAATGACTACATCAGCAGAGTTCTCATCAAGAGGAATTGTTTCCTCGATATCTCCTTTTCTAAAGTCTACATTGGTATATCCGCCATCTTTTGCATTTCTTCTTGCTCGCTCAAGCATCTCATCAGTCATGTCAATTCCAATAACCCTACCGTCAAGTGTGACTTTCTTTGCTGACAAAAATACATCGATACCAGCCCCTGAGCCAAGATCTACAACCGTCTCGCCTCCCTGCAAATCGGCAAACTTGACTGGAGTGCCACAGCCAACTCCGAGAATTGATGCTTGTGGTACAGATTCAAGCTCACTAATCTCATAACCTACGACTGTAGCAGCCTGTGTTGGCGAACCTACTCTTCCATTTCCGCCAGAACAACAGGTAGGCGCACAGCAGGAGGTGCCAGATTCGTTACTGTCTTGCAGTGCTATCTTGCCGTATGTCTTGCGTATTGTTTTCTTGATGTCTTGTTGTTGTTGATTCTTCTTTTCCATCATGATGGTTTACTATAGAAACTATTTAAGTTGTCAAGGGTTAACAATGACAGTTAGTGTAAATATGGAAACTAAAAAGAAGAAGAAGAGCAACAACCACATTGGAAGGCGAGAACTTCCCCTCTACAAAGATAGCTGCAATTTTGAAGGATATAACCCCTCTTCATTGATGACTGAAACCGCAAGGCTTAGAAACTTGATCACGAAGAGAGGAACCCTTGAGATTCTAATACCGCTTTGTTGTTCCACTGAGCCTGTAAGATACAAAAAGTTTCGAGAGACTATGAAGGGAATAAGCAGTAAGACCCTCGCTTATAGACTGCACGAGCTTGAAAAAAGCGGTATACTAGAGAGGCGTTCATATAACGAAATTCCTCCTCGGGTCGAATATCGCCTCACGTCTAAAGGGCAGGAATTAGTAGAGTCCATAATAAACTTACTACAATGGATGAGAAAGTGGTCGACTGTAGCAACTACTAATAAGTAACTAACCTCAGCCGTTCAGTTCAATAAATTTACTATCAATTAAGACTCCCTCTTTGAAGAGAGGATGAAGACCGCATGACAGTCTGACTAATTAGTAAGCAATTGAGGCAGTTGCTTACTAGGTCTTGTTTTTCTTCTGATCTTTCTTCGACTAAGGCAATAACAATAACAAGACTATATAGAGGTCATATTAGGTTCCAAAGAAGGAATTGATGCTACTATGGGATATGTAGGTTCATACTACACAAAAGATACACTTTTACTCAGCGAGTTTCTTTTGAGTAGTTGCTCTGGCTAAAGCAGCCAGTATTTTCTCCTTTACATCCTTTTCCTTTTTTGAGGATTCCTTTCCTTCAACCATCTCTTTGAACTGGATGGCATTAACAACAGCCTTGCCGCCATAGTGGTTGTTGAAGTAAATTCGCAATCTCTTTGCTTCAGGATCTTTTGTTATTTTGCTTACCTTTTCAGTCCAAGGCTTCAGTTCTTCTTCTTCATAAAGATAGTTATACCAATAACCCTTGTTCCTGCCATGAAATCTGATAAACGAATGGTCTGCAGTCAATATGACGTCTGATAAGTACCGCAGCTTTGGATCCGGCGAATCTGTCATTACAGCCGCAACATTATAGTGTCTTAGCATTTCCCATGGTCCCTCAGTCTGCCATGATGCATGGCGGAACTCCAGCGCATAATCGTACCCTGATGGCATTCTATTGAGGAATCCTTCGACTTGCTTGAACTCATTAACTGAGAAGCTTGGCGGTAGTTGCAGTAGTATTGCGCCAAGTTTGTTTGCATTCTTTAGGGGAGAGATCTTTTCCAGAAACTCTTGGAGCGCTTCAAGTGCACCTTTTTTGACATCCATGAGCTTAGTATGTGTCACAGTCTCAGGTGCCTTGACAGAGAATTGAAATCCAGGAGGTGTAGCTTTTACCATACCATAGAATGTTCCACTACTCATCTTTGAGTAGAACTTCTGATAAAATGTAGCATCCAGCTCAGCTGAAGGGAAAAATTCAGAATAGTAACGCAAGCGCTTAGTCTGAGCATCGGGATAGAAAGAGCCGACCCAGCCTCCTTTTTCAACCGGGTCGCCGTAATTCCACCCAGAGCAACCTATGGATACTTGTGCCATGATATGATATACTGAGGGCAACTCAGATATTTTTGCTTGTCACTATGATTGACTCTTGAAAATGTATAAAAAGATAGTTTTTGTAGAGATAACTACATCTGCATGTGCTGTTCGCTATTATTAGCGACACATCTTCATCATATCTCATATCTTCTCTAGGACATAACACTTTTTCAATCGGATCCAAGTTCAAAATAGTAGAGTACCTCTTCTTCAGTTTAAAGAGCAGTAAATTAATATGGTCACCAGTTTGAGAATAGTCTCAGGGATAGAGCCGATTCTTGAGCAGTAGGAGAAACATCGAAGTTAACCCTCTAACTGAGCTATTTGCTGTCTATTTGGCAAAAATTGAGGATGCATTAAAGCGAGAGATTGACCTATATTCCTGGTCGGAGTTCCATGCTCCACTTCGCTATGCCTGCGAGGGAGGCAAGCGCATCAGGCCGCTAATCCTCGTACTGTCTGCAGAATGTATGAAGTCTCAAAAGGTAGAACCTGACGCTTACCTGGCTGCTTCTGCAATCGAGCTTCTACATACGGAGTCTATAATCCACGATGACATTATCGATGAGGAGAATCAGCGACGCGGAAAGCCCTCATTCCACGTAAAATATGGCTACAACAGCAGCATACTTACTGCGGATTTTGTTCTTGGCGTCATACTAAACATCGGCTCAAAATTAAAAAATCCCCGCATCATAAATGAGCTATCAAATGCTGCAACTAAAATGACTGAAGGGGAAATGATGGAGATAAAACTTGGTAAGGAAATAGATATCACAGAGGATGACTATATCAAGGTGCTTGAATTCAAGACGGCTTCGCTCTTTGAAGCGTCAGCCAAGATTGGTGCAATAACTGGAGGCGGGGACGAAGATCAGATCCATACCATGACATCTTTTGGCAACCTATTGGGGATCGCCTATCAGATACATGACGACCTTATTGATTGGAGTAATGAAAATCGACTTTTTAACATGCTCGTCAGGAAAAATGGCAAACCAAAAGATATTGTCGACCAGATGGACAAACTGTATCACTCCTACGCATCAAAGGCAAAGAACGAACTTCGCAAGATATCAACACAGAGTGAAGCCAAGCGCCACTTGGAGCAATTGACAGACCTTACGTCGGTCCAGTTCTAGTGAAAAAGCCACAAACATTGAATAATTTAGTAGTATTATTATAATAATATCTCTGCAGGCGACACAATTTTTTGCTTCAAAGGGCTGCTATGAACTGATAATATCGCATAATTTCTCAAGCTAGAAGTCGAATTTCCTCTGATGGAATACTACTAACTTCCGTGAAGAGATATAACCTGGGGGCAAAACAATTAAACACCAACATGTAGCTTCTTCATTTTGCTTGTCAGTAAGTGAAGCTGTTAGGCCTCCTCCATGGATGATAAGGACACGATCGAAGTATTTTGTTATACTTGCAGCTGCATTTGTTGTTTTTAGTGCATTAGTCGCTTCTGGAGTAACATTTGAAGCAGATGACGCAGTTAGTCGCTACTTCAAGTCAGTACAAGGCAGCAACCCCAGTGTTGACATAGCAATGATAGTTGTTACTTCGTTAGGTGATGTAACAACACTGTTCATTGTTGGCATCGCATTAACGATAATTCGGCGTACTAGGAAGGTTGGTATGATATTTCTTATTGCACTAGTCGTTATTGTAGTCTTGGTCATGTACATAAAGCCTCTGATTGGAAGAGAGATTCCACCCTATGGATTTGAGCCAGCTTCAAAACTGCCTGAAAACTTTAGCCTTGAAAGCGATAGTCTTGCGCCTTTTGCTGCTGGATTTTCGTATCCCTCCGGTCACGCTTCTCGTGCGACTGCATTAGCCTTTATTGCTGGGTATGCTATCTATAACAAATCCAAAAAAATGGGCTATGCGATCTGGGCCTTTCCGGTCATTATTGGCATTACGCGCATCTATGTAATGCAGCATTACCCAACAGATATTATTGGTGGTTTCATGTTTGGAGGATTAGTGTCCGTAGTTCTGAGCAATGCCATGAAGCTTGAGGAACCATTCTTTTTATCCAGAATAAAAGGCAAAGAAGACAGAGCGCTCTAAGTTTTTGATATTATACAGTACAAGCTTACATATGAGCAAACTATCATACCCATGACATTACCAACTATGCTCAATTTTGCACAACCCATTTGATCCCGATGGATTGTATAATAATGATTATTGGAGCATGCGTGATTCAATCATAAAGATACCTGATAGGAGATCGAGGTGGTGCTACGAGTCCTAGATCTCATA
>DAIUEZ010000044.1:0-8612 GCA_036844865.1 Nitrososphaera sp. | reverse complement strand
TCATATGCATGTACTATTATGTGATATTTTTAGAAATTGAGAGATTATCATGCTTTATACTTTAATTATGAAAAAGCAAGTTTTCTTGGTTCTTTCTCTTTCTTCAATGAGAAAGAGACACACTTGTTGAGGATCTTGCCAAATAAGAGAATCTAATCAAGTCGAAATCTTTAATTCTGTTTAGAATCTTAAAAATACCATTTAAGATGGACATGTCTTCTGCTCTGATAATGAACATCGCTGGATCAGAGTGGATCATAATCATACTTTTTGGACTAATCCTACTGTTTGGTACTAAAAAACTACCCCAGTTTTCACGCACGCTAGGTAAGGCTGTAGGAGAGTACGAAAGAGCGAAGGAGATGTTCCGTCATGAAATGGAACAAGCATCAGAGAATGCAGGGGCAGGTAACAAATTTCCCAAGATAATGGGTCCAGTCGCTACTGAGAGGAAAAAGCTAGAGTTGATCGCCAGCTCGCTAGGCATAGAGAACCATACTGGTCTTACAGACGAGGAGCTTCGTACCCTTATATCAAAGAAGATGTCAAACTGACCTACAGGATATCTCCTACAATTTACACACAAAACTTATAACATTAACTTTTCCAGAAAAATGTATGCTAGAGACTGCAAAAGGCTCTACAGCTGCAATAAACCCCTTTGAAGTTGCCCTTAAGCAGCTTGACGAAGCAGCCAAGCTTATAAACCTAGACAAAGGGTTACAGCAAGTTTTAGCCAACCCAAAGCGCGTTCTTACAGTATCACTGCCAATAAGAATGGATAATGGAGAAATACAAGTTTTTACCGGATTTCGCTCGCAACATAATGACGCCCGAGGCCCCTATAAGGGAGGCATACGCTATCATCCACAAGTTACTATCGAGGAAGTCAAGGCTCTGTCTATGTGGATGACTTGGAAGTGTGCTATTGCTGATATCCCGTACGGCGGAGGCAAAGGCGGCATCATATGTAATCCAAAGGAAATGTCGGAAGGTGAGCTAGAACGTCTCACAAGGCGCTATGCCTATGCTATTGCAGACATTATTGGTCCACATACAGACATTCCAGCTCCAGATGTTTACACCGGAGGCAAGGAAATGGCTTGGATAATGGACACATACTCTGCACTTAAAGGCAATTATGTGCAGCCCGAAATTATCACAGGCAAACCTATCGCAATTGGCGGATCACTTGGCAGAAACGAAGCTACCGGCAGAGGACTGGGGTTCACAGTAAGAGAAGCTGCAAAGAAGCTTAAAGTAGACATGAAAAACGCCACAATGGCAGTGGAAGGCTTTGGAAATGCAGGCCAGTTTGCTTCGCAATTTGTAGAAGATCAAGGTGCCAAATTGATCGCTGCTTCTGACTCCAGAGGAGGCATTTATAATAAGGAGGGTATCGATGTCGCCGAGCTAAGAAAGCACAAGGAAAAAACTGGTTCTGTTGTAGAGTTTTCCGGCGCCAATTCAATAAGCAATGAAGAGCTGCTCGAAACAGAATGCACAATACTAATACCTGCTGCACTTGAAAATCAGATTACTGCCAAGAATGCTAGCAGAATCAAGGCTAGGATAGTGGCAGAGGCTGCTAACGGCCCAACTACACCTGAAGCAGATGAAGTACTTCACAACAATAAGATCTTAGTGATTCCTGACGTCCTTGCAAATGGTGGAGGTGTCACTGTGTCATACTTTGAATGGCTGCAGAACCTTCGTAGAGACTACTGGAGTGAAGAGAAGGTCAATGAGAGACTGGATAGAAACATCACTAAAGCATTCCTTGATGTCTATCATACATCTGAAAAATATGGCATTGACATGCGCAAGGCAAGCACAGTGCTAGCAGTCAATAGAGTTGTTGAAGCAATCAAGATAAGGGGACTTTGGCCATGAGACCAATGACCCTTAATTTAATTTGCGAGCTTGGTTACACTTGTCTCTAAAAGAAGAAAAATGCTAAATTAGTATTTTTATAGGACCCAATAAAAAACGGCCAAAGGGTGACCGCGATAGATGCGTATTTATCATGTATATACATTTTCCCAAGTCAGTTCATCAAGTGCAGCAGCTATTTGGCTATAGGGTCTTGTAGAGCTCCAAAATATCATCACATGGTCTGCAGTCTTATTATCGTGCCAATAAAGTTCTCCTGGAGAACCGCCGTCATCTATGCACTCGGAACTTTCCCTTTTATCATAAAATGAGCAGGACGCAAAATGGAAGCTATGTATTGACTCTATTTTCAATCCATGTAATGGAAATTGTTGTCTATAATACTCTAAATGGCCGTGGTGCAGCTGACCGTCGTTGTCATATGGATTTGCAACGGGCCTTTGTGGCGAATAAAAGAACCCTGCTGTTAAATTAGACGATTGATCTATAGGTGTATCTGTAACCTTGATAGTAATTGGTTTAGTCTCTACCTTGTCTGTTCCATAAAGATATGCTTCCATTCTATATTCTCCAATAGACAGGACTATTGTTCCAGAATTAGATGGACCTCTGCTGTTAAATTTAGGATAACTGAGAAGAGGTGTCTGGAATGCAATCTCATTGGTGTGAGCATCAACCACCCTTACAACATAGTCATGTGGGATATCCCAAGGTGCGTCAGCCATGTGAAATGCGATACTCGTTCCATTTGATATGGTCAAGTTTGTCGGAATGGCATAAGCATTTTTGTTTGTAATAAGTTTATGAGATTCTTCGGGCCAGTTCTCATGAAACTCATTTGCCATATAAATCACAAAAGTTTTTACAGTTGGAGGCGCTACGAAAGCTTCTGTTTCATATACAGCTTTGGACGAATTGGGCAATATGGTCATTGTTGTATTAGCCGAAATCGCACCACTATTACTACTGTTATTATCATCATATGGCCACGGATTTGATACAGGAAACGTTACTGGTTTTTGAATTTCATAACCTGAACCATCCATAGCATAAGAAGGAGAGGGGGCGGATACTCCCATTTCTCCTAGATAAAGGACAAGAATAATAATAGTAGCAGCAGAAGTGATAATAATACCACCACTCAATAATGCAGATAAGTTTTTCTTCACTATAATTTACTTCAACCTTGCAACCCTATTATCACTTTTGATATCCAGTCAATGAAGAAGTTAACACATGATGACATTGACCTTTTTAATAGCTATCATACAACAATCTCAAGAAATTATGTAATAGCTCTAAATTAAAAGAGAGGAGCCATGACATTAAATCATGAGTTCAGATTAACAGCAAGCGCCCTACTCCACGCTCGATGTGATATTTATTACCAACAGGCAGATGTGCTAATATCTCTCACCAGGTCTACTTTTCATTCCATACTACTCTCTATCCAAAAATGGAAGAATCCACATAAGAAATGAGAAACCCTTGATTACCTTTTTATGTCTACATATCTTCACGTCTCATGTAATATGCCCAGGCAAACAGTTTATGGAAGATGTCCAAACTGCAAGACAAAGAGCCAGCTAGAAGTAGTTTCCCGGCATCCAGGGAGAGAGAAATTCAGGTGCAATCAATGCTATCACAAGTTTGGAATGGATGAACTTTAGTTTTCTTAATCTGTCCACTTAATTGCTACAACGAATTAATGGAATGCATTTCTTATCCAAAAAGTAAGAAGCTCTTAAATATGATAATTTTAGCAGTAGAATATGTTAGCACTTAGTAATTTTTCGCTCATTAATTCACTTATTATATTTCTCTTGCTTTATACTTCTACAATTATAATGTCATTATTAATTCCAAGTTCAAATTATCATGCTTTTGCAGACCATCAAGAACGTCAGGTTGCTATCATTGAGGTGGGCGGTAATCCAAGCGGTATTGCGCTTGACAAGCGAAGCAATATGATGTACGTAGCTTTATACTCAGCTGATGCCATTGCTAAAATCGATCCTAATAACAATAGGGTCATATACAGAATACCAGTTGGCAATGGTCCTCAGGACGTTGCTTTCAATGATGCGAATGGGATGATGTATGTAACAAACCAAGGTGATAACACCGTCTCGATGATAGATCCTGGCACCAACCCTCCTACGGTTACTACTACCATTCAAGGAAATTTTAGCACGCCTGATGGAATTGCATACAATCCTGATAATCACAGGATGTATGTAGCTAACCGAGGTTCTACTACAGTTACGGTGATAGAAGAAGATAATGTAGTGAATGTTATAGAATTACGCGATCCATTAGGGAGGGTATCCCAAGGTCCTCATGAAATTTTGTTCAATCCGTTGGATCACAAGATGTATGTAACAGATCATCAAGATAGATATGTTTCCATAATCGACGAAACTAGTATGTCGACATCTCCTGTTGTTACGCATGTACAGGTAGACCGCTTTCCCACAGGTATTAGCTTCAGTGGTGCCAACAACAAGATGTATGTAGCCAGTTTTGTTTCAGATACTGCTCCAAGAGGCAAAGTCTTTGTGTTAGAAAATGGTGCAGTTGTCGACCAGTTTGACGTTGGTTATCATCCACAGGGTGTTGCATATAATCCATCTACCCTCCAAGTATATGTAACAAACTTCGGCGGAGAACCATATTCTAATACAGTCTCGGTGATAGATGCCAATAACGTCATAGTGGATACAATTACTGTTGGTATAGCTCCATGGGACATTGTATACAACCCTGCTAACAGCAAGATGTATTTAACTAACCAGATAGATGGCACTGTATCTGTGATTGGAACGCCTCCTGCTGTATGTGCGTGCCCCTGATTTTGTTACCTTTCTTTGATTTATTCCTCAATAGGAATTAGTAGAACTATCAACACTACCATAGGACAAAGAAGGTGTTCAATTCTTTACTATTCGAAAAGGCGTCGTCTTTATCTTCGAGCTATTAACATCACCGAGTAATAATAGGGAATTTTTTCAATAGCTCAGCGGTGGCAGTAGCAGTAGCAGGGCAAGGATTTCGAAAGTAGCTTTGAATACTGTCACAGATAAATGTGATCTAACGTATATGCTACTAATCTTTCAATCTTATTAGCAATCTTATCTTCTGTATTAACTGAGCGCCGAAGTACAAGTCCGACCAGTAACTGATAAGATGGTACGGGTATCAACATCAATTTACAGTTTTCATGGATAGTGATTATAGCTTTAGCTGCTCCGAAAATACTTCTTGTCTCGTTTACAACAGCAAGGGCTGCAACTGCAAGAGTTCCACCATAATTAGCTCTATCCTGGCTTATTACAAACGCTTGTTTAAAAGACTCCTTAGATTTAGCAGCAAGGATATTTCCTCTCATATCCATTATTGATACAGCTAGTATGTCATCGTTATAAGATAAAATATCATCCGACAGTGTTTCCGCATCAGCCGAGGTTAATGCCATGTATGTCCATATGGCTATGGATTACAATAGTTATAGTTCTTTTCATAATACTGCTCTCTCAAGCTGCCGCGTTTCTATTCCCTCAGATGCGCCTAATTGGCGAGATATGCTTGCAGAAAGTTTTTAGTGGATGTTGATACTTTTTAGCATTACTAGCGAGAGCTCGCATTCCCTCCTTGATGCTAATGGGTTGACGGCCAACTAAATTGATCTTCTCCTGTATTGCCTGCTGCATCTGTTCAATTATACTCTCCGTTGAAATCTTCATTGTTTAATCAACAAATTTCCAAAACTGATATATAGCCTGCACCACACAGCCTGTTCTGTCTTAGCTGTATTGTATTCTTTCAATTTAGGCGTTGTAATTTTATTATTGTTATAAGGTGACGCAGTTAGGTATTGAGAGCACGCTATATCTCTTTAGGAACATAGGATATTGCTCTCAAGCTTTAATTCTAGCCTAATAGAGGCTATATAATTAATAATGCGATAGTATAGCTGCACCAACTCACTCTCAAAGGAGTAGACTCTAGTAGCTGCAAATTTACGCGTTTTTTTACATTGTTAAAAAGGGGAACAATATGATCGATAGTTAGCTTACCAATCATTCTCATCTAGCAGAAAGCCCCATGTTACTATCTCTTGCGAACCTAATAATTAAAGTCCCTCGGTTTTTATTGTATAACTACAAATGCAAGAGGACTCTCAAGAAATTACCCAGCTTTCAATGAATGAAGGAACAGAATGTCTTTACGATGTGTGTAGCTATTTTTACTTATCATCTGTAGATGTTTTTTCTTCTTCTTCTTCAAGCAAAGAGAGTGTCCCATCCAATTTTACAATTTGTTCCCTAATCCCATTTCTTAATTCTCTGAGGACCACTTTGTTATATTCTGGATCTATTCTCAGAATTTCGTCAAATAAATATAGAGTGTAATATAGGTTGTTTGCACTAAACTTATCAGCTAGCTCTGGATTGTCAACCAAATCGATAATTTGCACAAAATCTAGAGCTATCTTTTTTCCTAGTTCTTCTGCCAGTTTTCTTGAGCGCTCGGCAGTATATCTTACAGTCTGCCAGTCCTTAGGTGGAGGGCCATCGCTATATTTATCAATGAAATTTTCTAATCTGGCTAGGTCTTTTGTAATTCGTAATGTATTAGAACTAATGCGATGTAAATAGTGATTCTTTTTTCTAAGTTCTATCTGCCTAACTGCAGTAGTATCTCTTCTCTTAATTTCAGTAAGTATTCTCTCCATTGTTTTGCTTGGTTTAGTTTGAAAATAACAATAATAACATCCTATGACCAGTAGGATTATTCCAATAGCAATTCCACCTGTACTCCTAGGGAGGAGGATAGTATTTGTATCTACAGTTTGCATATTCAGATAGTGCTGTAGAATAGCCAATAGGGTCACAGTAGTACCAACGGCAATAGCTACGCTTGCAGGCACTACCAAGAGTGTTGGATCCGCCCGCACATACATCAGCATATCCCAAGCGGCAATAGTATTAAACTAAGCACTTCAGCTTTCAAACTACACATTTTCCCTTGAAAGATTTTCGCTTTCCAAAGGCTTCATCTTTCTGCTTTTATATTCTGAGGAAACATCCAATCATGACTAACGTTACAAAACAATATCATAGATGTTGACAATGACCGTACTACTATTATTATTTTCCCGTTTAACTTAAAGATGGACTGAATTCAGTCAGATGAGGAATATGACGGAGTATACTAAATGCACTTTTGGGAGTCAGAAATAAAGAGCATAGAAACAGAGGATAACATATATAAAAAATATGTAAAGATTGTTTAATATGATTAATCTAGTGAAGCTTATATTATATGATGGTGGAAACATACCACAGCTGACAAATAGACGGTAAGGCGATCTGGAATATTTTTATAGAGTGGCTAATCCATAATCTTTATCTTAATTTAGAACATGATACTTCTTCTAGATATTATGACAGTTTCCTTAGGGTTACTTATTTCATCAGCTAAGGCAATAGCACTTGCGGCAGTCGCAGTTGCTGTCATTTTTTTAGCTTCTAATTTCACGATAACTACTAACGCGCAGCAACAACTGCCGACTACCACTACCACCCAACCACCATCAGTAACTCATGGTCCAACGTTATTAAACAAAAAGGACAGCTTTAGAGTGCAGCTGCCAGAAGGCTGGGTAATCCAGGACATAAATAATACGGGGTTTACTCTGGCTGCAGAGGTAGTGCAAGGCTACGGGGTATTAGCAGAACTATGCCCACAGGGGCATGAGCATGGACAAGCAGTACTTCGAAATGTTGGCCGCAGCAGTAGTAATGGCAGCAACACATACATTGGCAGCTGTCAGCAAGCCGGAGAAGAAGTGATACACATTCTACGATACCCTAACTTGGGCGCTAAGCTAAGAATTACTTCTGATGATGATATCTTTACTATCATCAACCGCGACACCATACCTAACGCTATTCTAGACTATCACATACAAAAGCTTAAGGAAGTTGGCTACCGTGACATCCAAATTGTAAACAGTATAGATACTACAATCAATGTTGATAACAGTACAGGTCTAAACAGTCAGAGAAGAATACCAACAACAGTTCCAGCCAAGTTTGTAGAAATGACATACAACACTAACTTTGCTCCTAATGAAACAAGAACAGGATATTTCATTTTGACTGCTACAGCGGCAACACCTCGCAACTTAGGAATGGTAACAGGATATTGCCTGTTTTATGAAGGCAATTCTACCGCTGTAGAAACAGCAACACTCTCTGGAAGTCCGGGGCCAAGGTCATTACCGCCAGCAGTCAAGCAGATATTTGATTCCTTTGAGTTAGTAGCAGCACGTACAAACCCTCTTGTAGTTGATATTACTTCAAGCGACACAGAAGGAGGAGGAATTGCACCAGCCACTTTTGAGTTTGGAGCCGATGTTGTAGGTGGTACAGCGCCTTACACATACAGGTGGGACTTTGGTGATGGTAGCGTAGAAGTTGATGATGATGATGAAACTATTTCGCACACATTTGACCTAGGCGGCACGTACAATGTGGATCTTACTGTCATAGACTCTACCGGTCGGACAGCGTCTGACAGTATACTAATCAGTGTTGTAGAACGACCACGACCATCCCTAACATCAGTTGAAATCATTTCAAGTGGCACACAAGGTGTAGCACCAGCCACTTTTGAGTTTGGAGCCGATGTTGTAGGTGGTACAGCGCCTTACA
>DAIUEZ010000043.1:0-15158 GCA_036844865.1 Nitrososphaera sp. | reverse complement strand
TGAATTTAATGCTATGTTTCCAAGCAAAACTTACCTGATTTATAAGAAGAAAGACAAGAACGTTTCATTTTGTTAATATGTGTGAGAGAATAGTAATGGACTTAAGCTTCTTATGAAGAAGTTAAGCCATCTGAAGTGTCAAAGCTGTTAAGATTTGTACTGCTGTACTGCTGTATTTGCTGATACTCTCTTTCCCAAGCAGGACCTCTGCAAGGGCAAAGCCCGTGATTGTACCATGGGATCTCCTAAAGATAAATAGAATGTGCGACACCAGCGCGACGGTGATTGCAAAGTAATATAATTAGGCACCTTGCTGCCTACAGTTCGCATATTGCCAAGAAAGCTGTTTGTTGTTGGTGTCGGTCCTGGCTCGCCAAAGTATATTACCGACGCGTGTAGAGAAGCCATTGCCAGGTCGCATTACATTATAGGCTACAAGTATTCGCTATCGACGATTGAATCTATTATTGACACAAGCAGGCAGCAGGTATTTCAAGTCACAATGCAGACACAAGAAGGCGTCTATCAGAACGTTTACACAAAAATGAAGGATGGCGAGTACTGCACAGTACCTTTTACAGGTGACGTCAATTTCTCTGAATCGGAGGTTGTCGACAGGCTGCTAGAAATATTTGGAAGCGATAATGTTGAGGTGATTCCCGGTATCAGCTCCATCCAAGTGGCTGCGGCCAAGGCTCGCATTCCGACTGATAAGGCTTTCATTGTTACCTTCCATGTGACAGACGACATCGAGGCGAAAAAGCAAGAAATGCTGCAGGCTATTAGACAGGGCAGGAGCGTAATACTGCTACCTCGGCCTTGGCCAAGAGACAAATCAAAGCGCTTTATGCAATCTGAAATTGCAAAATTCCTGCGTACAAATGGTATCGATACTACTAAGCTGAAGGTTTGGGTCTTTGAGCATCTAACGACTGAAAAGGAAACAACATTCAGAGGCACGGCTATCGACCTTGAGGGAAAGGAGTTCAGCGACCTGTCTGCTATGATAGTAGACCAGACAAAGAGGCAAACATATCTTAGTTTCTAGCCGATGTTTAAATATTAAATTGACTTATTTTTTATGTATGTCCTCAATACAAAATAAGTCTGTTGGCGTTATGCAGGAGGATGACAAGGGCTCAATCAGATATTGCGTTGAATGTGGCGCAAAGATGCCTAAATCCCAAAAGATCTGTCCTGCATGTGGCGAAAGCCAATAACACCTTCTTATACCCTCTTTTTTTGTTATAAAATATCAGAACCTTCATTTAGGTTATTTTAGAGAAGAATTCTCTATGATAGAGATATTCTCCATGCTTGATGAGTCTGTCATTTATCCAACAATCATGAGATAGTGGCACCTGGAGGATTCAAAATCAATAAGGTTAGGTCTTCACTTGCATTTAAATAAAAGTATTATTGGAAGGTAGATCTACAAGAATAGTGTCGTAGGTTATAGCATGTGGAATTGTAACAAGATATTTGCTCAGCTGATATAATACTATCGAAAGTATGGCAAATTATGCACAGCAGGCTGCCTGGAGAAGCGCCTCATGATCTCACCACCGGATCTATGGCAATACTTGCATCAAGACCACCCAGTTGCTCTATCATTTGCCACTCTATTACTGCGGCTACAAACAACACCCCTGTGGCAATGCCCAGCTCTATCAGAGTCGGGATGGCGTATTTACGCCACGGCATTCTCTTAAGAAGGTAGTAGATTAGCATCATGCTCCTTGACATGGCAAGGCCATAGGCAAACACTTCCATGATGCCAAAGGGCGTTATCAGGAGGACAAGAGGCGGAACTTTCCCTAGCATAGGGGACGAGCTTACAAGTGCGCTGAAAACTGAACCGGTGGCAAAACCAGAGAATGCTCCAAATGCTGAGCCTACTGCAGGTACAAACATTACCAGGGTGATTCGGATGTTGTTCAAAAAGATGCCGTTCTGGTCGATCTCCTTTATCTGCTTCGAGAACTCCTGCGTCAATGTCTGGGCTTCCTCTTCGCTCATGGGTACTGCCGCTCCTATAGAATAGGCAATCAGAAATGCAGCTACACCAAACGCGAGGTAGATGAGGCGCCACTTATTGATCTCAAAACGCAACAGAAATGGTTGAATGTGTATTGTATAATTAGTTTTGTCATTCTCCTCTCCCCCCTTTGTCCGACTTCGTCTTTTTATGTATGTTGAACATAACTATAGCGGTGAACCATTCCGCAACGACAACAAGTGTAGGAAATACAACACTTTTTCCGCAGTTCTTTGCAATTGGCAATGATCCTATAGACTTTGTGGTTCAGGACATTGCAGTAATCATGATAGTCGCAGCAATAATGCTTGCGATCACATTCAAACTGAAGCAGCCTATGGTCATAGGCTATATTATTGCCGGCATGATAATTGGGCCCTATACTCCACCTTTCAATCTTGTCAGGAGTCCCGAGACTCTAAATCTCTTTGCAGAGCTAGGCATAATCATGCTACTCTTTGTTACTGGTACTGAATTCCCTATAGCCAAACTCCGTTCAGTGGGCAAGATATCCATAGCTGCCGCTCTTGCTGAAGTGCTAGGAACGCTCCTGATAGTATTTTTTATCGCCCAAAGCCTTGGGTTTCACTTTTATGATTCTCTCTTTCTTGCCTTGGCATTATCAATTACTAGCACTGTCATCACGATCAGGATACTGGAGGATGTCGGCCTAATACGCGATAAGTCATCTACGCTCATTCTTGGGATGCTGATAGTAGAGGACATAATTGCCATCAGCGCTCTTGGCATCTTGCAATCCTTTGTTGCGACTGGAGGTAACATGTCTATTCTGAACATTGCCATCGTGCTTGGAATAGTGGGCGGCTTTATCGGTAGCGTAATCATAATAGGCAGCAAGTTCGTCCCAAGGATAATAGATCGGGCCGGCAAGACAAACGATTATGCGCTACTCCTGATAACGATCCTTAGCATTGCCTTTGGGCTATCATTTCTTGCAAACGGCCTTGGCATGTCTGTCGTGGTTGGTGCATTTCTTGCTGGTGTACTTGTCGCCGAAAGCAGGAGTGCGGCAGTGGCAAGGATAATCACAATCCCCTTGCGGGATATGTTTGCAGCGCTATTTTTCATATCAATAGGGGCACTCATGAATGTGTCGCTGATCCCTGCATTCATAATCCCCGCCATAATTCTCATACTGACCTCCTTTTCCTCAAAGCTTCTGATAGTCACTGGCATTTTGGTAAGAGCGCGCTATGACAGCACAACTGCGCTTAGAGCTGGCCTTGGAATGTCGGCTACCAAGGGAGAAGTGTCATTGATTGTTGCCAAGGGCGGACAGGACGTAAACGCCATTACTCCTTCTATTCTGCCAATGCTTGGTGTAGTCACAATAGTGACGACGTTTATAGGACCTTTCATCATAAAGGTCGGAAGTCGATTCAAGCTGACTGAGCCAACTGAGGCAAATGCAAAGAAAGAAAAAGAAGAAGAAGAAAGTTAGTCGCAAAAAATTTTAGGCAGATCAGCGCAACTGCAATTGATCCTACAAACATCGAAAACTCGCATAAGTAGTGGAAGTAGTGTTGTGCAAGGCACAATGTTGGTATCAGAATTGAAATACTCATTTTACTGATTCTGGCTTCTGCCCTCATGGGTATGATCAGCTCTACAAGAGCAAGGGATGAGCGAATTTGACTAACACCTTGATTAGTAGTGAACCATTCTCTAGCCTTCCTATTTTTCCCTAATATTACTATATAGAATACGGAGATCATACGGACTAGCCATAAAAACCTCTTCTTCTTGCGAACTACTGTAATCAAATGTCTGAAAAACGTACTGGGACGCAGAATTTTACTATCCTTGCAGGCTTGTTGATATTATTGTTGTCTGCGTTTTTTACCAGCATTTTCATGCCATTTGGAAATTCTATTGCTGAGCAGAGTATTGAGCTTAATGGAGCTGGCGCAACCTTCCCATTTCCATTGATTGATGCTTGGCGTGTTGAATACCAAAAAATCAAGCCAGAGGTAAACATCAATTACCAGTCCATTGGCAGTGGCGGAGGAGTCAAACAGTTTACTGAAAAGATTGTGGACTTTGGCGCTACTGATGCTCCCCTCACCTCTTTAGAGATGGAAAAAGCCCGCGAAACAGTACATATACCTGAAACAATTGGATCAATAATTATCTCATACAATATCCCCGAGATCCCGGATAGCGGATTGAAGCTTACCGGACCAATTCTGGCAGGTATTTATCTAGGACAAATTACAAAATGGAATGATCCGCAGATACAGAAGCTGAATCCCGACCTTTTACTGCCTGCACAAAACATCATTGTAGCTCATAGGTCTGACGGTTCTGGCACGACATTTGTATGGACAGATTATCTCTCAAAGGTAAGCAATGAATGGAAGGCTCAAGTAGGCAAGGGTAAATCAGTTCAGTGGCCCGCAGGCATCGGAGCTCCTGGCAATGAAGGTATTGCAAGCACTATCCAGAGCACGCCTTATGCGATCGGGTATGTTGAGCTATCGTATGCGCTCGCTACGAAAATGACCTATGCCTACTTGGAAAATCAAGAGGGCAACTTTGTAGAGCCATCTATTGATTCTGTGCGCGCTGCAGTATCTTCTTCAGCCAAGCTCCTGCCAAGAGGCGACGAATCGTGGGAGCAGGTGTCAACAACTGATGCCCCCGGTAAGGATTCCTATCCGATCTCGAGCTTCTCCTATCTTCTCTTATATAAAGAGCTGAGTACCAACCCGAGGATTAATAGCCTGGACAAAGCAAGAGCTCTAGTAGACTTTGTACATTGGGTCATAACTGACGGTCAGCAATTTGCTGATGATTTGGGATATGTTGCATTACCAGACGATGTTGTAATACTAAATCAGGATACGCTCAGCTCACTTACTTACAAAGGCCAGCCTGTGCTTACTACAGAAAGTAAAACTGTTCCTGCATCTTCAGAAATTCTGGTATCATTTGTAGCGGTTGCTGTAATACTCCCAATTGTGGCTGCTGTAGGGATAATAATTTATGTACGAAGGAAAAACCGCGGATCTTCGTCAAAAGAACTAACTAAAATAGGGGCAAAAAAAGGGTCAGTCCATGACAGGATTTCGCCTCTTTTACTAAAGAATACGCCTACAGGAGACAAAATATTTCGCTTCATAGTGATAGGTGCAGCCAGCTATACTATACTGCTGCTCGGTCTTGTAGCGATTTCAATATTTTCTGGGTCGGCTGAAGTATTTTATAGCGAAGGAGTAATAGGATTCATAACAGGGACCGATTGGAATGCAGTTGAAGGACGTGAGTCCTATGGCGCCCTTCCTTACGTAGTTGGTACGCTGATAAGCTCAGGTATTGCAATGGCAATAGGGGTTCCAATAAGCTTAGGAATAGCCATTTTCATTGTAGAAGTAGCTCCGCAGAGGATGTCCATTCCATTATCATTCGTAATAGAGCTATTGGCTGCGGTGCCTAGCATAATCTATGGACTTTGGGCGCTCTTTGTATTTAGATTCTGGATACGTGACTTTATTGAAGTGCCATTAAACCAAGCGTTTGGCGAAACAATCCCAATTTTTGCGAAGACTCCATTTGGCCTAGATATCTTTACTGCCGGTATTGTACTGGCAATAATGATAATCCCCACTGTATCTTCGATTTCACGCGAGGTAATAAGAGCAGTGCCCAACACTCAGAGAGAGGCAGCGTACAGCCTTGGAGCAACTAGGCTGGAAATGATTAAGACCGCTATATTCCCATATGCCAAGTCCGGACTATTTGGAGCAGCCATACTTGGGCTTGGCAGGGCCGTAGGTGAAACGATACTTGTGACTATGATAATTGGAAACGCTATCGGAGCGTCTGCCATCCCAAATTCGCTATTTTCACCAAGTCAGACTCTTGCCAGCCTAATTGCCAACGAGTTTAACGAAGCGGTAACATCACTTCATGTTTCTGCCCTAATTGGCCTTGGCGTAGTTCTGTTCCTGCTTACAATTGGCATCAATACTGGAGCGCGACTTATGGTTTCGCGGCTCGTAAAAGCTCCGTCAGGAAGGGAGTGACATAAATGGCAGAACAAAATGAAAGATTGAATGAAACATTTGCAAACGATGGTGGCAGCAGAAGACGCCGGGTCGAGATCCAGCAAATGATGAATAAGCAGTCAATTAGACGCCGACTGTTTGACAAGATTGCCACAGGCGTTGTAATGGCCTGTGTCATCGCCGCCATCATTCCGCTTGGCAGCATATTGGTCGAGGTTGTCAAGAATGGAGCAGGAGCTTTGAGCCTAGAATTCCTGACACAACCTCCTGGCGCAATAGGTTCTGGAAGAGGAGGGGTTGGTCCCGCCATTCAGGGTACGCTTATCGTAATTGCTCTTGCCTCGCTTATAGGCGCCCCCGTTGGAGTACTGGCCGGCATATATCTGTCAGAATTTGCAGGCAGCGGTAAGTTCCCCTATGCTGTTAGATTCCTGAACGATGTCCTTACTGGCCTTCCATCCATTGTGGTTGGCATTGTCGGCTTTGTAGTCATTGTACTGACAATTGGTTCATTTTCAGTCTGGGCAGGTGCTTTTGCTCTCTCTATAATTATGGTTCCTATCGTTGTGCGGGTCACAGAAGAGACACTTAAGATAGTTCCAAATTCTATCCGTGAGGCAGGCTATTCATTGGGAATTCCCAAGTGGAAGGTGGTCATATTTATTGTACTGACTTCGGCCAAAAGTGGGGTGCTAACAGGAATCGTCCTTGCCCTTTCAAGAATATCCGGCGAGACTGCGCCGCTTATTATGACAATACTTGGAACCAGCCTCTTCTTTACCGGTTTTACCGGTCCTGTAGATGCTCTGCCGCTTAGAATATGGCGCCTTGCCTCTCAGCCATATGAGTCCGCCCACGAGTTTGGATGGGGGGCTGCGCTGATACTCATACTCTTAGTTCTTGTTATGAGTGTGGGGCTGAGAATGCTGGCATACAAGAAAGGATTCAGAATAAAAGCAATTTCTGCCTGAATGTCGCATCAACTGCTGTTTTTCCCTATATAGAGAATATAGATAATACATAATTAGCCATGGGGTGAAGTCTAGTTAGTGACCCATGAAGCAATAGATAGTGGCATCGAAAATATCGGTGTCCGGCCGCCCATAGCCGATCTGCAACATCGTTACAAGGTTTCTATTAGAAACCTCAATGCATGGTTCGGAATGAAACAGGCATTGAAAAATATTAGCCTTGACATAAAGAAAAACACAGCTACTGCAATCATAGGGCCGTCTGGTTGCGGCAAAACTACTCTAATCCGATGTCTGAACCGTATGCACGAAATGACGCCGGGCGCAACTGCAAAGGGGAGCGTCATTCTTGACAACATTGACATTTATGACAAAAGGGTGGATCCTGTTGTTATCAAAAGGCGCATTGGAATGGTCTTCCAGAAACCTAACCCTTTCCCTACAATGAGCATCTATGACAACGTAGCTGCTGGACTAAAGCTCAACGGGATCAAGGACAAGGGGCTTATTGGAGATATTGTTCAGGAGAGTCTTAAAGGCGCAGCTCTCTGGGAAGAAGTTAAGAGTGAGCTTGGCAGGCCTGGTCTGAGCCTTTCTGGCGGGCAGCAGCAGAGATTGTGTATAGCAAGAGCACTTGCTATGCATCCTGAAGTGATCCTGATGGATGAGCCCACGTCTGCCCTTGACCCAATTGCCTCCTCTAAAATTGAGGAGCTGATACACAACCTCAAGAAAGATCTGACCATAATAATTGTTACACACAATATGCAGCAGGCTGCACGCGTGTCTGATCTCACCGCTTTTATGTATCTTGGCGAGCTTGTTGAGTATGGAGCGACGAAGCAGATCTTTGAGAACCCTCAGAAGGATCTTACTGAAAGGTACATATCTGGCAAGTTCGGCTAAGCAAGATAGACATTTGGTAATTTGACCCGTCTCTTAGATCTTGGAATAGACCGTATACAGAATATCATCATGGACATGGCCAAGCTTTCAGAGAAATCTGTGACAATTGCCATCGAATCATATGAAAAAGGGACAAGTACAAAAAAAGTCATCTTTGAATGGTCGGAGCAGCTCAGAGTGCTACAGGATGAAGTTGGCGACCTTGCAATTGAGCTGATTGCCCGCTACCAGCCAGTTGCCACTGACCTCCGCTTCATCAGGTCATGCATGGAAATTGCGTATGGATTTTCCCGGTTTGGCCGCTACGCCTATGATATTGTTGATGTGCTTGAAACCATGGGCTCAATAGCCAATTGCGACAAGAGTGCAGTTCTAGAAATGTCTTGCACAGTTCGGGAAATGATACACACAAGTGTTCAGGCACTGCAGTCAAAAGACAAAAATGCAGCAGAAAAGTTGTATCAGATGGACGATACAGTTGACGCGCTTTACAGGAAGTATTTGAGAGAAGCCATAACCCCGTATGAAAAAGCTGATGAAAGATCTTTTGACCCTCGCTGCTACATCTCTGCTCTGCTAATACTTCGATACCTTGAGCGCATTTCAGATCATGCCTGTTATATAGGCGACTCTGTGCATTATATTGTTACAGGTACGTCAAGTCCAAGGCGCTAAACATGTATCTGCATTAGAGAATACCAGGTAGTATGATAGTAATAATATATCGCCCATTCTCTCAAGCGCTTATTTACAGCTTCATTAGTCCGCAACAGTGAGAACAGGATCAGATCATAGAAAAGTTCGCAAGGTGCAATTTGCAGACAAGTCGACATACATCCTATCGGGGCGCAACTTTGAACTTGCAGACAAGATCCTTGACACTCCAAAAAAATTCGGACACTCAGAGACGACGTCATGATTACTATAAAAAATTGATAGGGTGCCTAACCTACATAACTTCAATCTAGCTGTAGAACAGATTAGAATGACCGTCGAGAGTATGTAAGCGACATTGTATATATTGCAATGACCGAGGCGATAGATGATGTGACAGAAAAGCACAGCGCAAGCCCAAGAGACAATAAATAATATCTGACACGCCTTAAAAGATCCATGTATGCCTAGCTGGATGCGGTGGGTTATAGTAGGCATCAGCCTCGGAGCAGTAGCTGTAATCGCCACTATTCTTACAATAATAGCAGGCCAATAATTTTAGATTGATGAGATGATATGCTTGATGCTATCAACTGTTTGTTCCAAAAAATATACTTGTTTGCTATGCGCTTTGCAGGCGGCCTAGCAAGCATAGTTCTAGGTCCTGCATGCAAATTTCTTCTACTAATTCTAAGTGTTAAGTCTGAGCAACTGTAACAGCTAGAATTGGGATTTGAGTAAGCATGCTATGGTCTTGCATTGCATCCCCCAAAACGATCACGTGTATTTACACCTACTACTCCAATGAGCTGCGAATGATTGTCTAACCTGCAATCAATTCTGGTTCAACAAGAGATGCACAAATATGCTGATGCATACTGGCAGAAAAATTTTAGATTCGTGAGTAATGCATCCATCTGACTTTTCCTTTTGCAGGCAACTCATCAGCCAATGACTTCCTCATTATAAAAAGATACTTAAACCCACGAAGATAAAAGTTGAAGCGTAGCGCGCGGCTATGCCATATTGCTGTGTTAGATGTTTGGCTCCTTCTTGCTACACATACAATATCCACTGTGTCAAAATATTTGCAAAGACACTCGTAGACGCGAAAGCCAACAGGTGTGAATTTTTTCTTTACCCACTGATCGCCTATTAGCCAGCCCACTACCTTACCGGGTTTGAGCACACGATAGCACTCGATCATAACCTTCTCAAGCTCTTTATAGAACTGGTCAGTTTCTGCAGAAATGTGACCGATGTTGTCAGGATGGTCATTGTAGTTAATGTTGTCGCCATACGGTGAATCAATGAATATCATCTCAGCACTTGCATCTGCAAGTGGTATCTTGCGAGCATCATTCTGAATTATATCTGGCCTAGTAGGCGAAATGTCATATGCTATACATCTGCGCCCCTCCTCCTTGCATACATCGATAGTAGTGCCACTTCCTGCCATCGGGTCAAGCACAAGGTCGCCCTGTTCTGTGTACCGCTTGATCATGTTGTATATTACAAATGCTGGCGTCACACCGGCGTATTTGTTACTTCCCTTTTGAGTCTTCCCATAATTCTGCCTAGGATAGTCCCATAGTGTAGTCGTTTCCAGCCGTGGATTGTCGTCATCTATATTCTTCTTGTCGATCTTCAACCTGCCATTGGGGTTTTCGATGTATCTAGAAAGCAGCTGCGTCAGCTCTCCATTAAGCATGTCGTGCCAGCTGATCCCCATGGTAGAGAGAACTTTTCTTGCACCTACAACTGAGTGTATTTTGCCGTTATAAGATACCTGCACTTGATACGGGTATCTGCCTTTCCAAGCTTCAGGCGCGATGTCCTTTGCCCCATCCGACCTTGCTAGGAAAGTGCCATAGAGCATATCTGTATCAATGTTGAGCAGAAAAAGAATGTCACCTTTTTTTATTTTCAAAACGTTTTCGCCATAGACATGGCTTGTTGCAAAGAGCATCCGGTCAAAGCATTCCCGCTCACTTTTGTTGGTGCAGGCGAATATATACCCCTTTGGTACCTGTCCTCCATTATTCATTTTAGCGAGGGAGATACCTGGGCAAGCAGATTTAACCATATCGGAAGCGATAATAGTTGTAAGAAAGGCATGAAAGAGAGTCACACTCTGCCTTAGCAATTACTTCTTCTTTTTGTCCCCTGCTTTGCTCTTCTTACGCAACAAATTTTACAAGCTGCCCAAAAATCGCCAATTGCCTATCGTGCAAATGCTGTTAAGAAACCTTTTACGGCACCAATGATATTATTTTATTGTATCATGACACTCTGTTATCTTTGTAGCACAAGAACAGCCTCCATGGAATGCTCTGAATGCAAGAGACCTGTGTGCAAAAAGTGCACAAAGGATTTCCCGTTCTCGAGCAGCGCCTGTCTTGAATGCGCGGAAAGCATAAAGACGGGTTTGGGCGGCGTCAGAAAAGACGAAGAGATCTTTTAACTTTTTCCCAAATTTTTTCTAAGGCCATAGTTATATGAAAAAATTGAAACATCTCCTTTAATCTCCTCCATTAATAACATGAGAGGCATTTCTCTCCTATTTCCTATCTTTAATATAGGGAATTACTTGCATTTAGTCCGAGATCCCTGACCAAATGACTCATATAACAGTTGCAAAGTTTGGCGGCAGCGCACTGGGGCTAGAGGGAGCCATGATCCCCCAAATCGTAGATAGGATAAAACAGCTGCAGCAAGAATCTAAGGTAGTCACTGTTTTCTCGGCACCTCTAATTGAATATAATGGTAAAATCATTTCCATGACTGATATGGCGATTTATGTGGGTAGAAGCTATGCCTCTTCCACACCCGTAGAGATTGAAGTGCTAAGAGAGATCTACGAGAGAATATCCTCCAGGTACTTGGACAGCCATCGCCGCCATGAATTTCTTGATACTCTTGATAACTTCTATAGGCAGGTGATAATATCGCTCAAGCAGGCGGCGGAGAATAGGCGCTTTGTTGATGTAATAAGATCAAGAACTCTTGCATACAGTGGCGAAATAACAATGTCATATTTGATGGACTATGTTATGCAGAGTGTAGGCCTTAAATCATCACATGTATTAATCGAAAAGTGGCCGATAATTACTGATGATAACTTTGAAGCAGCCAACTTTATGATACAAGAGTCAAAACACCATGTCGACCATCTTACCGATCTTATCGATCACAGCGATATCGTATCCATGGGCGGCTTTATCGGCAAGACTGTGGATGGACTCGAAACTACATATGAGCGAGGAGGCTCAGACAGGACTGCCGTTGATATTGCAATTCTACTCCATGACCATTATGACGTCAAGATCGACTTTGAAAAGGATAGCGCAGTCTTAAGCGCAGATCCGAGGATCGTGAAGGAAGAGCTAGAATACATACAATATCTATCATACAATGAAGCTAAGCTTGCAGGCATGTTTGGTATGAAAATCCTCGACCCCATTGCGATAAAAGAGATAGACGACAACAACCTTGACATTCCTATTGTTATTACAGAGATGGTCAAGCCAAACGGCAATATTACCATGATCAAGAAGAAGCCGCCCGTTTTAGAGCATGCTAATCCAATAAAAATAGTGACCGGCAAGAGAAACTGTGCAATAGTAAGGATGGAAAGCACGGCATCTCTACATCTTGTGGCATCTCTCCGACTTGACAGACAGTACCACGATTTTGTGAAATTGTCGCCCTATGTGATCGATGATACTGAGATTACTCGTCTGCTGTTCCTTGACGCAGACTATGTTAGAAGGCATGAGAGGTATATTCGGGCCTACTGCCCTCAAACAGAGATAGTCTATGGTAGAGGAGTAGTTACGCTCATTGGTGATGAAATGTGGCGCGTACCCAAGGTCGCGTCGACTGCTAGCAGCACGGTAAGTGAGCATGACCTCAATATCCTCAATCTTGACGCACAGGAGGAAACTTCAAGGATCTTAATAGTAGTCGAGGACAAGGGGACCAACGTTGCAGATGCAGTTAGAGCGATACATTCTACAAGGACGAAGATCCATGGCTTGAAATGACGCAGGGGAAAATATGGCTCAATGGATCGCTTGTAGATTGGGATAATGCTAAGATTCATGTATTAACGCACGGGCTTCACTATGCAACAGGTGTCTTTGAAGGCCTCCGCTGCTACAAGACAGTCAACGGCAGCGCAATATTTCGACTAAACGATCACATACATCGGCTTATGGACAGCGCAAGGATTTACTTTATGGACCTTGGATATACCAAGCAGCAGCTGGAAAGAGCGGTGATCGAAACTGTCAAGGCAAATGGTATGAAAGAGTGTTACATCCGGCCAATTGCTTACTACGGTTACGGCAAGATGGGAGTAAATCCCCTGCCAAACAAAGTGTCTGTCGCGATAGCGGTCTGGAAATGGGACGAGTACATGAAAGCAAGCGATGATGGGGCAGACAAGGGTGTGCGTACGATGGTGTCATCGTGGATAAGAATCGACAACAGGGCAATGCCTATGCACGCTAAGGCAACTGCCAATTATGCTAATTCTGTGCTTGCAAGGGTAGAAGCTATCAAGGCCGGCTTTGACGAGGCGATAATGCTAAATTCAGCCGGGACGGTAGTTGAAGCAACTGCTGAGAATATATTTGTAGTAAAAGACAACATTCTTGCAACTCCTCCTACTACCTGTGGTGCGCTTGAGGGTGTCACAAGAAGCAGCGTATTGACAATTGCCAAAGAAAATGGCATCGAATATGAAGTACGTAACATTTCACGAGATGAGCTCTACACTGCTACTGAGGTGTTCCTAACAGGCACAGCAGCAGAGATCAAACCCGTAGCTGAGATTGATAATCGAACAATAGGTGACGGTCAGATGGGCAAGAGGACAAAGCAACTAAGGTTACTGTTCGATGCAGTGGTTCAGGGCAGGGACAGAAAATTCAGCAAGATGTGGCTCACGCCAATCAACTGAGCCAAGTCGCCTATTATTGTAAAATGTATTGCAAGATGTACAGGCAATGCTCCGGCCAGATACAAGCCAGTAGTACGGACATTTAACTTCTTGACAAAATACATAGCGATAAGCGGTGAAATAAAAATTCCGCCATGTATTACACCATTTACTAGTAGTGGGTGGTAATTATGGGCAAGATAGAATGCACTAGTAGCTCCCCCTACTGTCCCGATAATTAAAAATATTAGCATATTATACCGCCTCGTTTCACAATTTCTTTTTCAATAACTTTTGATATCGCAGAAAGCCTATTTCTCACCTCTTTTTTATTGTCACCGCGTGATATCACCTGTATCTTTATCTGTGGCGTCTTTTTCCTGTAGTATCCGCGTGGATGAGTCTTAAGATAGATCATGTTCTTGGGATGAGATTTGACTATTTCTATCAACACTGGAGCGATCATGGCTTCAGTGAGGCCTCTTGTATTATAGTTGAGCTCCTCTGCAACAAACTTACCTACGTTCTTCTTTATCCGTGGGAGAATGTGCTCTTTGAATATTGCTTTCATCTCCGACGGTACGCCGGGCAGACAAAAGATCGATACATCACCGGCCTGCTCCACGATAGCAGGTGCGCTCCCTACAGGATTCTGGATTGGTGTGGAACCCTCCGGTATAATCGCCATTTTTAGCCGCGGCTGAGTCAGCTCATAGTGAAGCTTGCGACTTGCATAGCTTTTCTTGAGCATTTCAACGGCTCCGCTATCTAGCACTACTTTTTTGCGAAGTGCTGCAGCCAAGCCTTCAAAAGTCATATCATCATAGGTCGCACCAAGGCCGCCTGTAGTTATCAAGATGTTGGGCTTTCTTGCAAGCGATTCTCTCGCTGCAGAGGAAATTTCATTACGATCATCTTGTACCACTGTCACTCTTCTTACAAGACCCCCAACATTTGTAATCTCGCTGCAAAGCCAATACGCGTTGGTATTGAGCGTGATCCCTGATAGAAGCTCGGTGCCTATGCAGAGGATTTCAACGATCATGCCTTGAAGATCCTGCTCAACATAATTAGCTCAGGCCCACTTGTAAGGTTGCCTACAACGACTGACTTCATGTTTGCTACAATGCCTGATGACAGAAAGGGTACGCCGCCATTCACTGTTACCGGCTCTGCTGGTACTTGCAATATTTCTGATATTTCCTTTACCTCGTCCTCTGTGGCCTTGGGGTGAACGCCTGCGCCGCCATTAGTGGCGACAATCATTGATCCTGCCTGAACAAAGCCCCCTACAGTCATAGAGTTGGTTGGGACACCGAGTACATCCTGCACCTGACGGTCTGTCTCCCCCTTAAAGAGGGGTGATATTATTGCGCCATTATCGTTTGTTGCAATTAGGTTGCCTATAGCAGTGAACTTGCTTTTTACCCGCTCAACATTGAGGTGACTTGATTGTTTTAGCATCTGGACTTCCTCATCAGACGCTATTGGGGGCAACAGCATACCATTATTATTCATGACTGTCATAGGGCCAAGGAGTCGGGTGCCTGCTATGGAAGCATATACTTCGCTTACCTGCAGGTAGTCGGCAAGCTTTTCTGTCTTTGTCTCGGCAA
>DAIUEZ010000042.1:7383-15330 GCA_036844865.1 Nitrososphaera sp. | reverse complement strand
TCCCTCACTTTTTGCTTTGCTGTCTTAATGTTATTATTGCTATTGCTTCTCGTTACCATTGTTCTTCTATGATTGTCGCTAATAAAATCAACTGTGATTACTGATATTAGATCGGCGTTACAGGCAGGGCGGAGAAAAAACTCAGTCAAGTCCTTCATACTCAATGATAGTACCACGAATAGGGTATTCTTCTACTCAACAGCAGCGGTCTCAAGTTCAGACGCCGAGAAGTCTTTCCTTGCTTTAAGTTTGGCATCTCTGCTAATTCTAACCATCTTGCCATTGTGCTTTAAAGCAAGAGTTCGAATTATCTTCTGTTCTCTAACCAGTCTTTCTAATTGATCATTTACACCTTCTATGGTAAATGAATGTGCATCCCATTTTAGTACTTCAATTTCAAGAGGTTGTTGTTCCTCGCTCATTTTTTTAAGGGGGTGTAATGTATATCTTATAACTTAAAAAATTGATCCTGATGCATTATTATCATCATGATCCTGCGCTCCCGCTCCTCGTTCAGTGCGGGAATAGTCTTAATCATCTGCAGATCTCATTATTATGGTCTCCATTGGTTTTATTTTTTAATTTAAGAAGGGTTTGCCCCTATAACGTGCAAACTAGAGGACTCTATTCAATACTGCTGCACGTCAATTCTGATTTATGATATTGAACAATTGGTGGGCTGCATTTTACTGGTGCAAGAAATCATGAGCAAAGTATATGGTTTACAAAAGATAGTAAACTCGTCGTCATAACCAAAGCTACCTGATTTCTAAAGAAATAACAGCAATAATACCATATTATGGTTATAATATGGTATTATTATGCCAATGTCTCCTCTGGCGGAATCATTGTCCGCGCCTTTTCAATTATCTTATGTCCTGTTAAATCCTTATGGTCGTCAATATCGCTGTGGAAAACAAACACCGTTCTGCATTCATGACAAATCCATATTGCTTTTAGGTCATCTGGGTGCATTTATACCGCATCGAAGATGGATAGTTGAATTATTGTATTTATAAAGTAATCAACCATCTTCATAATTTTTGTTCAAACAATTCATTTCAAATTTAAGAATCATATTGCTGCCTTCCTGTGATTCCTCTGTACAGAGGATTAATTAATTCTTGAATGAATTTTGCAACCGGGTATATCTTCTGTTTTTCTTAAATTTAGGCGGTGCAAAAAATATTTTCAGCCTCTATGGCGCCTGTAGCCGAAGCATTGAAGAAAGAGTTTCCAGACAAGAAGGAGTATTGGCAAAATGAACTAAAAAGTCATTAGGCATAGAACCCAATCGACAAAATGAGCTTAATGACAAAGAGGAGCTGCAGGCATTGGCAGAGATCATCAAAGAAGTCTACTTCCAAGATTACAAAACAGCATATAGTGGTGATATTAATGAGAATAATATTAATGGTAAATAATATAACAGTCCCGTATCCAAAAAAAGAATAGCAAGCCTTTTGCTAACTATTAATAACGATCTTTAGTATTTCCAGACATGAAGGCTGCACGGATAATAAAGACAAAGGAGCCCCTTGAAATCAAGGATGTCAACATTCCAAAGCCAAAGAGCGATCAGGTTCTTGTAAAGGTTGAAAGTGCAGGTGTGTGCCATAGTGATCTACATCTGTGGGAAGGAGGGTATGCTGGCCCAGAGGGCGTATTTATGAAGGTTGAAGACCGTGGTGTAAAGTTCCCTCTTACACCAGGCCATGAAGTTGCCGGCACGATAGATGAAATGGGCGAATCAGTCACAGGCTTTTCGAAAGGCGATAAAGTACTAGTCTATCCTTGGATAGGTGAGGGCACATGCCCCGCATGCCGCTCTGGTGAAGAAAATATTTGTGATAGTCCAAGAAGCCTAGGGATATACCAAGACGGCGGGTATTCAGAAATGGTTCTCGTCCCTAGCTACAAATATCTCGTCAAACTATACGGGCTCGATCTAAACTCTTCTGCGTCGCTTGCCTGCTCCGGTCTCACAGCATATACAGCTGTCAAGAAGGCAGAGTCGCATCCGGGTCAAATGGTTGCCGTAATCGGAGCTGGTGGCCTTGGACTAATGGCAGTACAGCTTGCCAAGGCAACAACAAATGCGCGAATAGCCATTGTGGACATTGATGAGAAGAAACTTGCGGAAGCAAAGAGACTAGGAGCCGACGAAATTATCAATTCGGCGGCTGGCGACCCAGTCAAGAGTGTCAAGGAAGTCACTGACGGCCTTGGCGCTGAAACAGTCATTGACTTTGTGAACAATGGCAAGACCGCACCAAACTCGCTAAACATGCTTAGGAAAAGGGGTCGCCTTGTAATGGTAGGGTTGTTTGGTGGATCACTAGAGCTGAACCTTCCACTTGTTCCACTACGGGCATTTACATTGACCGGTGCTTATACTGGCAAATTCGCTGACCTAGTAGAACTGGTTGCATTGGCTAGGATGAACAAGATCCAATCATTAGTATCTAGAAAATTTACTCTGGATCAAGCAAACACTGCTCTTGAGGAGCTCAAAGCAGGTAAGATCATTGGAAGGTCAGTAATCAACCCCTAGATGATAGTAACTTTTTTCTTCTTCTCCTCATACTGTGGAGAGGGATCTACTATTTCTATAACCTTGTTACTCTAAACATATATTTGAAAGGGGTTGCATATGGTCCAGTCGTGGCTCCTATAGTAGTCAGACCGTTAAGCGTAATACTATTTTTATACTCTAAATGATTATAGTATAGAACTCTTTAACAATCTCTGAAGTCTTATAAAGTTTAAGAACCTAAAACTATCGTGACAAGCGAGGATAAAACTAATACTTATGACGAGACGGTGAACAGGACAACTTCAGAACCCACGTCTGATGTCACAGTTACTGAAGAGACAACCATAACGAGAGTACCAGCAAGCGACGTTGAGACATATGAAGTACAATCTGAAACAGCAACATCAGAGGAAGAAGAGTCAGTCTCTACAAAAGCCAGAGATGCCGGAAAATCGCTCAAAGATCTAATTTATTCACTAGGCAAAAAGACGAAGGAAGTGACTGAAGAAAAAGCACGGGAGCTTAAAGCGCAATCAGTCGATGTTAGCACAAAAACAGATGCACGAGACATTCAGCACTTGGGCGATGACGTTGAAAGACTAATCACAGTCTTTGAAGATACAATGACTGAGATCCGCAAAGAGCCATATGATGAGCAGGAAAAACTACTTGTAGGCTACAAGAAGCTCCTAGAGGAGCAGATTAATGTTATAAATGCAAGGCTGTCAATGGCTAAGCGCCTGAAGCCAGGTGCCTAACTGAAAGAGTGTGTCTATCTCTACCTTTACTCTACCAAGAGTTTGCTTGCAATATCCTTTACTACCACAGATTTAACGTTGACAAACTCCTTGATGCCAAACTCGGAAAGCTCCCTTCCAATACCCGACTTTTTGACGCCACCAAACGGTAGGCGTGGGTCAGACTTTACCATTTCATTCACTGACACTATGCCACTTTCAACCAGATGGGCCAGACGTATGCCTCGATCGATGTTGTTTGTCCATATGCTTGCACCAAGTCCAAATTCTGAATTGTTTGCTTCTCTTATAGCTTCCTCTTCGTTGTTAACCACTATAATTGGGGCGGCTGGACCAAATACCTCTTCCCTCACTACTTCCATGTGGTGGTTAACATTTGAAATTATAGTAGGTTCATAAAAGAAGCCCTCCCTATTGATAGGCCTGCCACCGGTTAGCACCCTGCCGCCCTTGTATTTTGCATCATCCACCTGCTTGGCAAGTGACTGCCTCTGGCTGTCTCTAACAAGTGGGCCTACGGTGGTCTTGGAGTCGAGGGGATCGCCAACGACTTCGGCTTGCGTATTTTCTACAAACAGCATTGTAAACTTGTCTGCGACCTCCTTTACGACGATAAAGCGCTTGGCAGCAATACAGCTTTGACCTGTGTTGAGCAACCTAGACTGTGTTGCCATATAGGCAGTCTGGTTAAGGTCGGCGTCTTCGAGCACAATAAACGGGTCGCTACCGCCAAGCTCCAGTACAAACTTTTTCAGATCCTGAGAAGCAAGCTCTGCCACTCGCCTGCCAGTATTGACGCTTCCAGTAACAGAAACTGCATCGATGTTTGATTGCACTAGCGCCTCGCCAGCCCTATAGTCTCCTACTACTGCCTGGAATATATTTTCTGGAAAGCCAGCATCCATGAACGCCTGCTCTATTTTTAGGGCGCTCCCAAGGCAGATGCTCGAGTGCTTTAAAATACCCACATTGCCAGCTGTCAGTGCTGGTACTGCAAACCTCATGACCTGCCAGAACGGAAAATTCCAGGGCATAATACACGCCACAACCCCGAGCGGCTCAAACGATACGAAGCTCTTGCGAAATTCAGTTGGTATTATTTCATCACGCAAGAATGCTTCTGCGTGTTCGGCATAATAATCGCAAACCCATGCGCATTTTTCGATTTCTGCTAAGGATTGCCTAATGGGCTTACCCATTTCTTCGGTGACCAATCTTGCATATTCTTCTCTGTTTTTCCTCATTACTCTTCCAAGTCTACGCATATATTCCGCGCGCTCAACGACATCCAACTTTTTCCATTTGGAAAATGCTTCTCTAGCAGCCTTGACCTTTCTGCTGACTTCATCAGCGTTTACATTTTCATAGGTCGCAAGTACCTTCCCGGTAGTAGGGTTGATAGTTTCAATCTTAGACATGCGAAACAATGCTTTGTACTTCCAGACATAAGAAATTATGTGTGTATCCCGCGGGCAGGATTTGCCCCAAATGGTTGTGGACCAGTTGTTTGAGCCTGCGACTCTTCGGTCACTGCCTTATTGTAAGCCCGATAGGCTGCTTCACGTGGTCAGCTACTGAGAAGCCAACATCTACAGCCGAAAGCTCTACCAGGCTGAGCTACCGCGGGACATTTCCGTTTTCTGCAAGAATGCTATATAATTGTGGCGTCAGAGATATTTGGCAACATCCAGCACAAAATAAGAGATGATTTTGTCAGCACCGGCCCTCTTTATCGAGGCCATAGAATGAACCTTCCATTCCTCTTCATTGATCCACCCCTGCGTTGCAGCTGCCTTTATGATTGCATACTCGCCGCTGACGTTCTGCACTGCTACAGGATAATTGAATCTATTCTTTACCATTCTGACAAGGTCAAGGTATGTAAGAGCAGGTTTTATCATGACCATGTCTGCCCCTTCATTAATATCAGTTTCTATTTCTCGCAGGGCAAGTCTCGGATTAGCATATGATACCTGATACGATGATTTGTCGAGCTGCGTATTAATTTTTGCAAATGTTGCTGATCGAAAAGGCGTATAAAGGGATGATGCATGCTTGGCAGAGAACGATAGTACTGATGCATCAAGCCTGCGACTATGAAGCTCTCTTTTGACTGCATAAACCTGACCGTCCATCATAGCAGAAGGTGCAACTACATCTGCACCAGCTTCTACATGACTCACAGCGATCTTTGCTAGGACTTTTAGTGTGGCGTCATTATCTACCCTACAGTCGTTACTGACTATGCCGCAATGTCCTGTCAGGTTGTACTGGCAAATGCAAACATCAGTTGCAATACTCATTGCATTTCCAAAGGATGACTTGATTTCCCTTATTGCGTCTTGGACAATGCCTTTTCTGTCAAAAGCAGATGAACCAATTGGATCCCTGCTCTTTGGTATGCCAAAGACAATTATCGATGAGATGCCACTATCAGCAATTGATTGGATATGCTGTGAGATCCTTTGGATAGGTGTCACGGCTATGCCTGGCATGGATTTTATCAGGCTCGCACTATTAGAAACAAATACAGGAAATACGAGGTGACTTTTGCTTAGGCCTGAGGAGGCCAATATTGCCTTATAACTTTCCTCGTCGCTGAGCGCATTTTGCCGCTGCAAAAGGTATCCTTACTGCTTGGGAGGCAGCCTATGGATATATTGTTTTCATAGTAGTACCAATAATCAATCACAAAACTCAAATGACATTTAGAGGACGAAGCCAGTGTGCGCAGTATAACTGTAGGCATTCCTTCATACAATGAAAGGCAAAACATAGTAAACCTCTTACAAGCAATTGAAGAGCAAGATACACCAATATTTGAAGTACTTATTTCAGATGATTCATCTGACAATACGCCTAGCCTTGTGCACACCTTCACCCAGCATTCATTGCTTGACATCGAACTTTTCCACCATGATACAAGAAGAGGAGCTGCAGCAGCATGGAATGAAATTCTTCAAAGAGCGGCAGGCGACATAATAGTTCTTTATGATGCTGACACCATTCCTCATCCGTCCTGCACCAGGCAGCTTGCATCGCACATTCAAGGAAATGTTGGAATCTGTGCATCAAACTCTCAGCCAGTAGAGGCAGTAGGCATAGCTGGTAGGGCGTCAGTATTCATCTCAAAATGGCTTAGGTCTGTTAGGCTGGCACGACTGTCTCACTATACAGTGATGGGCAGGGCACTTGCCATAAATTCTGGTGAAGCTAAGAAAATAGCGATACCAACGAACATAATCGCAATTGATCTTTATATGCAGTGCAAGGTTCTTGAAATGGGGCGAGACGTGATTTACAATGACGATGCAATAGTATACTTTAGGCCTGCTGATAATATAAGCGATCTAACATCGCAGGTGATGAGGGCAGTCAATGGACATAAGCAGATAGAGGAGTATGTTTCCTCATTTGGCATTGGCTTGCCGCAGCGAATAGCAATTACCCATGCAATAAAGAATGCTGCCAAAGATCCGCTTGGCGCCCTGTCAGTTGCAATTGGATATTCGCTGATACCGTACTATAAGTCAAGAATTGAGTACACGGACACTGCAAAGTGGCATACTGCTGCAAGCTCAAAAACAATAGACTACCAGCAACTGAAGACAAGGTTCTAAGGGCTTAAACACTTTTTTATAACGGCAAGCCTTTGTAACGAAACAAGCGAGAAGAGTTTACGGATGTCTGAGGTGAAAAGGCAATTTGAGACAATCAGCACTAACGGGATGCTATGGATAAATATACAGAAGCCAACATTTGCGGACATCAATGCTCTTGGGCAGAAGTACTCATTCCAGAGGCTCAACCTCGAAGATTGTCTGTCTAAGATCCAGATCCCAAAGATTGACAGGTATGAAAGTCACATCTTTGCCATTCTACATTTTCCTACGCCAGACAAGGAAAAGGGCTTCCTCTCTAGTCAGCTTTCCATCTTTATGGGGCCCGACTATCTGGTAACAATTCATCAAGGGGATCTGAAGGCACTTCAAGAGCTTTTCAATATGTGCAAGAGCGATGAAAAGCAAAAGCAGGTAATAATGGGTAGGTCGTCAGGCTATCTACTCCATAAGATAATTGATACACTGGTAGATGATCTACTCCACATTCTGATGAAAGTTGTAGGCAACATCGATGATATTGAGGACAGTGTATTTGACGAGCAAATATCGATCCCACGCCAGATATCTCTTTTGAGAAGGGAGATAACAACCTTAAGAAGAATAGTCATCCCGCTTCGCAGGACGGTACTTGATCTGTCTAAAGATGTCCAGCGTTTTTCGAGAGAAGATGTTGCTCCCTATTTCAAAGATGTACAAGATCACATTGAAAAGGTGTACGAAGCCTTAGAAGAGGCAAAAGAAACAGTAGAGATCTACAAGGATACAGACTATATGCTCAGCCAAGAAAAAACCAACAAAATATTGGCCGTGCTAACAATAGTATTCACGCTGTCGATTCCAGCTACAGTCATTGGCACATTTTATGGCATGAACGTCAATCTACCAGGCGGAATACAAACTGGGCCTTGGACTAGGCTGGGACCTTATACTACTTTGATATTTGTTTTGGTGGTTTCCTCCATTTCTGCCTTACTTATGATATTATATTTCAGAAGACTTGGATGGTTAGGAGCATCAAGGTAACTGTTTT
>DAIUEZ010000042.1:5369-7283 GCA_036844865.1 Nitrososphaera sp. | reverse complement strand
ATGTTAACACTAGATTTTAGTTCTAAAATCAAGCGATATTAAAAAGACACGATTCTCGTTTATACCAAACGCTATCATTTTGATCATTGCTTTGGAAAGTGATAGCGTTAGCAGCTCTAGCTGTTGCGCTCGCTGTCGCAATCATTGTCTTTACTATGCCGATGCAGACTAACTCTGATGTGCCTAACGTTAAATTCACAGAATTTACTCCTGATAAAAGAGATATCAGCGTTGGCGAATCTAGTAAGATATTGTTTAATGTACAGAATCTAGAGATGCGGCCAATCACTGACGGACAAGTAATCATTGTTATTGAACCCTCCGGCTATCAGTCATACTTGACAATACAAAACCAAACAGTCCAGCTTCCCGACCTGCATAGCAGGGACGCACGCACAGGGCAGATGGAGGTTATAATATTTGCTGCTAGTGCACCGGCAAAGGAAGCCGTCTATACGGTAAAGGGAGTCCTGTTTATAGAAGGCAGCCAGTCAGATGTCCGAGAATTTGAACTTAGAGTAAGGCAGCAGTGATCATAGTACGAAATACTCTGCTTCTGGATGGTGTACTACTATTGCTGCAGTTGACTGATCAGGCACTATTTGACCTGATTCTGTGAGCGTCATGCCAGATTTTTCAGGCTCTAATATCTTCCAAACAAGATGGTGTTGAGAAATATCAGGACAGCTTGGATATCCCCAGCTGTAACGAAGGCCACGGTTTTGCCCTATTTTTAGTTCATCTCGAATTTTTGCATTGATCAACTCCGCCATCGCCTCAGCTGTTTCAACTGCAATGCCGTGCAAGTAGTAGGCATCAGCATATCTATCCTGTTTGTTCCACAGGTCGATAATTTCTGTGACCTTGTTGCCAACGGTCACCGCTTGAAATGCAACGATATCATCCTTTCCGAAATAATCTACAAGGCAGAGGTGCTTTTCTTTTGATGACCGCGGAAATTCAAACACGATCTGCTTGCCGTCTGCCAGGTCAATTGCAAGCCTGCCATTACCTCCTTGCCCAGATGTCAGATTGTGGCACTTGTAGAATCCATATACTGCACGGGGTTCAAACAACTGTTCGTTTAGTACTTTATCCTTCCACCTTCTGAACAGCTTTTCAGGGTCCTGATCACTTGCCCCTTTACCTCTCATCCCCCACTGCAATACAAACAGCGATTTTTTGTTAATGTATTTCCAAGCTTCGTTTAGCTCAATCTGAAACGGCTCAAGCCTAATGGGCCGGTTAATATGAGGAGGTACTGGAGGCTCTACAGGCTTGAGGCTGCTAGGAGGAATTTGGGATTGCTCTATTGGCACTGCAAGCTGGTGCCGTTCATCCCACTTCTCTAACTTTTGCTGCCACTCATGGACAAACTGCTTGCGATCAGGAGACATAAGTCTGTTCATCACTCTCAGCCCGTCAAATGCGGTTTTGCAGTAGAATACGCCCGGTGAGTAGATACCCCCCTCCTTTGCAATCCTGTTTATGTAATTACTGTTAATTGCTGCCCCACCACAGAGTACGGGCATGTTCATACCATTCTGCCGGGCATGCTCGACAAAGTATTGCATCTGTTTTGATGTTGATACAAGTAGTGCAGATAGTCCTACTGCATCTGCATTGACTTCACTTATCTTTTCTAAGATTTTCTGCAGCGGTACTTGCTTGCCTAGGTCGTAGACTGTATAGCCATTGTTAACGAGGATTGTCTTTACCAAGTTCTTGCCAATATCATGTACATCTCCATAGACTGTACATATCACAAGCTTACCCTTGCTCACACCCTCTTGCTTGATCAGATATTTCTCCAGTTCCGCGACGGCTGCCTTCATACATTCAGCAGACTTTAACACAAAAGGTAGGATCAGCTCGCCAGCACCAAACTTGTCACCTACCTCTTTCATTGCTGGA
>DAIUEZ010000042.1:826-5359 GCA_036844865.1 Nitrososphaera sp. | reverse complement strand
GGAAGCAGTACTTCATTGAGCGTCTCTACTGCTGCTTCATGTGCTGCCTCTTTTGATGAGGCTCTCAGCACTAGCTGTCCACTATCCTTAGTGCTCTTGCTGTCCTTGACACGGTCTGCTATTGCCTGGACTACGTCATCTTCTATACCCTCTTTTAGCCTGTTGACGATTCTGAAGTAACATCGTTTGGATGCTTCCCAGTTTGGATCTACTTGTATCCTCTTGGCGGCAGGGCCGGCCACTGTTACCGCCTTGGCGCCTTCATAGTATGCTATTAGCTCTGCAAGAGAATTTGGATGCCTGTTGAAAATCAGATCTTCTGCCAGCTTTTTCTCATGCTCGTCGATCTCTGGATAAGGAATGATATCGCGTGCATTGATAATGACAGCATCAAGTCCGGCCTGCAGTGCATGATATAAAAAAATTGAATTAATTATTTTTCTTGCGTTTGGAGAAACACCAAAGCTCACATTGCTCAAGCCCAATACAGTGAAACAGTCAGGAAACTTCTTCTTAACAAGCCGGATGCCGTCCAAGGTATTTTTGGCTGCATCAGCAAGTTCAGGATCTCCAGTCACAATTGTGAATGTAAGTACATCAAAGATGAATTGCCAAGGTTTTAGACCATATTGCTTTGTACCGATTTCATAGAGGAGCTCTGCGACTTCGAGTTTTTCCTGAGGCGTCTTTGCCATCCCCTTAGGACCGATACATAGAGCTATAGCTGGCACACCGTATTTGACCATCAGCGGTGCAAGTTGATGAAATCGGTCAGCATTACCTTCCAAGTTTATTGAATTTATCATGGGTTTGCCTGGAATCTGTCTAATTGCAGCTTCAATCACATTAGGGTCTGTTGAATCAATGACAAGCGGTGCTTCTACCTCCAGGCTGAGCCTCTTGACCAGCTTCACCATGAAATCTTTCTCATCAGATCTCTCGGTGGTTGCAACACATACATCAAGGCAATGTGCACCATCCTCTACCTGATTCCTCGCAAGGTCAGCTAACCCGTCAAAATTGTTTGCAAGCACCAGTTCCTTGGCTTTCCTAGAGCCCTGTGTATTAATGCGTTCTCCAATTATGAGAGGTCGTGGATCCTGCTTTAGGTCTACTGCTTTTAGAGCTGAACTTATCCTTGGAAGCAAAGTGACTCTTTAATTATTAATAAGCCATTATATTTGCTATTCACATGCAAAAAAGTAGGGTCTATATCGAAAATTCCATCTTACCTGTTTTATAATAAAAATCCAAGTAAGAACCATGGCGACGATTCAACAGTTTAAATTGAGAAGTAATAGCTCTAGTCGGTTCATAGACAGAGTCTACACTATTATAAGAAATAGGAGTGGCAAAGTCACAAGCAAGGATCTTGACCAAATTATCGGCAACAAACAAGATGTTAGGCTTGCAATCACTCGCCTGACAGTGCAAGGTAGGATCAAAAGAGTGAGGGGCTTTGGAGAAATAGGAATTGAATATTTCTACAAAGACATTGACCACCAGCAGCAACAACAACAAAAAACTGGTCGGAGCAAAAGAAGTACTAGTACATATTCTTATAGTTGACGTCTAGAACTCTTCGTAGCTCTGCGATATGTTGCGGGTTAGTTCCGCAGCATCCCCCTATCATTCTTACGTGATCAAATTTATTAACAAAGTCTTCAAGCGCTTCCGCTATCTCCTTTGGAGTCATCTTATATACTGCGCGGCCCCCCTCGTTCTGAGGCATTCCAGCATTTGGCATAACTAGTATTGGCAGATCTTGTTCGCTTAGCCATCTGACGCTTGGCACCATTTCATACGGACCGGTGGAACAATTGAGCCCAAATGCGTCGATGTTCATGTTGCTCACAGTGGTATAAGCTGCTTGAACGTTAGTTCCAAGCAGCATTTTGCCATACTGATCTAACGTAACGTTTGCGATTATCGGCACTTTTTTTGCTACTTTTTCTATCGCCATATGGCATGCCTCGATCGCCAGCTTGACCTCTAGTATATCCTGACTTGTCTCTATCAATAGGGCGTCGACCCCTCCTAGAATGAGCCCTTCAGCCTGTAGCATAAAGGCCTGTCGTATCTCATCAAGAGGCATTTCTCCAAGCGTAGGGTCATTAGAGCTTGGCAAATATCCACTTGGGCCCATAGAGCCGATTATATATCGCGGTTTGCTATCATCCTTGAACTCATTGCATACCTCTCTTGCAAGTTCGGTTGCTTTCTTGTTAAATTCAACTGTTTTGTCGCCGTACCCATACTCTGCAAGCTTGAACCTATTAGAGCCAAATGTGTTAGTCTCAATGCAATCAGCCCCGGATTTTAGGTAGCTTCGATGAATTTGTTTTATCCACTCTGGTCGCGATAAATTCAGACCATCATTAAATCCATCTTTGCCATCTGGAAAATCTTCCTTTTTGGGATTGAGGCGCTGTATTTCAGTTCCCATAGCACCATCGAATAGCAATATCCTCTTTTTTGCTGCCTCAAGGAATGACTCTTGCAAGTATTGTAAACTTTTCTAGGATTTGATGGAGTTTAAAATCTTTTGTAAAGTGACACGCTATTGATACCATCATCTTCTCCTATTTCTCAGTACTGGTTCTATAAATGAATACTGAAACCGTCAGAGCAAAAATATCCCTTTATACGGAGAGATTATTGTACAAAGCCACCCAATAAGAGAATCGAGGCAGGCAGCGAAAAGGAAATGTGCCGTCATTCCAGTTGGAAAACCCTTCTAGTGTTGTACCTAACTGGCTGATTACACGGAGAAGCTAGAAGAAGAGAAAATCGATAAGGGTGGCAGCAGCAAATGGCTATTGACGAAAAGAAAATTACAATCCATATATGCCACATCCATTACTTTGGTCTATTATGGTATGACGCGAGACATTGTGCGCGGGAAAGGCACAGTGTCCTTGATATCTTCGACGTTTGTTATCCACCGCATCAAGCGCTCAATGCCAAGCCCAAAGCCGCCGTGTGGTACAGAGCCATAATTTCTTAGATCAAGATACCAATCATAGGCTGCAGGATCAAGCCCCTCTTTTCTGATGCGCTCAGTAATTGAAACAATATTATCTTCTCTTAGACCACCGCTTGTTATCTCCCCAAAGCCCCTTGGTGCTAGCATATCTGCGGTCAGCCCGCTACCACTATGGTGTGGGTTCTCCTTTACATAGAATGGCTTGATTGTAAGTGGATAACCTACCACAAATATAGGCTTGTTCACACTCTGAGTTAGCTCTCGTTCAGATTCAATATTAAGGTCATCGCCAAGCTGTATCTCCCGCTTGCTGCCATCTTCCTGAGTAATCATTAACCCTTTTGACTTGATTATTTCAATTGCCTTTTCATACGACAGACGCTCAAATGGCGGCTCGATTTTTTTCAGTTCAACAATATCACATCCTAGATACGCTAGTTCCTCAGCCCTCTCCCTGGTCGTGTTCTGGATTATGTACGAAACAAGCTGTTCTTGTACTTTCAAGAGGTCTTCAAGAGTAATCCACGGCGCCTCAGCCTCGAGGTGAGAAAACTCTGCAAGATGTCTGACAGTTCGAGATCTTTCTGCACGAAAGGAAGGAGTAAGGCTCCATACGGGTCCGAGTGAAAAAATCATGGCCTCCAAATATAATTGCGCGCTCTGCGACAGATAAGCTTCTTCATCGAAATATTTCACTTTGAAGAGTGTCGAGCCCCCTTCGACCGCGCCTTTGACAATGATTGGTGCAGTCACTTCCATCCAACCGTTTTCCACAAGCCAACGCCGGCCATAATCAAGTACTGTTGCCCTTATTTTCGCCATCGCAACCATCTTGCGCATGCGCATTGCCAGATGCCGCTTGTCAAGTAACAATTCTTCGCTTTGATACTCACCTATTGGGTAATCAGTTCTGGCAATGTTGTATATCTTGAGGCTCTTTCCCTTTATCTCGTAGCCTCCCTCCGGAGCCCTTGCATCTTGGCTTACAATGCCTGTCACTTCAATTGAAGATTCTATAGTAAGATTGGCTGCCTTTTCGATAGGGAAGATGCATTGGATTACGCCCCCTCTGTCATCCCGTACAAGCACAAATGCATTCTCTTTTTGCTTCCTTAATCGGTATACCCAGCCTCTAATCATGACTTCCTTGCCGACATAGTCTGGCGACTTGATCTCACTTGTCCTAACGGACATTGAGAGTTAGGTTTCTTGTCTAATTCTTAAGTTTATCCAGCTTAAAACTTGAACTATTGATCCTTTATAGGAGAAGGATATACCTATCTTTCTTGGGTTACCCCAGCTAGATATGTTACCTTTTGAGAACAATATATTAGCATTCTTGACTTCTTCAACAATCTTTTGGATAGTTACTCCTGTGGGATCGTGGATTGAATGGATTGAATAGACCAAACATATGGGGACCGTAATTAGGAAACAGTCGATAATTGTAAGCAAGCTAGCATGGAGAAGGTGGAGAAATGTCTGGATGTAGATATTAGGATACAATGCACACAAATTCCGATCAGAGTCCTTTTTACCTTGCAGAT
>DAIUEZ010000042.1:410-816 GCA_036844865.1 Nitrososphaera sp. | reverse complement strand
GTGTTAACCCATTTGGTGGTTAGGCATAAGATTCATGATTGTTCATCATTGAACTTTGTGCTTTCAAGCCTTAGTTTGGGGATTCTTACCTTCATCCGTTAGAGTATTGGCTGATACACTAAAGCATTAGTTGCTTATGCGAAATATCATGGTATCCATGATAAATGGCAGCAAAATAGCCAACGTTACTCGCTGCATTGGATTAACGGAGATGAGTCTTTTCACGCCCTGCAGCGGTCTTTTAACACTGAACTTTCCCTCGACAAGATGACTGAGCAGATTAAGGAGATGGCTCAAAAACTCCCTACCCAAATGGGTCAAATTATCAAGTTTGGTACGCTTGTTGGATTAAGACCAACGGAGATATAGAGTCTGTCAGATTGATTAACGATAGAGAAGCATTTCC
>DAIUEZ010000042.1:0-400 GCA_036844865.1 Nitrososphaera sp. | reverse complement strand
TATGATTCTGAGCGGATGATTTTGCAGCATTCCAAGTTTCCTGATGTCTTTTTACGAGACACACAAAGAAAGCATTTCTGTCTTTTATGACGCCTTCAATGCTGGAAAATGTAACATGAAGAAATATCATATTACTTACGGCGCTATTAGACACGCCTGTAACCGAAAAGGGATAGCTTGTGAACTTCGCTTCTGTCGCAAGATTCATGCTTCATGGCTTCACCAACACGGTATCAGTGCAGAGGAGGTCGATTTCCTACAGGAAGGACAAGTCCCTCAATTTTCAGTCGTCATTATCTGACTCCAGATAGTTCGCTTAAGAGAAGGGTACTCGACGCAGTCCAGGTGCTCCTTGTTATGCATTTTAATAATTGAGGCTTGTAAGAAATCAGTAAGAAGT
>DAIUEZ010000041.1:13976-15611 GCA_036844865.1 Nitrososphaera sp. | reverse complement strand
TAAGAAATCTATGTTTTGCTCTAATGGCGTATAATCAGCATAAAGATATCTTCCCCCTCTTTGAAAGGTATTGCCTTTGCTTTCTCCTGTTTTCATGTTATTGTTTTGCTATCAAGTATGATACCTATTTCAAGGATATAAATCAAATATTGTGAAATTGAGAAGTAAGAAGACTATAGATCATTTACGAGAATTAATATATAATACATACAATAATAAGCTTAGTATCTGTAGAATAGTGATATCATCAAGAGGTCGAGTTCCCTTACACAAGTCCTATTTATACCCTATTTATACTCCTACCAATTCTTCCCTGATTTCAAAAGCAACCTTTCTTCCGTAAATGATCTGATATCTTCTGAAAACCGACCTATTCGCTGGGTCGTATCCGACCTCAATTATCTTCCTAAATGTTTCAAGGTGTGAATTAGCGATTATTGTTCCAATGCCTAATTGTTTCTCCCTTATCTGATGTACTATCTTTCGGGGTAGATTATGGACAAAAATCTTACTGTGCGCTCTTATTAGTATTCTATCTGCATCATTCAGTATTACAGACTCTCTAGAAATGGTCTTTTCATTTTCTCTTTGTTCTAATATATTGACCCTTACTGTGGAGCCTGTGAGTATACTCAGAATCTGCTCTATCGTACCAGTCTCTGCCAGGAGAGTCTTTTGAGCTAGCCCAAGCTTGATGCCAGATCTTCGTTCAAGTTCAAAAATGTTTTGCAGCATGTAGCTTCCAAAGTCGCATTTTTTCAGAACGGCACCTTCTGCCACAATAGCACTGATAGAGAAGAAGTGTTATGAAAAGATTATCCTATACACAAGTATGGATAAGGCAAATATTATTGTGCCTACACTGATAGCCTTGAGACCATTCTCAAGCCTCTTGGCCCTATCAGAGTTACTATTTGTCTTCTTTAACTGCTTGTATGGTCTAGAGATTCTAATCTCGACATAGCTGGCAAATCCTGTCAAGCATGCAGCCGTTAATGCGAGGACGCTAATTGAATTTACCTGCATGATGTATCCCGCTAACAGCGGTAAAGATCCCCATGATATTGCGAACCAAAAGTCATTGTGGAATAGGCCGCCTGCTATTTCATAGTTGTACGTAAACAAAAAGAAGCCTTCGAGCACTGCTATGACTGCCAAAAGAGGAACAAAGAATACAATGTAATAGAGACCGATTGCATATGCAGCTGCAAGTGTTGCTACCATAATAGTCAACAGTTGCATTTTAGTAAAGTAGCTGCCCCACGGTTTGGTTTTTTTTGACCCAAGATTATCCGCTATGTGAGCAGAAATTCCAAGTGCAAGTATGTAAATCAATGTGATTGCGCCTACTCTATCCCATGCTATCTCATCAGCAAGCATAGAGCCAATAATGACAAATGAAACACACATGCCAGTATATGGCAGAAATAACAAGCCAATAAAGACGCGAAATTTAGTAGGTCCAAACTTGGGCACAAACCATTCATTTATACGCGTCTCATTTTCTGCACTCATGGCTTTTCAGCTGAGACAATAGCAGAGGTATGAGCGGTGTAACATCTGCAATTGACATTTTGAAATTTTCTATTCTTAAGTGCACATATTGTCTGATCAACCCAGTCTGATTTTTTTATG
>DAIUEZ010000041.1:0-13966 GCA_036844865.1 Nitrososphaera sp. | reverse complement strand
GTAACAAGCCTTCCTGCTGATCTGAGCAATCCTAAATACATACGCCATAGATTGCACATAAGCCCTCTAGGATAAGTAAAATCATGAAATAGCACAATACCACCTGGCTTGAGCACTCTCCAGCATTCATCAATTACCTTTCGGACATCGACATATTTGGCGAGGTAGGAGGATATCATCGCGTCAAAGGATTCATCCCTATAGGGCAGGACCTCGGCTGTGCCCTGCACTATGTGCATCTTCAGCTTACGCTTCAAAGTGACGAGGTATTCAAATGTGAGGTCGATCCCTGTCACGCTTTTGCCTTTCTCTGCTAACATTGAGGATAGAATGCCGGTTCCGCAGGCAAGCTCCAGAATATGGCTACGGTAGCCTACTGATCTTATTATCTCGTGTTTCCAGACAGTATCCTGCCCAAACGTCGCCACTCGCGAGATTAGATCATAGCTTTCGGCGTTACCACTGGTAAAGAAGCGCATTGCATGAGCATGACCCTCATGAAGTAGCATTATCAATGCTATTAGAGTCCCTCACTTACTTTTTTATGTATTGAAAAGTAAATCAATGGCTTTGAGCTAATAAAACTTTGATTGTGTATTTTGTAAACTGGCAGCGGGAGGTGTCACTGGAGGAGCGAAATGGCCAGAAGGTGATGGTGAAAAGAAACAAGCCCACAAAACAGTTTCACGAGTTTCTCATAATCTACGCTTACTCGCTTATCTCGATGCTGCTCTTCCACCCGTCTGCTCCACTTGCGTTTAGCGAAATAATTAGAAATGAAGGTTATGAGATGAGAAAGAAGCTAAAGAAGATTGGGATATCTACGCCGATGTTGCTTTCTATGTCTGATACAGACCTAATAGAGGAATATATTGAGGGCGGAGACATTTACAGGGCACTTGCTTCTGGTGGCAACGTTATACTTGCATATAAGGCAGGGTCCATTACAGGCAAAGCTCATCAGGCCGGCTATACCTTCGTAGACAACAAGGCACAAAACTACCTTGCAAGGGGTGAGTCTGTCATAAGAACTGACCTAGGCTTTATGAAAAGAACTAATTCTTATTACTCAAAAAGCATGGATATAGGATCGTTTCTTGCAAGTGTAATGGATTTGGATAGATATTTCGAAATCGCTAAATCATTCCACGACGGCTACATGTCTGAGGCAGGCAGCGAGTTTCCATATCTTTCAATAGTCATACGTAATGTTCTGTCGGCTGGCTTTTCATCTTGCAGCAAGACAACGCTCAGGAACATGCTGCTAGATTCCAGAAACTTGATCAGTCTTTAGATCGGCGGAAGCTCTGCTTTCTTGTCAAAGCCACCTGAGCCAAACTTGCAGTAAAAGCACTGGTCAGACTGCATATAGGTTAGCTTTTGTATCGATATTGCCCCCAATCTCACCGCCACCTTTGTCATGAAGCGGTACTTGAGGGGCATAGATGGAATCACTTCCTTGAAGTAAACTTCATAGTGGTCAGGACAGAACTTAAGGGTCACCTGAGCCTTCTGGCGGAATTCTGGCGAGGTCTCTTTGTTATTTTCGCTCATTGTCTTGGCTACGTTAATCTGTTCTCTAATGTATTCATGCTTGGGACATGGGCAGTCCTTTCCGCCTGGATGCTTATATGCAGGAGTATTTTTCCAGTCAAAGCCTGGAAAATTCTTTTCAAAATCATCCATCGCTACCTTACAATAGGTATTCTGCTCTTATAAAGATGTAGGACAATATGCAGGTCTATAGCACAAGTAATGCTAAATGAATAGTGATTACGTTTACACAGGGCTGCACAATGACAAAAAATATATTTTTGATGCTATTACACTCCGTAAGCGACGTGGTACGAGACAGTGATAGTGGTGGCAGTGCAATATTGACAGCAACAGCCACAAATAGCAATTCTGGCGACGATGACTTAGATCCTAACCGTAAGACTTTGCTGGAATTTAAGAGGGCGGTTCAAGAAGAGCAAAAGACAGGTGACAAGAGGATAGAAGAGATAAACAACAAGCTTGACAGCATAAAGAGGCAGATAGATGAAGAGAGAGCTCAGCTTGATGATTTTCGCTCTAAGTTAAAGCAGGTTAACGAGGAAAAGGACAGTGAATATCCAAAATTTGTAGAGCTACGAGAGAGCCTAATGGAGGCCAAGAACCAGATGAAGAGTCTGGATGATAAAGTTGGCCCAGTAGCGGCTAAGTTGAGAAAAGAGCGGAGCGACATGCACAACCTTCAGAAAGCACTTGAGCAGATAGAGAGAGACATCCAGACTAAGAAACTTTCCAAGGACGAAGAGCGCAAACTTGTTGCCCGGTCCAAGGAAATTGCAACTAAGTTGCATACGCTGAAAATGATTCATAAGAAAGAAGATCAGTATCACACCATTTCAGCACAGTATGACCAGCTAAAGGATCGGGTCAAAAGGATTTTTAGGCTGAAAGAGGAATACGGTACCAAAATAGGCAACATAAAGGAAACTCTCGACAACCTGATAAACCTCAGGGAAGGCCTTTATGAGGAGCGTAGGCAGGTAATTCACACAGTGAGAGAAGCTGCTGCCAAGCTGGAAATGATAGAGACTCAACTGAACGCCATTGCTTTCAAAAAGTCGCGCATGCAGGCCTCAGAATATCGGCACAAGAAGCAGAAGGAGATGGGAGAGAGGCGAGCAGCACGGCAGGAAGCAATACAAGAGCGCGCAAAGCGCGACAAGGAGTACCAGGAGCGCCGTAACGCCTTGAAAGAAATGGCGCTCAAAAAGATGACCAATGGTAAAAAACTTACATTTGATGAAATGAAGCTCATATTTGGTGATGCAGGCTCTGACTGAGAAGATACGTTTTTTTGATAGACAATTGTAACCTGCCCTTAGAGATGGCAGATAGAATCGAGTATAGCGGCAAGGTTTATGTCTATAACAGTGGTATGCCAGCGAGCCATATTCAGCTCACAAAGGAGAGGCTGAGTGAATATGGAGTGAATGAAAATGACATTGAAGTTATTGAAGTTCCTGAAGGCGTCCCTGAAGGATCTGTAATGGTGACAGTCTGGCCGCATTATTTGTCGGTTGCAAGGGTCAAGCGAGTGCGTGAGGGCTCAATCTATGCACCTCAGATGTTTAATATCCAGTTATAATCTAAAACATTAAATCTGCTGTAAGCTCATTCTAGTAGGGTGCTGACATTCTTTTGTAAGCGTAATCGCCACAGCGACTGTCCTGGAGATTGGCCAGTAGGCAATGTATGCGGACCCGATCATGATTGCTCATTTGACTTGGAGAGGGTCAAATGTCAGTGCACGTGTCATGAAGGAAACTAATATCTACACCTTCTTCAAACTACTCAGCTTTATCTTTTCTGCAATAGTATTTTGCCTGGATTAGCGTTTGAGGGCGAGGAGGGCAACCGGGGAACATAAACATCAGCTGGCAATATATTATCTACTCCTGGCAGAACGTTGTATGAGTCAAATCATCTGACGCTCTAAAGGATATCACATATCTGCCTGTGCAGTAGACCATGAAGGCAGCAATATTGTCTCATTAGAGGAGAAGTCACTATAGTAGTACATATTCATACTAGAATCTGCTTCCTTTAATACATTCTTTTTCCTGATCGGGGTTTAGGTCTTATGTTGTTGTTGTTTCAGGTTTTTATTGCAAGTATTTATTGCAGCACTAATATAACGCAACCTTTAATTGAGCTTGTACACTTTTTTGATTTGGAAAAAGGCAGTCAAATGCTAGGATTCTCTTCATTTCTATCTCAACTTAATGGTTTGTTTGGAGGAGAAGGGTTAGATCCTAGCAGCCCGTGGATGTGGGTTTCCATTATGTCACTTGCAATAATCCCATTTTTTATGATATATGCCCAAAAGCTTCAATCTCGTGTAATTATAGGAGAAATATCAAAATCGCTTGCTAAATTAAAAACGATGAGGGAAAACGCAAGGAAGGAAGCGATTGACTATGTTAAGACTGCGATAAAGATAACTTCTACATCAAGTGATCCAGCAGTAGGAGTTGACAGGTTCTTGGAATATTTTACAATCCTGCCTGTTGACCTTGATCCAACTGGGCTGGTGCGCAAGCTGGATCATGTTATGCGAACTCGAGACGACAGGGTCCGTGCAGAGATCAAGAAATTGTGCTATGGTGCAGGGGATAAAGAAATTTCAAAGATCGAAAACATTCTTGAGGCTGCAACTGCTCTCAATCTGATCTACAAGGTTGTAAGGCACTATTATTTAATGGGCAAGCGCACCACGAGCATGTTCGTTCTTGTCCAGCTTCAAATGGTCATGCCTCTCCTGCTTGAAGAAGCTGAGGCACTACAAAAGGCTATAAGTGCATTCAAGCGCGGCCAGCCAATAGGCGACGGGATAGGGCCTATGGTTGTTGGCAAAATGATGGTTGGAAAGGAAAAGAAACATGCGGCAAAGGAAACAATATACAGCGAGGATGAATACAAGGGCAGAAAGCTATATCTGCTTAAAGCTGAGGGTCCTGCTGGTACCGTCGGAAGACCAGGCGAAGCAATAATCCGTCTTGTAGGCGACATGGGGATCAAGATAGATACAATCGTTATGATAGATGCGGCGCTCAAGTTGGAAGGCGAAAAGACTGGCGACGTGGCAGAAGGGATTGGCGCTGCTATAGGCGGAATAGGTGTTGAAAAATACCAAGTTGAAGAAGTGGCAACCCGCTTTAACATTCCTATATACGCAGTCATTGTCAAGCAGTCCGTGCAGGATGCGATCACGATCATGCGCAAGGAAATAGCGGATGCGTTTGAAAAAGTGACGAACACGGTTTATTCAGTTATTGAAGACAGGACGTCTGAGGGCCAGTCAGTTATGGTAATAGGCATTGGAAACACAATAGGAGTCGGTCAATAATAGGAATGCTGTTTGGCAAAAAGAAGGAGGTGACGCCAGAAATATACTCCGAAGACTTCTGTCAATCGTGTGGCGAAAAAACCAAGCGCCGCTATGAAGAAGAAGATTATGTGTATGGCTCTGGCTTGCAATGTAAGAAGTGTATGTCTTCTAACACAGTGGTAACTGCAATCTATGGCGAGTATTCAGAAGAAGAAGAGGAGGCAAGAGCTAAAGCGTAATAATGTTCACGCTTGATTCTGTAGGAATTAGAGTATGCTCTGCTTGAACTACTATTTTGCTGTGTCCTTCTACAAGTATAGGGTATGCATGCACGTTCTTTTTTCTGACCAATATATCTGCAAGTATGCGTAGATCCTTTTCATCGTACTTATCAGTAAGCCATCGCAGTGCAAATGGGAGGGTTTTGTAGCGACTCCAGATTAGGTCTAAAAGGTCATCTGCCTCTTTGTTCTTCACTGGCTTGCGGGAGGTTACACCAAAGATATTCTTAGTCTTGCCTTCGTAAACAACTCCTTGGCCATCTCTTGTAGTGATAAATGGCTCAATCGCATAGGCTTCATTTGTCAGAAGAGAAAATGAAGAGCCTCTAGTCCAGATGTTAGGTATTGACTTGCCGGCGTGAATTGTGTATTGCTGAAGTGAGTGGCCACTTAGATTCTGTATCGGCTTGAAGCCAAACTTTGTTATAGTAGCTTCTATGACTCTGCCTATGTCGCTTGCCTTAGTGTTGGCCCTTGCAATTCTTACCGCCTCGCTGAGCGCCGTTTCGGCTGTACTGACAAGCGCTTCGTATTTTGGGTCGTAGCAGACTGTAACAGCTGTATCCGCTATGTAACCATCAATGTGTACGCCGATATCTATCTTAAGTACATCTCCTTCCTTGACCAAGGTATCATCATTTGGCTCTGCAGTATAGTGCGCGGCTGTGTCATTGAGGCTTGTGTTAACTGGGAACGCCGGCTCGGCATTTAGACTGCGGATTTGTGCCTCAACTGATTCACAGATCTCAAACAGCGTTAATCCCACATGGTATTTCTTGCGTGCAGTCTCCCTCACCTTTGCTGCTATCTTGCCGGCCTGTAGATAGCATCCAAGATTCATCTCTTATTCTGATTTTGTATTGCCGTTCATATATAGAGATTATGCGGCAGACTCGCTGCAAAATGACTGCTGCTCTTTACGTAAGATTTCTGCTCCTTTTAGGTTAGCTAGCAATATAGTAGAACGTGTGGTCAGCTACTACTACTTTCTGCCATTCTATGTATTTCATTATAATGTTGTAAGTATTCGCGCTCGGTCGAAAATAAAATATTGCATTTGCTGCACATCACTGGTTCACTATGCTCTTCATTGTAAGGCATGACAGATTTACCTTTCCCACGAGATATATAGCTATATAAAAGTTCAACTAAAGCCGTCAGTTCCATAGGCTTTGACTAAGGCGTTAAGCTCTAGAGTAGTTATAGGAAGCTGTTCATTTTTTTCCCAAAAGTCAAACTGAGGCGACATCAAATATCCCTTTTGCAATTGCATGTGGCCAAGACCAAGCACATGACCTACTTCATGCACCGCCGAGTTCCTGAAGGCATATGAGGGCAGGTTTATTTCAGTCTTGCCGTCGCCATGTAGTACAACAGGCGAAAGATATATTCGTAAATCAAACTTGTCGTTGCTCTCTTCTTCTTCCTCTTCACCGGCACCGCCGCCGTCCTTGAACGTCACAGATGTATATGCACCTGTCTGTACAGGATAGTCTGGAAAATTGCGATATGTGTCATAAATATATATCTTGATATCACACGGTTCAAGCTCTGCATCAGATTTGACAAACCTTGCAGTTATGTTCCACTTTTCTTGGTTGCCTGTGTATTCCCGCAGTGCCTGCCGCCACTTTTGCACGGACAGCTTTGTCCACACATAGTATGCATTGTCAACTCCTTCTTCCTTGTATATGCAGCTCTCTATGTCATCTTTATCCCAGCCGTGCCTTGTCATAGGAACAAAAGTCTCTGTAAAGTCATTCTGCTCAGAGTAATACTTTGCAGCCAATCCTGGCGAAAAATTAAATGCAACGGGAATAAGAAGAAGAAGAAACAATAATACTGCTGCCAGTGCAAGAAGGAACAGTTTCTTGCACAATTTTCCCTCAGAGGACTACTTTTTCGTCCTTGTCCAGTGTAGCTATGTTAAATGCCTGCTCTATTGTTGACACAAATATCACGCCGTCTCCGTGCTCGCCGGTCCTTGCAGACTCGATGAGTGCATGCACCACTTTGTCTACCTGATCATCTGGAAGTACTATCTCAAACTTCACTCTAGGTAGTAGATCGTATGCGACTGGCTGACCTCTCCACTGCAAGTGGAGTTCACGCTGCTTACTCCACCCTGATACTGTAGAAATCGTCATGCCCCCAATTTTCATTTGTCTGAGCTTTTCTTTCACCACAGGCATCCTTTCAGATCTGATCATGGCTTCCACTTTCTTCATCTATATGGCATTGAATGTCATGTACCACCATAAATTGTTATTGTTCTATAGTTATTTTTATTAAAAATGCTTTATAAATTGCTAGAATAGAGAGGTAAGCAATTGAGAAATAAGAGATTCGTCCTTGACACTAGCATCATAATCGATGGGGAAATAACAAAGATGCTTGAAGATGGTAACATTGAGCAAGAGAGCGACATTATTATTCCTCTGGCAGTTCTAGATGAGCTCCAGTCTCAGGCGTCTACCAACAAAGAACATGGCTTTGTAGGGCTTGAAGAGATAAAGAAAATTAGGGAGCTCTGTATTGCAAAAAACATCAGCCTACGTTTTGTTGGTCAGCGACCTGACCTTGATGACATCAGGCTTGCAAAGCATGGCAGGATAGACGCAATAATCAAAGATGTTGCGATGCACGAATCTGCCACGCTCATCACGGCTGACTATGTGCAGGCGCTAGTCGCAGAGGCACAGGGCATCAAGGCAATGCATATTCGGACACCAACTAAGACGACTGACCTAGAATTTGAAAAATACTTTGACAGTACGACAATGAGCGTCCACCTAAAAGAAGGAACATTCCCAATGGCAAAGAGAGGAAAGCCAGGTAACTTCAACCTGATCAAAATAAGCCAAGAAAAGATCAGCTATCATCAGCTATTAAACATAATTAGGGAAGTATCTGAAGCGAGTAGGGTTACAGGCATGGGCTCTGTAGAAATAAGCAGAAGTGGTGCTACCGTCCTTCAGTTTGGCAATTTCAGGATTGCAATAACAAGGCCTCCATTTTCTGACGGACTAGAAGTGACAATAGTCAGACCAATCATTCGGCTTGAACTTGAAGATTACAATGCAAGCAACAAACTCATGGAGCGGCTTTCTGGCAAGGCAGAGGGAATAGTAATAGCCGGTCCTCCGGGCTCTGGTAAGAGCACGCTTGCAAGCAGTGTTGCACAATTCTATACCACACGAGGTAAGATAGTCAAGACCTTTGAATCACCACGTGACCTACAAGTGCCTGATGAAGTGACACAGTATGGTCCTCTTGAGGGGAGCTTTGAAAAAGCTGTGGATATTTTGCTCTTAGTAAGGCCCGACTATACCATTTTTGATGAAGTAAGAAGGGCGCAGGACTTTGAAGTGTTTGCAGACATGAGGCTTGCCGGCGTAGGTATGGTAGGTGTAGTGCATGCAAGTAGCCCGCTTGACGCAATTCAGCGCTTCATGGGCCGAGTCGAGCTTGGCATGGTTCCTCACATCTTGGACACAATAATCTTTGTGCGAGAGGGCAGTATAAAGAAGGTCTATGAATTAACCCTGACTGTCAAGGTGCCGAGTGGCATGACCGAGGCAGACCTTGCAAGGCCCTTAGTTGAAGTACGTGACTTTGAGTCAGGCGTAATAGAATATGAAATCTACACATTTGGAGATGAAAACGTGGTAGTCCCAGTGTCGAAGCTGGTCAAGCACGGACAGATGGAAAGTGGTGTTCACAAGCTGGCTCAGTCCAAGATAATGGACATTGTGCGTAGGTTTGATCCAAGCGCCGAAGTAAACGTTATTTCCGATAACAAGGTACAGTTAAGAGTCAGCAAGGAAGCAGCACCTAGGGTAATAGGCAAAGGAGGCTCCACTGTTTCTGAGTTGGAGGAAACGCTGGGCGTAAAGATAGACGTTGAAGCTAAGACTCCTACTCTAGGCAAAGAAATTGAGTTTGATATAAGCGAAACGGGCTCCTCCATCAATCTTCTAGTCGATGATGACGTTATCGGTCATACAGTCGATGTGTATATTGAAGACGAGTACGTTTTGAGTAGTCAGGTAGGCAAGAAGGCTAGAGTAAAGATAGACAAGCGAAGCGAATCTGGAAAGAAGATCCTAAACGCAATACTTGCAAGACAAGAAGAGATCAAGGTATTCATTAGCGGACGTTAACCAATACCTTTGATTCCCTGGCTCTTGACTAGCCTGATGAATTCTTCAAGTTTTTTGAGAGTCTCAGGATGCAGATGGTGCTCAATGCCCTCAGCGTCTCGGTTGGCGGTGTCTTCACCCACTCCGATCATCTTGAGAAAGTCAGCTAAAATGCCATGTCTATCATGCATATTCTTTGCAATAGCAACTCCAGATTCTGTGAGGCTTATACCGCGGTATCTCTCGTAGTTTACATGGCCACTCTCATTCAGTCTTTGGAGCATTTTGGTCACGCTGGGTGAGCTAACGTTCAGGTAATCAGAGATATCAACTGTAGTGGCATACCCTTTCTTGGTTATCAGCTCATAAATGACTTCAAGGTAATCCTCCATGCGTGTCGTCCTTCCAATCTTTTGAGCGTTGTGGGCATCACGTATGAACTCGAGGCGATTCCCCCCGTCGCTGACAGTTATATTGTCGGGCTTGTCCTTGAATTTCCTTGCCAATTGCATTATCTCCGGGAGTTATATAACAATAAATACTATATAGCACTGTTAAAAAATCTTGCAGCGTATTGACCTCGCTATATCGACTTCGCAGCTCTACTCTATGCTTGAAGGCAGAAGAAACAACCTTCTGATAGTAGATACTAGGCCATTTTCAAGCTATAGTGAGTCTCACATACCAAGCGCAGTCAACATTGACCTCATGCAATTTCACTGGATCGATACCTCAAGGTTAGGCATTGTACAATTTAACAGGCAAAGCAAACTTTTGCTCTCTAACATTGGCGTCTCAAAAGAGAAGTTTGTTGTCTTCTATGATGATATCTCGGGCATGTCCGCCGCAAGGGGCGTCTGGCTCTTGCTTTATTTTTCTCATAAGCAAGTCGCAATGTTAGACGGAGGACTCAAGAAGTGGAAGACAGAAGGATACAAGACAGAAACTAAGTCCAATCCATTTGTGCCTTCAAATTTCAATGGAGAGCCAAATCCCAAGGTTCTTGCCGACTTTGCACGCATAAACTCAGTTATCAAGAGCAAAAGATCATTCATAATAGATGCTCGCTCAAAAGATGAGTACGATGGCTCAACGATCAGGGCAGCGCATGCAGGTCACATTCCTACTGCAATCAATATCGACTGGAATGATAACATAGATCACGGAGGCGGTGATAATAATGGCTGTAGTGATGGTATTTTCAAAAGTCGTGATAAGCTGGAGCAGATGTATAATAAGATTCCAAAGGATGCTGAAGTGATAACATACTGCCAAGGTGGCTACCGTGCGGCAAATAGTTTTGTCGTGCTCAAAATGCTTGGCTACAAGAATGTGCGAATGTACCTTGGATCTTGGGGAGAGTGGGGCAACAGATTGCACTTGCCAGTGGAAAAAAGTAGGGCTAGTGGTAAATAAAATCCGAGCTAACTCTGAGCAGTTTCTTGTTCCTTAGAAAATAGCAGTCTGACAGGCCATATTTTTGTGCCAGTTTGAGCACAAACAGCTGAATAAAAAACGTAGCTTGTAGTAGCAGTTCAATTGCTGTGCATTTGAATCCGACATATACTGAAGAGAAGCCTTCTTCATTCAACCTTCTGCTTAATCTCCTGCTGTTGTCGTAGTTGTCATCATCACCTCCTCCTAACACTATTGCCTTATCGCTCTCTTTGAGACTAAATAATGGAGAATGGCAAAACTCTTCGGCTGGATAGGCCAGGGCTTTTGCACCAAACACTTCGTTAAACTTAAGTGCGCCATACATGGAAATGGCATGAAGCTGATTGTTGCCAAGTATGTAATAACAGCTTGTACTACTACTATTACCATTGTTTTTGTCATCAATTTTGCTGATTGCTTGCTTTGCCTGATTTTCAGCACGGTCGTACATTTTTCGAAGATTGGATGGTAGCTGTAGCTCTGTACAAAGAGAGATGCATGTTATCATACTGGCTGTAAAGCTGATAGTTCCAGCAGTAGTGATGCCTGTGTTTTTATACTTTAGTTCAATTATCTGATCGCATAATTTTGCCAGCCTGCTTGATGCTCTTGCAGTAAGGGCAGAAATAGCAACGGCTCCATGCTTTTTGGCAATTTTGGCCGCAAGAATATTCGCATGAGTATTGCCTGAAATAGAGACAATAAACAAATTGCGCCTTTTTACCAATAAAGGATTCTGGATTATATCGATAGGGGAGCAGCAAATCGCGTGACTACCAGGAAAATATTGTGCTGCTAGTCCAGCAATGTAGGAATCACCTGAACCAACAAACAAGCAGTTATCGATAGGCGATGATAGGTCAAGTTTGTAGAGACCTTGAACTTGGTATTCTATTTCAGATTGCATAGCATCTATGGTGTTCATGTATTTAGAAGAATCAAACAGTCTTTCTTTAAAAGTTTGAAAGGTTACTTAGATTCTTAGTTTTCTTCATCTTGTTCCTCTTTTCTATTCTCCTTGCGCTTCAATTACAATCATAGTCAATGTTGAACGTACTTTGTCTATTCTTCTAACATGCCAAGTTATTGTTTCTCTTAGTTTATCCATAGAATCAGAGCTTATTCTAGCAATTATGTCGTAAACGCCATATACACCTGATACTTCAACTGTTTCCGGCAATTTCTTTATTTCTCGAATTATTTCTTCTTCAGAGCCCAAGTCGCAATTGATAAGGACATATGCTGTTGGCATGGATATATATGTAGACAAGTGTACACATAGTAAGTAATTAAGGAGATCGAATCTTCTTCTTGCGTCTTTACAGAAGTAATAGTAGTGCGAGTAGTAGTTGTTGTTAATAACAACATCTTGTTTTCAAAAACTATGAGAGTAGTCGACCTCACAATGAGGATAACTCCTTCCATTAGGGTCTATCCCGGCTCACCTCAGCCATCTTTTATCCCATGGTCCAAGTTTGATTGTCAGGGCTACGATTCTGAGGCAATGTTCATGAGTACGCACACTGGCACACATGTTGACGCGCCCAGTCACTTTAAGCCTGGCCTTGCAAGCATTGATATGATCTCTGCATACAGGCTAGTCTGTAGTGCAGTTCTGATAAGAGCGGAAAAAAGCGCCAATCAGCTAATAGAACAGCAAGACCTTGGCAGTCAGATAAGAGAAGATGATGCAGTCGTTATTGCCACTGGCTGGGAAAAACGCTCAGGCAACAGAAATTACACGTCCGAAAATCCAGGCTTATCAAAACAAGCAGCAAGATATCTTGCGAAGAAAAGGGTGAATGCAGTCGCAATTGACTGCCCCAGCATTGACGCTGGAACAGATAGCCGTTTCACTGCCCACAATATATTGCTCTCGTGCAATATACTAGTTGTCGAAAATCTTTGCAATCTAAACACATTGACAAGAAGCAGAAGAAGCAGGAACAGAAACAGTGCCACCACATTCACTCTGATAATCAGCCCTCTCAAGTTAGGAGGTGCAACTGGCTCGCCGGCACGTGTGCTTGCTCTGTTATAGAGAGTAGTGCTGTCCTACTATACAGTCATCTAGAGCCAACATCAAGAACTACATAGCAACAAGCTTTTTAGAGTATGCATCAATCCCAAGCGCATGGAGCTCACACGTCCAAGAAAAATGGAGCTATTACACACGCCCAAGTTGGACCTCCTTAGAATGATGAGAGAGAACTCGCTGACAGTTGAAGATGTGATCTTTCTATTTGCATCAAACAAGTTGTCTACTGCAGATATCAGGATGAATTCTCCAACCATCTGTGATAAGCTGCTTACTATGTTTTTCCGCCAGATGGCCGCCAAGCAAGGAACGACTATCCAACCTATGGCTGCATAGCCTCTGCCTATCTCTTTGCTCTTTTGCCAATGAATGTGGCATAGTTATTGCAACTATATATGTGGTCTTTTATGGAGAATATATAGGTGCGATAACAATGATGTATATCTCTCTCTAGAGATAAGAATATAATTATTCTAGATAGCATGATCGAATAAAAAACTGTACTATTCCTATCTCGTCACTCTGAAGCATTGATATAACATTAAATTATGCTATGTGTAGCAGCCTAACCTATCGAAGGGCCCGTAGCTCAGCCAGGTAGAGTACCGGACTTTTAACTGTAATAGAAAGAAATCCGGCTGTCTCGGGTTCGAATCCCGACGGGCCCGCATAAATAAAAAAACGTTCAAAAAATGGACCCAACGCATATCATTAAGCAATAGCAATGTGCTCTGTTACGAAACATAAGAGATAGCTGCATCTGACTTTTGAGCCACTCAGATTGAGTCCAGATTTTGAAGATTTTTCAGTTGAATCTGCTCTGCCCAAATCATTTTAACGAGCCGGCTGAATCATACCTACCCTGTTGCCTTCCGTATCAAAAAACGATACATATAAGCCGACTCCTGGTATATCCATTGGCTCGCCAAGCACCTTACCTCCTGACTTTTCTACATTCATCGTATGCTGCCTAATATCCTCGACTGCGATGACTACTGAGGGATATTGTGCCGGCTTATCATCCGTTTTCTGGAAGAAACCTCCATTTATTGCGCCTGGCTTTTTTGGGCTGCCATTTTCGTCAGAATCTGTTGTGGTAGCTAACACATAATTTCCCATATCTTCACCTAGCTGTTGGGTTTTCCAACCGAAGACTTTAGTATAAAAGTCAGCCATTCGCTTTCTG
>DAIUEZ010000040.1:0-15894 GCA_036844865.1 Nitrososphaera sp. | reverse complement strand
GGAACCTTCTGAGCCCATGTTTTATTGAAAATGATAGATGGATCAAGCTCATTCCGATTCAGTGAGAAGTAACCGAATATCTTTGATTCCGATTTGCTGATCGAATTATCTGAATGCAACCATAAAGCAGTAGAGTATATACTGCAGTCATATACGTACGTGCATATCATCATCTTCAACAGCAGAAAAGAAGGCGAAAGAAGTTAAGAAGAGCACGATAGGTGTAAAACTAATTCTCTGCCTAGTCATGCTTCAGATGCTTCTTCAGTCAATTTTCTCTGTTTCAGGGTTGGCAGGATTTTGTCCATAATTATGCTATCTTGGTCAGCCGCCATGTCAAATGATACTGTTAGAACCGCCAAATCTGGATGGTCTAGCGGAATGCTAGCCCTCTTTACCCTCTTGTACAATGCAAAACTGTAAATCACATCTCCTAATTTTGGTTCATAGTCTTCTCTTGTTTTCATGCGAAGGACAGTTTTCATTATACTATTCTGAAGTTCTTCTTCGTTTAGCAGAGGAACAAGTCCTTCTCTTAATTTGTAGGCGATCAGTGTTCCCATGTTGTTGGCAATGCCTGCAAATCTGATCGATTTATCAAGCTGCAATACTTGGTTACAAATCTCTTTTGCATAGCCATAAGGGGCTGAAGAGGACGACATAGAAGAAGTCATTGAATAGCTTGTTCCCAATAACTTAATTTATATCATAATTCCACTTAGCTGCAAAAAGAAGGTTCGTCAATGCCAGCTGGAGATATACAGAGTTATGGATATATAGATTATACAACCGTCACTTTGTAGCTCTCGAATGAAGTAACCAGTCTAATCTTCAATAGATAACATTATTCAAACCAAAAACACTTACAGAAATTTTCTTTCTTATTTGTTATCTGAACCTTTTATTATTTTATCGAATCCAAAATTTGAAGTTTTTTCTATCGAATCCCTCTGGAACCTTTTTCTCCTAATAAGAACAGTCTATAAATGACCACTAGAAAAATCGACCATGTGAAAGCTTTGATGTTAAAATGTAGCTTGTCTACTAATCGTTAAATTCTACAACTTTTTATACGCTTGTATGAAAAGATATGGAAGGTACTGGTAACCTGGTATGAGGCCTGTTTTGCTTACAGTGGATGATGATCCAAATGTACTTAGAGCAATTGAACGTGATTTAAGACAACAGTACGGCAGTCGCTTTCATATTCTTAAAGCAGATTCTGGGCAAAAGGCTCTTGAATTAGTAAAACAGCTAAAATTACGAAACGAAAGCTTGGCATTACTGTTAGTTGATCAAAGAATGCCACAGATGTCTGGAGTAGTTTTCCTAGAAGAGGCTATGAATATTTTTCCTAACGCCAAGCGTGTATTGCTTACAGCTTATGCGGATACGGAGGCCGCTATAAGATCTATAAACAAAGCTAAAATTGACTATTACTTGATGAAACCATGGGACCCTCCGCAAGAACACCTCTACCCCATGCTTGATGACCTGTTAGATGATTGGTGGGCTTCATTTAAGCATCCATTTGAAGGCATTCGAGTTATAGGATTGAGATGGTCACCAAAATCATATGAAGTGAAGTATTTTCTGGCCAGAAACGGCATACCTTATCAATGGTTAGATTTTGAGGGTGACGAAGAGGCTCAGCGTTTAGTGTCTTATGTAGAGTCAACACATAAGAGCGAGCACTCTAAATTCATTAACACTACTACAACAATAACCCCTGGTAGTTCTTTGTCTGTTCTCGATCATGATAGAACTGAAAATAATAATAATTCTGTATCCTCTATTAGATCAAGCTCCTCATTATCTTATTCGTCTCCTGTGAATTCTTCCTCCTCTCACCCCTCTTTGCACCTACCACTTGTCATTTTTCCTGATGGTACACATATGGAGGAACCATCTAGTGCAGCCCTTGCAGAGAAAATTGGTCTTAAGACACATGCACAGATGCCTTTCTATGATTTGATAATAATAGGAGGAGGACCAGCTGGCTTGGCAGCAGCAGTATATGGCGCCTCAGAAGGTCTAAGCACCTTATTAATTGAAAGACAAGCACCAGGAGGGCAAGCAGGCATGAGCTCTAATATCGAAAACTACCTTGGCTTTCCTTCTGGCTTAAGTGGCAGTAATCTTGCCAGGCGAGCTGTTGCTCAAGCGATTCGATTCGGTGCTGAAATTTTGACTCCACAGGAGGCTGTAGGTATACGTATTGATGATCCATATAGAATAGTCAAAGTAAAAGATGGAACAGAGATAAGCTGCCATGCTATGATTATTGCCTGCGGAGTTTCATACCGCAATTTGGATGGGGTAAAGGGAATAGAGAAACTGACTGGAGCTGGTGTATACTATGGTGCTTCTATGGTAGATGCCCTTTCATGTAAGGGTGAGGATATCTTCATGGTTGGAGGAGCTAATTCTGCAGGTCAGGCTGCAATTCATTTTTCAAAGTACGCTAAAACAGTTACACTCCTAGTCCGCGGTGACTCTTTGAACAAAAGTATGTCAAGATATCTTATGCACCAATTAAATGAAACATCCAACATACAGGTATTATTAAATTCTAAAGTTACAGAGGTACATGGCGAAAATAGACTTGAATCCATTACTATAACAAATACTAAAACTGGTCAGCTACAAACCGTTCCAACTTCTGGGTTGTATATATTTATTGGTGCCGTGCCACATACTGATGCAGCCGCCGGACTAATAGAGCGAGACGCAAATGGTTTTATTTTGACTGGCCCAGATTTAATGCAAAATGGGCGTGAGCGCCCACGGGGTTGGACCTTAGATCGTCAACCATTTTTACTTGAGACAAATGTGCCAGGTATATTTGCTGTTGGAGATGTACGTCATGGTTCTACAAAAAGAGTTGCTGCAGGAGTAGGAGAAGGATCTATAGCTGTGCAGTTGGTACATCAATATTTAAGGAGAGTGTGAAGAAGGGTTTATGTTAGAGAGCGATAATGACAAAGATAACAACCAAGAAATTAGTGAGAAGAACATCAAGAGTATGACTATTAATGCTAATGATGGCAATATCCCTCCTGAGCCAGGGTCTTTACTTCAAATAAGGCTGTTTTCAGGATTACCTGATCAGGAACTAAAGTCTATAGAAAAAGGAGAAGAGGTATGGTTTGAAGCAGGAGATAAAATAATTGCTGAAGGAGAGCATGATACTTTTTATGTATTATTAGATGGGAAAGTGGATCTTGTATTGAGGGATGGGTCTAAAGAGGTAGTACTTACCTCATTTGAATCAGGAGACCATTTTGGAGAGCTTCCAATTATTCTTGGATGGTCAGATCATAAATGTGCCGCTTATGCTACAAAGAAAAGCCATCTATTGAGATGGAAGGAAGATGCATTCTGGCGAATTTTATATGGTTCTCCTTCTTTGATCAAAGAGATTCTTCGTAAAATGGGAATGACTCTTGCTATGTTTGAAACGGCATTACAACAAAATCAAAAACTTATAGCACTTGGTGGCTTGGCTGCTGGTTTAGCTCATGAATTGAATAATCCTGCAGCCGCAGCTAATAGGACAGTGACGCAATTATCTGATTCTATTCAAGAGTGGAGATCTCTTGTCCAAAAGTTGAATGTGCAACATGGCATGACACCTCAGCAATGGTCATATATTTCTGAATTGAGAAGGGATACTTTAATGCTCGATTTAAACCCCCCAAGTAGGTATTCGTCTTCTATTAGTGAAAATCCTTCTTCTTCTACTACTAGCAACCTCAATACAAATGATCCTCTAGCACAGGCAGTACAGGAAGATCAAATTATTGATTGGCTTAAATTTCATGGTGTGAATGATGGCTGGAATCTTGCATCTGACTTGGTAAATGCAGGAATCACTATAGACAAGCTAAATGATATCGCGGGTAATATCGCCTCCTCTACCTCATCCCAATCCTTCGGAACAAGCACTAAAAATGACAATAATACGTTAGAGCAAAAAAAGAACCCTTTGCTTGAAGATATTTTGAATTGGCTTAATACTACAACAAGAATAGATCGTTTGCTTTATGAGATTAAGAGCAGCACTATACGTATTAGCGTATTAATCTCAGCAGTGAAGTCATATTCGTACATGGACCAGGCTCCAATACAGGATGTTGATATCCATAATGGATTAGAAAGCACGTTAACCATGCTACAGCATAAATTAAAAGAAGCAGATATAACTATAATTCGAGAATATGATCCTAGTTTACCACACATTAATGCCATTGGAAATGAGCTAAATCAGGTGTGGACAAACCTTATAGACAATGCTATTGATGGTATAGGAAAGGGAAGGCACGGGACTATTACAATTCGCACAAAAAACGAAGGCAATAGCCAGATACTGGTAGAAGTAATAGATAACGGCTCTCAAGGTATTCCAAAAGAAGTACAATCACGTATTTTTGAGCCATTCTTTACAACAAAGGAGCCAGGCAAAGGCACTGGTCTTGGATTGAGTATAAGCCATAGGATCATCACTCAAACTCATAAAGGAGATATTAGCTTCTATTCTGAACCTGGTGGGACTCATTTTCAAATTCGTCTACCTATCATTTACAAAGGAATTGAGCAAAAGCACTGATCTTGGATTAAGCCATAGGATCATCAGACAAAGACAGAGAGAAAGAGAGAGAACCTTAGTTTCTTTTTCCAATTTGGAAATACAAATTGTAACTCTATTTGTCTGCTTGTCGTAATACCTTGTAGGTGGTAAAATGCAGCAGCTATGACTTACTGAGGTTGCTTTCTAACTAGACTATAAAGAGTTACTGTCCTCATAGACTTTTTGTTAGCGCCCAAAATGACATCTTTACTTTGATTTTTGTTCTACACGATTAAATTTATCATCAAAAAATAATTAATACCTGGTTTGTGACTGATAAGTAATGCATAGAGATAATAATATAATAAATTCTGTCGAAATAGTCAACGTTCCTCCTGCAAAAGATGTTGAGGGATTTGACCAAGTAGATGTTCCGTCTGGCGCATCTGAGCTTGATAAAAAGGATATACAGCGCCTTTTTCAAGGTAGAAATTTGGCTTTTGTGTCTACTCTATCCAAAGATGGCTCACCTCATATTACACCAATGTGGGCAGATATGGAAGGAGATCTAATCTTGATAAATACTTTTGAAAATTCTATAAAAGGTGAGAATATAAAAAAAGATCCTAGAATAGCCATATCAGTGGTAGAGAGTAATAATCCATACAATATGGTCTCTGTAAAGGGCCGAGTTGTTGAACATACAACTGAAGGAGCTGATGAGCATTTAAAGAAACTTGCTAAAAGATATCTTGGTATTGGCAAATACTATTACAGGGAACCTAATCGTAAGCGAGTTATTCTAAAGGTCAAGCCAGAGAAAGCAATGGGTCTATCGATTCATCCTGCTTTTTATTTCCTTGCATATTCTCCTTGGAACAGACACAAAGTATAGAGTATATGTAGTATATATAGCAACATCGACAAACAAGACTTGACACGAAATAGTAAAGAGAGCTCTATCATCCTTGCCTAGTATTTCAGAATTTGCACCAAATTGACAGTAGTTACCAAAATAACTCCAATGGATCTTAAAAGAAAATAAAATAAAATGAGAGGAGCAGAGCAATATTCTACAAGAGAAACTTGGTTGCAACACTTGGCTAGCTTTTCATCTCAAAACTTCTCTTGACTATTAGGGGTACCGAATATGTTTATGCCACAGCTTTTCTTCTAAGCTGGAGACAACATTGCCGAAAATGTATTTCAACAATAATTTTCAATAGATTTTAAGATGTAAGTATGTCCGCTTAAACGGATTAAGAATAGCTTCTTTCTGGTTTGCCTTAAGGTGGTCACAAGTTGCGTAGAACTTTGGTGTTACTTCTAATAATATGAAATCACCTCTATTTCTGATGTGCCTATAATGGTCTGTAACAAGATGTCTTTAATTCCTTTAATGGACAGCAAAGTCTGTAATTATTAGTCTCTTCTTGCCTTACGCGGTACTCCTTGATGAAATTGTGGTGACCATCTACGAAATGACACAATAATAGTGTTCTTATGGATTAGAATAATTCCAAGTAGACCTAAAAGCCCACCTAAAACTAGTAATGGGATATTTTCTGGAAGAATAGTTTTAAGACCAAATTCACTTAGCGTTAATTGTATCATAATAGTCATCAAGTATGCGGATGATGCAATAACTGAGGTAATAGATGCTCCAATTTTTCTTAAACTCATTGAATACAACAAAGCACCCATCAAAGGTAAAAATGAATAAAGAAGCAGAAATCCCCATTCTTGTACTGTAGGAATCTCTAGATAATAGGTCAACTGAAAGGCTGCCAATATTAGGCCTGAAATCAATAAGGATGCACCGGCTACTTGAATAGGAGAATGAAACCCGACTAATTTGGTCAAGAAAATTATTGCAATTGCGAAGGTAACTGCAGAAAGTATTGCTTCTAGATCACCTATGCTAAACAAAGATAATGACGAGGATACCTCCAATGTGCTTCCACTCATAGCAGCTGCAAAAATTCCAATGATTGCGATCACAGATCCAATGAGTTGTACCTTGCTTAGTCGTTCCTTTAGAAAAAACCATGCCAAAAATAGTACCACTGTCGTCTCTAAAGGACCAGTAAGCGTTGACTCTTTCGAGGCGCCTATCCTGCTGACAGAGTCATACCAGGTAATAATTCCCACAGCCATAAATGCTGATCCTGGGAGAAGATGCCTCCAAGATTTAAAAACAGTAATTTTGTCTTTCATTATAAAGATCACAATAAATAGCAACATTCCTCCTGCTAGTGGAACGCTGTTAGCAGCTATTGTTAGAGGAGATATTTGAAGCGCTGTAGTCAGGGATTCTACTAGAATTGTTTCAATTGAAATTACAAATGCATAGGCAAAGACAACCCCTGACTTAATTTTCAATAAATTACAACTCCCAAGTCTAATGTTTACCTTTAATTAATTTCTTCTACCTCTATCTTTACATCAGGGATTATTAAAATAAATGTTCATCTTCAAAAATACGTGAAACACACTCGGTGCAGTGATATATCGACAAATTTTATAGAGATATCAAAATGTCTCTTTTTTCCGAAGCTAGCACCGGTAGAAGTAAGTAACTTTAATCTTTATAGCTCATTTGCTTGCTGCAATTCTTTTTAGTTTCATTGTGTATCATTATATGATGTCTGAGTCTCAGCAAAAAGATAAGCCAATGCTACAGGATTCAGAATATAATGTCATAAAGCAACTTGAGAAGGAGGCTGATTTTCTTTATTCGGCAGTTGAAAAGTACATCCGAGATGCAGAGAAAGACAACAAGCCTGAGCTTGTTAAGCTGTGGAATACGATAAAGGGAGACGAGCAAAACCATCTAAAGATGCTTAGAGAAGAGCTAGTCAAAGAAATAAAGCAGAACAAGTTTAGGTAAATACTAAGTGTGGTATTATTGTAGAAGATATGGAGGCACAAGGCTAGCTGAAGAGCTGTCATGGATAAAGCGGTGTCTAAGCAGACGTCAAAGTACGATGCCTCAGGGATTCATTGATGCTGTGATATCTTTGAGGATGCCTTGCATGCCTATAGCCTTTGCCCTGCCTTTACTTGAGCCTGTAAAGGCTACGATTTTTTGCTGTCTGAAGCCATATTGTTGTCATAGACTAGCGCTAGTATCCGGTAAATGCCTCAACTTTGAGCCTGTCCTTTGAAATTTGCAGTTCTTGTTGAAGTAGTTCTTGCATAGCCTTTAGCATGCCAGGGGGGCCACAAATATAAAATACTGCATTGTCAATTTCGTTCTGGCTTAAATGCCTCTCTAGCATTGACTTGTCTATTCTGCCATGCTCTTCGCTCCAGTTTGCGGTATGATATGTCTGTTCTTCTTCTTCTGTGACAGTGTAAATGACTTTAAGGTTCTTGTTTTGTTTGGCGCAACTATCAAATTCATCTTTGTACAGGATGTTCTGCTGGTTTCTGTTTGAATCAAACATTATTATTTTAGTCGGTAGTTGCTTGTCTGTAGCATATTTTATCATACTTCTAAATGGTGTGACACCAATGCCTCCTGACAAAAAGACTGCGGGTTTAGAATGATCATCATGCAAGACAAACTCTCCTCGTGGACCCCACGCCAAGATCTTTGCACCCTTCTCCAACGATGCCAGCTTTTGCTTGTATGGAGTATTCCGGATTCTTGTACTTATTAGAATGTAATCTTGCTCAGTTGGCGAAGAGGCAATAGAAAAATGCCTGATCGGCCCCTTTGCGTCACCGGAGACGCTGTCTAGCTTGAAAAATGCATACTGCCCGGGAGTGTTATGTATCTCACCTTTGGTAAACTTGAAGGTCATGATGTCTGTCCCTTGTAGTGCTTCTTTCGAGAGCAATTCTAAAGAGAACTTGTCGTCAGCTTTTCTCTGCTCTTCTTCATAGTATTTCTTTTGCAACGACTCTGAATCCTGCATGCTCTCTCCTTGTACAGTAGTAGTGGTCTCCTCACCAGCAGCTGACTTTGTTGTTTGCACGCTAATCATAATGTCCCCTGTTGCATCATCGACTTTTACTGGATACGATTGCAGATCTGTGGCCCAGACAGTCTGCTCTGAAACCTTTGCATTTCTTACATCAAATATTGCATAGTGCCATGGACATTTTAGCTCATATTCTTGCAAGCTACCATCTTCTAAAGGACCACCCTCGTGTGAGCATACAGCATCCATAGCATAGATCTTATCCTTGACCCTTGCTAGGACTATAGGTTTCCCTTCTGGCTCAACGCGCAAGAGGCCGCCTTCCTTAAGCTCGCTCTTATTTGCTACCTTGTGGTATTGACTATCTGAGGTCATCATGCTTTAAAACATTATAATGTGACTATAGTATTTATATATGAGCTTACAAGAAGGTTATTAAAAATACGCCTCAGAGGAGGCTCGTTGGTGAAAGCGTTGTAGAATTATGAGAGGCATAATACAATTGAAAAAAGTAGACCGATAGAGAGCTCATATAGAAAAATTGAGACCCTTTCGATTATCTTATGGAAAGAAAGAGTACTGATTTTGTTATTTGTTCTATTTGCTCTTGATCATACATTTCTATCGGTCTTGTCATCTATAGTGATAATATGCCTGCTATACTTATCTCCAAGAGCAATACATTCTTTTAGCTGGACCTTAGCACCCATTTTTCCATCTAAGGATTTCTGTATTATTCTATTATGAAATCCATGACAAATGGCATCTTGGTGTCTAATTGCTGCCTTATGTACAATGCAATTGCGGCTTATAATAGAATAAGTAGTGCTGTTGTTGCTGCTGCTTCCTCTATTATTATCAGCTTCTTCTTCTTTGTAAAATGATGACATAAAGCCCATTTCATTTGAAACCGAATTTAGGATTCTTAGCGACTCCTCTAAGCTAGACGACGAACTTTTCTTAATCTTTTCACGTATATCATAAGCCATCTTATCTGCAATAGATTCTATCATTTTTTTCATATATTCATGTCCTTTTGTCAACTCTATCTCCTGTAGGACAAGCGATAGAACAAGGTCGTACCTTCTTGGGAATAATTCTCGTCCGCTTTCAGTTAGTTCATATACTTTTCTAGGTCTTCCGAGCCTTTCAATCTTAAAATATGATCTCACTGACTGTTCTGTTTGTAGAGACTCTAGATGAGTTCTAATTGCACTCTTTTGTATCTTCAGCTTATCTGCTATTTCTCCGGCAGTCTTTGAGCCCTCAAGCAATAAGTTAAGGATTAACTCTTTGGTGTTACCACCACCAGCACCAGGAGTATTTGCTTCTTTCTTATTTGGTCCCTTTGTTGCCAATCATGTTGCTAGTACAGAATATGTATTATGGATTTTATTAGTATGACATAACTTTAAACATATTAAACTGTATAAACTATATATAGGTTAAAGTGCTGTTTCATTTTCAAATGAAACGCAAGACCACGAAGCATATGGTTTTGTTGACAACAGCTGTAGCAACCGTAGCTGTTCTTAGTCTGACTGCAATTTTTACAGCAGTCATCGCGCAAGACGGAGATGACTCATTGCAACTGATAGGTGACAATGAAACATTAACAGACTCTAGTATGAACGTAACAAGTAGCACGACACTTATCATGGAGAACGGAACTCTTGACTGCCAAGCGATAGCGACCGAACTTGGCGGCATAGGTGTGCCCAGTGGCAACGTATGTGACGTAGTTGTTGTGCGCCAAGCCCCGCAAGTTACAGGACACAATGGACTCAACCTCAATCAGTTCACTCTGATGAATAGTGTGCTTGAATTTCTCATAATGCCAGCAAATGCGACGACAACAAGCAGCGGCAATTCAACAACTGCATCCGAGCAGGTTTATGTGATGGGCGACTTTGCGTTGCTTGAAACCGAAATGAACGATGTTCTCTCAGTTGTCAAAGAAAATGCTTGGACTGTAACAGGAATCCACAATCACATGATAAACGAAACACCAAAGACTACATTTATGCACTGGGAAGCACAGGGCAACATCAATGAGATAGTTGACCAAGCCAATGAAGCATTCAATGAAACATCAATAAAGGGTTAAGCATTCAAGCTTTCCCTTCCTTATATTTTCGATCCTTCTCGAGTAGTTAGCCATTAATGGTCGCTAATAAGTTGTCTGAGTTAATATTCTGATAGTGGAATTCCTCACTCTGATCCATTTAGAAAAGAAAAATTATCATCTTTGAGTATCTCAATGAGCAAGGCAGAGAGGAGGGTAATGCAATTTGTGCTTGAACTATAAACTGCAGAGACAAGACAGCAGAACTCTTTCCTTGAAATCAGCTATCACCGCTCTTTGACATACGTTCCTCGACAGTCCATAGATAGAACTTTGTTCTAAAATCTCTTTTACTCTTCAAGTCCATCAAACTCTAGTCTCCTGCAAAACAGTGGCCCGGGTTTCTGTTCCGTTCACCGAAGGCCACTATTGCGGTGGGGAGGAAAGGCCAAACACGGAACTGGCTCATAATAGCCTCCCCGCCAGCAGGAGGACACAAGTGATTGGAAATGCCGAAGTAATCTTTACGGGGATACAAAAGGAGAGACCTTCGTGGTCTGGCCATGGCGGGAAGGCGCTTCTCGGTCAGAGGATGTAGCTTTGGAGAATTTAAAATGGCAAGATAAAAGGAAGAAGAGATGATTATTGGGACTCATCAAGCTTGACAAAGCAGCTAGTAGGAGAGCAAAAGTAACATTCACTTTTCGAAATTGGAGAAATGGAGTTGGTTATAGTTTTGTTGAAAGATAAATGATGATCGAGCCTCGATCTTGAAGGTTTTTCTGCCGGATCCCTCTGGGCCTACCTTCTATAGACATAAAGTATAATCTTTTAATAGCCATTGACTTCCAGCTATATTATATTCATCTGCAATATCAATTAGAAAATCCCCATTACTGGACTCTCAATTCCAATGAATCCAGACACAAGAGCCGTCAACTGATATATTCTACGGCAAACTACGGTACTAATGGCATTGGTTGCTACAATACGAAAGCCATACTTTCAGTACCGAATCATTAGAGCGTCCATACTAGGTGATAGGAAACCTTTTGCATGCTCACTGGCTTCAACCCTGGCGTGCAATTTAGCGTGTTCATTTTGCTATACTGCCTCTCCCAGAGCAGCCGCTAAAGGGGCGAAGTCCACACAAATGCGGCAAGAACTTACTGTTGACGCTTTCAAGGAATTATGTCTAAGGTTGCGTAAGCGTGGAATCAGGCACGCAACCCTAACAGATGGCGAGCCCCTTCTGACTGAACAATCTCGTGAAAAATGCAAAGTAGCTGCAGAAATCTTTGACCAAACCTGGATAGTAACAAACGGAACTTTTGGCTTCCCAAGGTTCAGAAATACGTTGTATATAGTGAGCCTTGACGGTGATGAGGAAAGGCACGACCTTATCAGAGGTAAAGGGGTCTTTACGAGGATAAGACAAAATATTTCATCTGATATTCCTGCAGGTTGCTATTGCAATACTACACTTAGCAGGCTCAACCATGCCGAAATACAGAGCATTGTTGAAGCAGCAAAGAACCTAGGAGTGAACGGAATCTGTTTTGCATGGTCTACTCCTATGAGTCCAAAGGATGTGTTATATCTATCGCATGTAGAACGCCAGAAGGATATCGACGAAATACAAAGGCTGAAGCGTCTCTTTTATGGAGACTACATCTTAAACTCGGACAAAGAGCTCAATCTAATGAGAACCAATCAATGGTCCAAACATTGCCCTACATGGTTTGTCGAATCATACGACGCCTATGGTGACCGTAAGCCTACGTGCGTTTTTGGCAAAGCAACCTCCTTCATGTGCGAGAATTGTGGTTGTAATATCTATCCGTCGATATTGACTATCCTTGAATGTCGAAAAGATGCTTTAATCAGTAAACTTGCCTTCAGCATTAGATAAGCATTTACCAAAAATTGCTGACCTGTCAGCGACTATCAATGGCACATCTCTCAAATTATGAAATGATAACGCTAAGATGGGGTAAATGAGCTATATATCTCTAAAATGTGAGATGTGACTATCTGGGTCACAAATTTTACAGGCGCCATTAGTTCAAACCCATCTTACAATCAAGGTTCAAACTCTCTTAGATTTGCACGCCTCCGTACTATGATAATTTACAAAGAGGTTCTTGTATCAGCAGCATGCAGCACTCCCAATGAAGCGACTGCAAATAAGATGAAATCCGTCTTTGACTCCACCGAACCAGCACCAATAGGAATCTATAATTTATAGGATAGCGTCAGAGCGCATCTGGCCGTGTACAAATCACTGTCAAATCACGACCACAAGAAGGGGATGCGTGATCAAAAGAAGATAGGTTATATAGTTTCTTGAGCTTTTACTCCTTTGGCTAGTATTATTATTATTAGTGTGCTGACTGAATGTTTTTTGCTTTTCGTTTCATCATCTCAAAATAATAACAAGGTCAAGGCCTTAATCGAGTCGTAACTACAACTTTGTGATAGGGGCTTATCGAGCAAGCTCCTTTCTCTTCTCGTAAACAGGAAAAGCAAAGATAATAATCGGACTTGTATGTAGCGCTGCTGCCATCGTAAACCTGCCTTGATGGATTCAAAAGTTCTTGAGCTGTCATGATGCAGTTATGATGGCATCCTTCAAATACTACTTTATATTTAGTGGGTTCTTGTTCTTCGCTAGTCATCTTCTAGTCCTTCGCTCATCTACTATCTATTAGAAATTATATCTTTTAAGGGTTCCTATCTTTGGCATTTCTATTAAAATTCTCTTTAATCAGATAATTTTCAAACCTGTGGCCTGGAATCCCCCAAAAAATTATTTGGACCAATAACTGGAAGAAGAGTAACCTTACTCCCAAAACAAACTTTGGCGGAAGAAAAAAAGAGAGTTAGAAATGCTGCCCCGTTCGAAAGGGTTAACGAAGGATCCGATAACACGTACAGCCAATATCCTGCCTATATCCATGTATGCGATTTTTGATTAGAATTTTTGTTTGCCTTCACAAACTGCCCGAAGCTAGTGCTTCTACCGCATATTGAATAAATCTTGGGTCTAACTCGCTCCTATATTCTACTGGGATTAGTGTAATTATGAGTATATGGCTAGCTTTTGGCGGACGTATATTGTGGCAGTGATATCCCATATTGGATAAGAAATGGTAGAAGTTCGAACAGAAGAGAGAGAAATCCTCCAACATATTAGGTAGAATGTATGTTTTTTGAAAATTTCTACAAAGGAGCAAATAGATATGTAAAAATATTCCCGAGACTATATTCGGACATGAAGCGGTATGATAATTCTCAGGTCTTCGCAAGACCTATCATAGAAGGAGCAAAGTATGGCGCAATTGCAGGCCTTATTGCTACTTGGTCTATCTCTACTGCTATAGCTGCTTCAGAGTTAGAATTAGGCTTACCGATTAGTACGTTTTATGCCGTTATGGGAATTAGTCTAGGCTCAATGGATTTTGTCACTGCTGCTTATCTTGGATTTGGATTGCATCTTCTTACAGGAACTATTCTTGGAGCTATCTGTGGTGCAATAGCTGTAAGGGTTGAGTCTCAAAAAAATATAACGAATATGTTTAGCCCATACAAGTCTATCTTAATGGGAATAGTTACAGGCATTGTAATTTGGCTGGTACTATTTTTGCCAGTAACTGCGCTAATTATTCAACCTTCAATTGGCAGAATCGCGGAAATCTTATCGTTAGTCCAGAATAACAACACCACCTCCTCATTCTCCTCGTTTGATATGGGCAATCTTGGTCAATTATTTAGAGGCATTGCTATAAGTGCGGTAGTATTTCATGTAGTGTGGGGAGCGATATTCGGATTCATAATTAGCTCACTTCTAAGGATCAAGATTTATAATAAAAATAGAAGGTATAGATAAAAATCGTTATAATACTTCTCGCTATCAAGAGGTATATTATTATGCTAGACTTATGACTCATCGAGTCTCAATTTCGAAGGTTTTTCTCTCGAAACCCTCTGTGCACGCTCCTATTAAAGAACTCAAAAATGGCCTTATGAATTAAGCGCATTAAATGGTAATATTGTTATTGCTATCATCTCAACAATATAAACGACATCAAAAGCAGAAGGGTGACATTATCACCGCAAAAATTCCGAAATTATGTGAAATAGATCTAAAATGTAAACCTATATTTTGAAGATTATTGAGTTCATTAAGATCAAAAATCTTATTGTAGGGACTGATCATCGTTAGTCCCAACGAGTGACATTCTGGGATGCTTATAACTAAATGTAAATAATCCTTGATTCTACGATTGGGCAGTGTGGTTTCTAAAGGTAAAGATTATTTTCTCTCTTCTTCTCTCTCTTTATAACCCTCAGATGTTATCTAACACTTAGTATACAAGAAACCATTCACATTTAAAAATAGTACATGGGGATTCTTATATCATAATAAAAAACAAAATAAACAAACAGAGTAGGAATCTATATGGCATAAAAGTAATGATCTCCCGTTATTTCAATGATGAATTTTAACTTTAGAGAAAAGCATACTGCTACTACTACGACTACAAATACAAATTCAAAAACGAATCTTTTTTCTAATCAAGCGTTACCTTCGTTATCGTCTGTACTGAACAGACCGGGAGGAGGGGAAGCACGAAAAAGAAGAACATCGGCATTTACAATATTTGTGACAGCATCCTTGATAGCAATGCTTCTGCTCGCATTGCCCTCATTTCCCCATCTTCCTCCGGCACATGCACAAGGAGCACCGCTAAACCCTGCAACAATGCAGATAATTAACCGAATAGCAGCACAGGTGGCAACTGTTCATGGGGGAGATAGCGCACAGATAAGTCAACTACTCCAGCAAATAGCTCTCCAGATTTCAGAAGATTCAAACCCTGGAAGGGCAATACAGGCTATAGGCGGGATTTTCGCTCGGCTGACAACAGATCCTCAAGCTCCTGTTTCCCAAGCATTATCTCAGTTGGCACAGCAGCAAGCATCAGGTCAGAATGTTGAACAAGCCATTGTACAAATAGGTAGGCAGGTCGCACAGGGAGTTGATGTATCTCAAGCAATAGTCCAGTCTGCTCAGCAATTGAGTCGGCCCCAGCCTCAAGGGGGGGCATTGACCCCCGAAGTGCGCCAAGAAATAAGCCAAATAGCTACACAGGTAGCCCAAGGAACCAATACAGACCAAGACCAGGTTGATCAGGTACTTCAGCAAATAGCTATTCAAACAGCTGAACAAGGAGGCAATGCTGAGCAGGCTGTTACTCAGGTTGGTCAGCAGGTTGCTCAGAATCCTCAAGGCCCAGTATCACAATCAATAGCTCAGATTGCAAAGC
>DAIUEZ010000039.1:12327-16104 GCA_036844865.1 Nitrososphaera sp. | reverse complement strand
GGCAATGCAACTAATGCCACTGCACCACTTGGAGCTATGACAACAGGAGGCGGCGCTGCAACCACAGGTGGCACACCTGATGGCGGAGGCGGCGAAGAAGAAGAAGATGACGAAGAAGAAGAAGGCGGCGGTGGCGGCGGTTAAGTGATGGCAGCAGTGGTAGGCTAGAGTAGTTTCAAGACTTCTTGAAGACTATAAAGGCAAGCCCTACCGCCTTAAAAATAGCAAGAGGGAAGCAAGACCTTCTCTAATTTTTTTGATCTCATTCTAATTTTTTGTTCATATTCATAGAGTGAAGTATGTCCTTAGCTTTTTCCTATGAAAACTCGAAGAGTTGCGGCTGAACACTTTCAATGATAAATGCACTCTTCGTTATGAAAAGTTGCAAGGCGCCATTTCTTTAGTGTCTCTCCCACTTGACTGTTGGATATATAATTAGTAGCCAAATGTGTGATCTTGTAACGCCTTTCATCCAACTCTGTGAATCCATAGCCGTATATCAAAGAGGATATGTGCGTGTAGTATTGTGAGTATTGTGAGTATTGATACAATCTTTTTAAATATTGAAATGCAGTTTGTGGGACATAAGGATAACGCTAGAAGTTGAAAGAATATGGTAGAGAGTAAAAAGAAAACAGAACAAGGTGTTCTCGGCATTCACCACATTACAGCTATTGCTAGAAATCCTCAACGGAATATCGACTTTTATTCAGGGCTTATGGGGCTGAGACTAGTTAAGCTAACAGTAAATTTTGATGACCCAACAACATACCACCTTTACTATGGTGATTCAGTAGGGCATCCTGGAACCATTCTGACATTCTTCCCTTGGGCTGAGGCACCCATGGGGTATCGCGGAACAGGACAGGTTACAGCCATATCGTTTCTGATTCCGCCTGGCTCAATGACCTACTGGGTTGATAGACTTAAGAACAATGGCATTTCCTTTGTTGGCCCTTCAAAACGCTTTAGCGATGAATTTGTCTCATTCCATGATCCTGATGGATTGATGCTTGAGCTTATTTCTCCTTCTTCTAATGGCTCTCAAGGAGGACAACAACTAATACAGAAGACAGATAAAGACATATGGAAAAAAAGCCCTGTTAGTAGGGAGCATGCCATAAGAGGATTCCACTCAGCCACCCTTTCTGAAGAAGGTTATGAGCGCACTGCCTCACTTTTGGCTGATACTATGGGATTTAAACTTGTAGCTAAAGATAACAAAGAAGATAGATTTCGCTTTGGAATAGTAGAAAAAAGCCCTAGCAATCAAGAAGGCGACAGTGACAGTACAGGAAGCTTCTCCCCCTCAATAGGCTCATTTATCGATATTGTATGTCAACCTGAAACATCAAGAGGCTATATAGGAATAGGCACAGTCCACCATATTGCGTGGCGCGCAGCTGACGATAGGCATCAGATAGATTTACGTAAGAGAATTGTCGAGGAAGCAAAGCTTAATCCAACTCCTGTAATTGACCGCACATACTTTCATTCTGTCTATTTTCGAGAACCCGGTGGCATACTATTTGAAATTGCCACAGATCCACCCGGATTTGCTATAGATGAAAAGCCGGAAGACCTTGGAAAGCAATTAAAGCTACCACAGTGGCTTGAGCCTGTGCGTGGAAAGTTGGAGCAACTGTTGCCTCCAGTAAAAACCTCTCCGGAAAGGCAATCAAACAACAATAGGGAGACATATTGAGTGTGACGACATCATCATCACCGCCAGCCAACAAATCAGACCAACTAGGATTTACACACCAGTATGTCGCGTCTCCGAATAGAAGAAGCGATAAAGCTGGATCAACCCTGCTTCTGTTGCATGGCACTGGCGGAAACGAGGATGATCTTTTGCCGCTAGGACGTGAGCTTGACCCTAATGCTCAATTGCTAAGTCCTCGCGGGAAAATACTGGAAGGAGGTAGAATGCCGCGTTTCTTTCGCAGGCTTGCTGAAGGCGTCTTTGATGTAGAAGATCTTAAGTTTCGTACTAATGAGCTTGCAGCGTTTGTTGAGAAGGCTTCAAGAATCTATGGATTTGATGCCCGCAAGGTCATAGCAGTGGGCTATTCTAACGGTGCAAACATAGCAGCCAGCATGCTCTTACTCAAGCCACAAACGTTGTCAGGGGCAATACTCTTCCGTGCTATGGTTCCTCTTGTTCCCGAAAGCCTTCCCAACCTATCGGGTAAGCGTATATTCATGTCGTCTGGATTGAGAGATCCTATAGCTACAAGAGAAGAAGCAGGGAAGCTTTCTGGATTGCTCATACAAGCTCGTGCTATTGTAGATCTCCAATGGCAAAATAGCGGCCACGAGCTAACACAAGAGGACATTGATGCAGCCAAACAATGGCTTGTGCTGAATAAGAAGCAACTATAGACCAAAGGCATATTCTCCCTCTTTTCTTATTAATTCCTGGGAAGAATCAAGATCAAGATATTATAATGATAATTCTGACACAGTATAATCAGTTCTTTCAGGCATTTTTTCAAATAAGGGCTTTGCTCTTTCGACCAAGCTATCTAGGGCTTTGTTCTGAGGAGAGTAAAACTTGTCCATATCCTCTCTTGTCTCCCAGAAAGTCAGAACGATTGATTCTCGGCTATCGCTTATACTATCAAGAATAATATGACCTCTCATTTCTTTTCCTAATTCTTCTTCTCTTATGCTGGCAAAAAACTCAGCAAACATCTTTTTACCCTTATCTCTCTCTATCAAAGATTTGAAGCGAACTCTATTATACTTCGAGTATTTAATGTTTGGTGCATAGGACACTACAATTGTAAATGCTGAGATGCTTCTTAAGTATTCGTTATTTTTTTACTTCTCATCAACCTCGAAATGGTGCATAGGAGGGGAAAATAAACATTATGTCAACAAAGTGTCTTCGGTTAATTATATATTATAACACTTCAAAAAGGGAGTGTTTGTATGCTTAAGCAAACCCCTGACTTTATCCATTCTCTGCCCTTGTCTTTCCGCAGCAATAAAAAATAATGGTATTAATGGATTTTTAAAATCCTGGAGCTTTTGCACTTCTTTTAGCGTTTCATCGTAGATGGCCGTGTACTTTTTGCCATGTTTGTGCTTGAATCAAATAGTAACTTGCTTTGATTTGCCGCATCTGCATCATGCAATGGTTGATTCTCTTTCATTAGTTCGTGTCTTCCTTGCCGCGTATTTTCTGGCCGTTCACCTGAATAAGACGATGCAATATCTGGACGATTTCTTTCCCTTAGCTCCTCTGCGACCATACTTCTTACCTCGCCTGCATCTACTTCAATAGTAGAAGTTGAGGAGGCTTTCATTTCTTCTTTTTCTCTTTCTCCTCCTTCTGCTGCGCTATCGTTGCCCCTATGCATTACCTTCGTAGAAATTGTCTTTGCAATATCCCTTGCGAGCAAGAATGGAGTACCGGACCTGCTCACAGTTTGAGCCATTTTATCGGTTTCAAACTTTTCTCTTCTTCCACTTGTTCTCTTGATAATAATGTTAGGCATCTTAGTCTTTTTCTTCCTTCGAGTTCTGCCGGTTGCTTTGGATGGTTGTCTTGTTCTTCTTTTCTGTGGTTTGACTTTTCCAGCTCTACTACGAATTCTAGAATCTACCTTGCCTTTTTTCCTGGAGGGTCGTGATGAGCTCTTTCTTGTCTTAACCATATAAAATGAATTTTGGAAAACAAAGTTGATATATGTTGAGCATACCGAATTCTGTAACTTTATGGGATATATTGAATTTTGTAAATAACTTGCTTTGTTTTACGATCGTCTA
>DAIUEZ010000039.1:9802-12317 GCA_036844865.1 Nitrososphaera sp. | reverse complement strand
GAATTTTGGAAAACAAAGTTGATATATGTTGAGCATATTGCGTTCTGGAACCTTATGGAATATACATTGAACTTTGAAAATAACTTGCTTTGCTTTGACAATCCGAATGTAATTTAGGAGCATTAAAGTGATTCCCACTGCAATAGCTATTGTCGCGACAGCCCAATAATCCCTAGCCAAATATTCTCTATCGTTGAAATCAAGATCTACTATTTCCTTCTAAGATCACCTTAGATTCGCTAAAGCTTATTTTATAATTTCTCAGTACGTCCATACCCAAAAGACTTGGATAACGCTCCTGATCAACTTTCACTATATTACTCTGTCGGAGAAACTTGACAGGTTTGACATCGACTGATTCTATTCCCTCTCCAAAATACAAATGGCACGAATCTGCCAAATATGACTCGGCTGAACCTCCAATACCAAGCGAATTTTGATATTTTTTCAACTTAGAGTAATCGACTTTCATTTGTCGAGCATCAAATTCATTAATCGTGGTAATAGCAGTTCCAGTGTCTACAACCAGGAGGATATCCCTAACAACTTCCAGTTGGTCACAAATAAATTTTGCAAATATAAATGGTAACCAGCCAGTTATGAGACGACCCTCGATACTCAAACTATATCCTTATCTTGAAGAGAACTTCTAGCAAATTAAATTTAGTGATTAAAATCTTTCCTCGGCTGTGGATGAGATCAGGACTATGCGTCGCACTGGCAGATATGGTTGCGGGACTAAAGATGCTCGAGCAACACCAGCACACAAAACGATACTTTCGTACCACTTAGCTTGAGGGACAAACCTTTGTACTTTTTAGTTCAATTTTAAGTAACATCAGATCTGAAATTCTTCTCTATTAGTGCTTTCGAGCTATATCTTATACCAATTACATGAAAACATATAGGAAAAATAGGGCTACGCCCTGCGGAATTGTTGTTGTGAATTCCAGTACGATGTCCAGGCCTTCAATATATTATTGTTGAAGTCTGTGACTGCATCTACCGTTCTTTTGTAGATGTTTACATGCTCTCTTGCTGAGTCCAATGCAGTTACTCCAAGTTGGTTGAAAGTGCTGACAGAACGAATTATGCTATTTGTTATTTCTGTAGACTGATTTGCAACTACTTCTGGTACTTGCAATGCTTGAGGGATGGTTGGAATCTGCACAATAAACTGTTTCTGATTAGCAAATGCAGTTTGAATCATACTTCTTACTGTTTGGATGTTGTCTAACTGTAGGTTAGATATTGCTTGAGCAAATTGAGGCTGAGCCTTTGCTACCTCGTCAACTATGCGCAAAGTATTATCTCTCATTATATCACTGACATCGTTCGCTTTGGATGTAGTTGTTATTGTTGTTCCTTCGTCTCTTGTTGTTCTTTTATCTGACATAATGAATAGATGTCAGTCTACCTATATATTTGTTGGTAATCATTGGTATTAATTACCATATGATGACATTAATAGGCATTCTGGTACATAATCCATGATGTAGACCTTCAAAGGGGACAGCAAAACGACTTAATCCCTTCAGGTTTTCCCCAGTAGTTAGAAGATTGTTCTTACCTATCGTCTCTTTTTCTTATCACAGGAGACTTGACAATTACTATTAGCGATCTTGCTGGTATCTGGGATTTAACCATTCTATAAAGCTAGCATAATTCAGAGAACGAACATCGTCCAAGTAATTCGGGAGTATTTTGACAAATCTAAACCCATTATCTAATTCAAATGACAAAACAGGATCTTTTAATTCTCCATTTATCACTTTGTCAGCATATTGAGATGGAGACATCCTGTCTGCATATTCGCTGTAATTGAATAATCTTCCTCCTGCTATCATTCTCCTTAGATTCAACTTAGCAACTAATTCCTTTCTAGCATCATAAAGCATGCCTCCTATACCTTCATGTCTGTGTTTTGGATGCGTAGATATATCTGCCCCATACAGACTGTCACCACTAGGATTATGATTTGTGAACATACCGTTTGCAGTAATCCCTTTCCATGTGTGTTCTGCATACTCGGGATTAAGTGAGACTATAAGAGTACTAGCAGAGCCAACTATCATGCCATCTGGTTCAACAGCAACAAACTGTCCTTGTGGAAAAATGCGAAGATGGTTTTCAAGCTCTTCTAGATGCCATATATTTCCATAACGAGCAAGATATGGGAATGATTCTTTTTGTAAATCTATAATTTTAGGAACGTCTTCTGGTTGTGTATTTCTCACAATAACTCCTAAATCACGTGGATGTAATGAATCTGACATATATGCTTTCTCTCTACTTGTAATACGCCTAGTTTACTATCATGAAAGATATAAAAAGCTGTATCTTTCCAATTGAAAATGGATTTAGATTTAACAGAAAAGCATATTTCTCAAATTATCTTTGCCACAAACATACTTTAAAGTACGCTAGTTTTATAGATTGATTGATTAGATTCAAAGTACAGAATTTGCTATGATTAATCGAAAAATGGAATATCAAATCACGCTGATAGACTGCC
>DAIUEZ010000039.1:0-9792 GCA_036844865.1 Nitrososphaera sp. | reverse complement strand
CCTCTGCTGTAATACGCCTAGTTTACTATTATGAGGATATAAAAGCTCTATCTTTCCAATTAAAAATGGATTTAGATTTATAAAAAGTATTTCTCAAATTATCTTTACTATAAACATTCTTTAAAGTATGCTAGCTTTATAGATTAGTTAGATTCAAAGTACAGAATTTGCTATGATTGATCGAAAGTGGGAATATCAAATGCCGCTTATAGACTGCCATGTTCATCTCAATAATTATTATTATGACCAAATTAGCAAGACTGGAAAAAAATTTCTTTCCTTAGAAGATAGACTTGACTCGCTAATTGACTCTATGCATGATAATGGTATTGATTATTCCATCATACTTTCATCATACAAGGTGGATGTACACAGACCATCTACATCTGATATCATTGATATTACAAAAAAATATGATAGTAAACTTGGAGTTGTGGCAGGATTTACAATTGATAACCACACTGACGAAGATTTAAAAAATTGCAGAGAATGGCTAAAAGATGGCATTATTAAAGGCATAAAGCTCTACTGCGGATATGAATATTATTATCCATCTGATAAAAGATATCAAAGAGTCTATGACATCTGTATTGAGTATGGTTCTCCTGTTATGATTCATACTGGCGATGTATTCTTAAAGACAGGCAAGATCAAATACTCTCATCCTTTGAATATAGATGACATCGCAGTTGACAATCCCGAATTAAAGATAGTTATGTGTCATTTAGGAAATCCTTGGATAATGGATTGTCAGGAAGTGCTATATAAGAATCCAAATGTATATGCAGATATTTCTGGCCTAATTGTCGGTAACTTTACACCATCTACTGAAATACATTACATGAGCAAAATAAAGGAACTATTAACTTATGTAGCTGAGCAGCATAGCCTACTATACGGAAGCGATTGGCCCATTTCCAGTATGAGTTCTTACCTTCATCTTATTCAAAAACTTGAACTTAATCAAGAGTCACTTGAGCTTTTAATGTTCAAGAATGCAAAAAGTGTTTTTGGATTGTGATAGTAATTCTCTGGCTTGCATCATTCAACTAACTTTACTAGTTCATTTCTGGTGCTGCCCTCAATCAGTTTCCACTATGGAAATGCAGTTATAATAATAGGCTCAAAACCAACTCTTCATGCACTTTCTATTATGGAGTTATTTAGCTTCTCTGTGTAGCTGCATCTTAAATCGTTCCAAAAGAAATGATAATAGGGGGCATGATCATCAGGATTTGAACAAAAACTCATTTGAAACAAAATCTGCAGGTTTTGTTAGCAAATCACTTTTTAACCGCATTTGCTGTTGATCCATCAGAGCATCTAATGCAGTAGTGTTTATAGCAAAATATGATTAATCTATCAACTGGAATACCTAGCAACAAGAAGAGATAACAATACAGAAAGAGAGAGATATATAGAGTACCCCGTGCTTCCTTATTCACCCTTCAAAAACAGCATTTTAGGCAAATTTGCATTCGGATTTTCTTTGAGAGCTTCTGCATGCACCATTTCGATAAACCTTCTTGCACGGTGTAGATCTGCTGTAGTAAAAATAAACAAGATCTCATCTGGATCATCTGTATTGCGCCATATGTGTCTTAGAATTAACCCTTGCTCGGCATGCTTTAATGCATCTGCTTTTAACATATTTTTAACGTCCTCTATTTTTACTCCCCTAATTCTTGCAAGAATGTGATCCATATCTAGCTAGGCTGTGCAATGAGATATAAATAAAAGTTAAGTGTGTCTATCTCTCGATAGTCAATCAGAACTGTCACGTGACTACTACTTTAGATAACATATAAAGTATTAGCTAACGAAGTGGGAGGATTTAGCTTTTTTCCTACGGACGATGCACGCAAATGAAAAAATATTCTTAATTTAAATAGATGTCATGTTAGTAGCCATGAAATATAGGCATTATTTTTTCAGTTGATGTTCACCTAATCTCAGGATCTCCAAGCGGTAAGTTAAGCATGTTTTGCAGTTCTTTTTAGCTAGAATATCTGCTTAGTAGTGGGGAGGAGGTTGTTGTATTTGTACTGGCTAATAATCTACCCTATTGCCTTTATCCTATTTTGTTTTTATTTTTACTGTGGAGAGAGCATTAGTTGTAGACATATTATTAATCTAATGGTGGATATGCACTTGATGCAGCCGACACTTTTTGAAAAGAGTTTATAAGGGATAACCGCAGCTCGATACCTAGAAATTCGTGATAGCCTATCAATGATGCATTAAATGATGTTCAAATCACTTGATTTTCTGTATGTTCCTGCACCTGACATCGAATCCTCAGTACAATACTATACACAAGTGCTTGGTGGCGAATTGCTTTGGAAAATACATGCATATGGAGTCTGGGTGGCATGCATAGAGCTCTCAAACGCAGACAAGCCATATGTTCTGCTCGCAGATCATATACACAAGAATGATGTGATGCTCATATATCAAGTGGAAAACCTTGATAATGCCATCAAGGAGCTGAAATCTAAAGGTTGGAAAGAAGAAAATAGAATTGAAATTCCGCCAGGTCCATGCTGCACATTCCGCGATCCTGCTGGCAATTCAATTGTCATTTATGAAAATGTTCGTCCATATATCATGGATGAGTTTAGAGGCAAGATTGATAGCAATCCCGGACAGGTGGGCAAATGAATTTTACTAGGTTCGAGCTTGTTTGACATTACCTTTAATAGCAATATTTCCACCGCATCTTGATAAAGACTTACTATGGCTTTGATAATCCGATCGATTCGACAGGATGATGCGAAAACCTGTGGCAAAATAGGTTTTCAAGCTCATAAGGCGATCTCATCAGCTCATGGTTATCCCTCCGAGCAACCCTCCCTTGATTTCGCCATAGGGATGATCAGGACCTTGCTAGCAAATCCAAATTCATGGGGAGCATTGGCAGAGCGAGACGGCAAAATTCTTGGCAGCATATTCCTTCATTTATTTCCACCTTCTCCAGTTGCTGCGATTGGTCCACTGACTGTTAACCCGTCTGCCCAAGGCTCCCGCGTCAACACCAAGTGGACCAATTGCAGAAGCAGCAATAATTGACTGGGAACAATTTCATAACTTTCTGTTACAAAGAATGACTGCAAAGACAGCTGCGGATAGATTAAGATATGCGAAGCAGTACGCTTCTACTATTTTGATGGCAAAAGCATACCCTAATTCAAAAATTATAGGGTTTGATTATCACAGACCATCAATTGAACGGGCAAGAAAGGAGGCAGAAAAAGAAGGCTTGAAAAACATAGCATTTGAAGTAGCAGCAGCAGATTATCCTGGCGACGATTATGATTTAGTTACATTCTTTGATTGCTTCCATGACATGGGAAATCCATCTGGTGCAGCAAAGCATGTCCTGCAAACATTGAAGAAGAAAAATGGCACATGGATGCTAGTTGAGCCTTTTGCAAATGATGAGTTGAAGGACAATTTGAATCCTCTTGGTAGGTTATCTTACTCCGTATCTTCTATCGTGTGCGTTCCTGCATCTTTGAACGAAAATGGACCCGCACTTGGAGCACAAGAATGTGAAGAAAAAATAAAAGAAATAGCAATGTCAGCAGGTTTTTCAAAATTCCGTTGGGCAACACGGACTCAATTTAATCTGGTCTTTGAAGCAAGACCCTAAACTCCCAGCTAAACAACCACTAGAGCCAATATTTCAGACTGAAGGGGACGGAATTTGAAGAGTGCAGTTCTCCTTCTACAAGTGCTGTCCCTATACATAGGGAGTAGAGCTTCCTAGAAAATGCTGATAACCTGACGTCGTGGGTTCAAATTATCCCCCGGTCCATCTTTATCACTCTGGTAAAACATGGCATTGATTTGAAGTTGATTTTAACAATTGTCGGACAAATGCGAATAACAAAAATTAGGATAGAAGGCTACACAGCTATGTAGATTTATTTTGCAGCAACAATCTCCATTCCATACTTGTTCATTACAGACATCATCTTGTCCATATCTGGTGGAGTCGTCGACGAATCTGGCTGCCCGACTTCTTCAAATGCCTTTGAGGCATTTGCAGGGGAATAGAACATCAAGAATCTACCCTCTTTGTTTCCAACATTTTTGTACGTGTTAGGTATCCCCTTTGGAACAGATACAAATGTACCAGCTGAAGCTTTCACTACTGTACGACTATCATTATTACCAACTGTGATCTCAAAATCCCCTTCCAAGATATAGTAGCTTTCCACCTCTCTGTTGTGTATATGCAGGGGCGGACCGTTTTGTGGCGGAACTGAGACTTCAAGCAAAGAAAACATGCCATCAGTTTGTTCACCCGCTATCTTGATAGTTATGATGTCGTCCAAAACGTTGACTGTTGTTTTGCCTTCTCCTTTTTGAAGAATTGTTGGTCGTATGGCGGTGGTTTTTTGTTCCTTCGCCATAGTCTATTGAGCTTTCAGGTATTAATGAGGTTTGTTAAATCAAGTTATATAAAATATATCTCTACTCAATACGTCAATTGACATGCATGATCCCAATAATCGTCTCTCATATCTGCCCTTCGTAGAAGGTGGCTGGATTGCTGACGTCGTGAGTTCAAATCACCACCCGGTCCATTTTTATCAATCTAGTAAAATACGGCATTGTTTTGAGCTTGTTTTTGGCAGTTGTCGGACAGTCCAGTTATCTTTTAAAGGAAGGGGTATCTTCCATAAGAGCGGATTCTATCATACGGGATAAATTATCTATAACTAATCGAAGTATGTATTCACCAAATTCAGCTGTGGCTTTAGTTGTTTCTCTGCCAACTATTCCTGATTTTGAATATTGGTCCATTCTATATTCAAAGAATGTAGTATAATCCTCTTCGTCAACTGCTTCTTCCATGTTTACCAAATCTGGTCTTGATGCTAGCATACAAGATGTTTCTCCTATATTTGCATGAACATAGGAAGGAAGAACAGGACAATCTTTAGTAGAAGAAGCCATGATACTTGGTGTAGTTGCCCACCAATCTAATACCCTCACCTGCAAATCAGGATAGTCATAGTGTATGTTTTCTCTAGCTGAGTACAATGGTCCCCAATTCCACATATGCCCATTTAAAAGAAGAATCTTTCGAATGTTGCTATTGTATAGCCATTCTGCAATTTCACATATCATCCTTATCATAGTTTCTGGTCTGATAGACAGTGTTCCTGGAAATTTTCCATGACTCTGTGAACAACCGTACATCAAAGGTGGAATAACTGGAACTCCTGTCTTGGCAGAAACTCTTTTTGCTACCTCGTAACAATCTATTGTGTCAACTGCCAATGGCAAATGTGGACCATGCTGCTCACATGCTCCAATTGGCATGATAACCATCTTCATAGTCTTTGTAAGACTTTCTATATCCTTCCAACTAAGCTCTTCCCACAATACAGGCTTTCCCTTTTCTGGTATCATTTGATTGGTATTCTTGTTACATCATAGCGTTTTAAGAATTGTTGCTATTGTTTTATAGTAATTGCTTTTCAAGGTGGAGTGGTATCCAGAATAGAGCAATCTGAAAATGAAATTATAGCAATATCATGTAATAGACCATTATGCATTGAGATGTGATATCTATCAAAGACCTGTTAAGGCGTGGTATTGTAGTAGGTAGTAATGAATATGTACTGTCCTCCATTTTTATCTACAGTCCCTTCGGTATTTTAACAAATGGATTGGCTACTATTTCTGCAATGACATGAAGACCACCGCTGACTCATGCATCCACCAAGGACAACAACCAAACACAGATGATAAGAGGGAACTACAAGACTTTGCAACAAGCTTCTTTCCCTTGGCAATACTAGAATAGGTAATATGCAGAGGTCGTGGATTCAAATCACCACCCGGTCCATCTTTATCAATCTAGTAAAATACGGCATTGATTTGAGCTCTTGATTATAACAGGAAAAAAAGTAGTAAGAAAAAAGAAATGTCAGGCAGAGATCTTTTTCATGCAGCACTCTTTACTTCGGTTATCCAATTGCATTTCATACCTAATTTTTGATGGTGTTTTTCCACTGCATCTTTGCTGGGTGCATCTAAAATACAAAAAGCTTTGTTCTCTTCCCTGTTGTAAAGAATGTCCTTATGAGTGACGCTGAATTCATCTTTTGGAGAGTTTAGGGCTTGCTTTAGCTGCTCTTCAGTAACGTTTCCAATCTCATGGGCATCAAGATATGTAGGCATACATTCAAAAGAGAGAAAGCCTTCATTTTAAGGCTTTCTTAATATGTTTTCTTCCATATTCATTTGCAAAAGTTGTTGGTGATAATATTCAGGGAATTGTAAATCAATCTTTTTTGAGCAAATATTCCCTTTTTAACTTCTTGCACAGATCATCGCCACATATCTAAGGTAAGTCTGGTATTCCCACAACCTTGATGTTGCCATTAATAATTGTAGTTGGCACTGACGTTATGCCATATTCTTTCATCTTCTTTTTGATGTCATCAGTCATGTTGTTTACATTATAGACCGTCTGATTGCAGCCTTGACATTTACCGATTTGAATGTCGTCGATTATATGCTTGCATAGTGGACAGTTGGCTGAGAATATCTCCATTGTGTGACCTTGTTTTGTCATGACTCGTTGATAGTAATTTACTGTTCAACAATTTAAAGAGAGAGAGATGGAAAGAAAAACCAAATGGAGGGACTCCATAAGGGACGCAAGGCAAGAGCCTCTACTGAATATTAGGAGTTGCGTATTCTTAGATACTGTAAGATTTGAAAATGGAATTCAAGTCAAACATCGTAATACTTCCTAATCTGCAAATTTCGTCCTTTTCCATTTCCTTCAGGTCATTGCTTACGTAGTAGTATCCCATTTTTGACTTGCAGCTCCTTCTCAATGTAGTCTAGTCTAGTCTGTTTACAAGCACCAAAAGCTGTGCCTTGATAGCTGTAATTTCCTTTGGAACGTCAAGTTGCTGCTTCTGTTCTTGTTGCTGCTGCTGTTATGGTTGTAGTTGCAGCTACTGTTTCTTCTGCCCAACCCTCTCCCTTCAGTGATAGCCTGTTTATAATTATCCAGGTAGTTCGTTACCATGATACCTATCGGTTTGGTCTATTCAATCCACGATTCAACAGAAGTAGCCATCCAAAGGATGATTGATGCCGGTCAGAGATATTAGCTCTGAACAATCAAGTACAAACGGAAGCAAGAACAAAAAGTCATGTGGTAGGTTAGTACGGACTATACTTGGCAAGAAGTGGAAGTACGCCAATGAGTCCTATTCCTACCACCATACCAATGAGGCAGATGTTTGATTTAGTTGTTTTGAATGACATACGCTCTTTGTTTTAGTATGGCAACTATTACTACTCTTCTCAGCATTTTCTTTTAGAGATTGAAAGGCTCTTCAACTTATCATTAATGGAATTGATTAGTCATAATTAAAGAGTTATATCATTACAAACAACTAGCTGCATGCATTTCAGAGGTCGAAAGGATAGAACCTAGAGTCAACAGCAAAAAGAAAGAGTGGTCGACCGTAAAGAAAGAAGAAGAAAAACAAAAACAGGAAGAAAAGAAAGAAGTGCCTACTAATATTACTAACACTCTAGACAGTTATTTTGCTAAGGACAACACAAGTTGCAGATAAGAGCCAGCATCACACCGCTCATCTACTCTTAATATAAACAATATTTGTATCTGACTCTTGTATTAGTCTCTTGAATAATATCCTATCAATATGTAATAATTGCCTATTCTTGCCAAGTATTGGCGAAGTTTGGTTAGAATCTCTTATAATGGATAAATTATTAGTGGTTGCAACCCAATGACACTGCAACAACCTATCCTCTTATCCTACTGATGTTTACTGTCGTGTGCGCCTTATCTGCAGCAGGTGCTGTTATACCATCAGCAATTGCGCAAGAAGAAGATGATGATCATCAAGACCTCGCCAGTGGCATAGTATCTGATGTTTTAGATGGCAGTAGCGATGATAATGAGGATGAGAACAATGATGGGGAATAAGAAAAGGATGACGGCGCTGCTGCTGGAGATGATGGTGACTCTAACATGCAGATATCAGTACCAATAATAACAACAACTCAAGACCAAAGAGAAGCTAATCTAGCAGCACAATTAGGACTTGACGTCGACATCGTTGAGGAGGAGGAAGAAGTAGAAGAAGTAGTTGGACGCATAAAGCATCCTCTTGGCAAGATCGGCTCGGTTAAGGGATGACTCTACACAAAAACTCATTGAAACGCTTTCGAACCAGAAAGTAATTATCATCTTCTTCTTCTAACATTAGGCTGCAGATAGATCATTCTTAAAATTTAAAATGCATAATTTGAGATAATTGTGCTAAACGAGAGACTAACAAAAAGTGTAACGCTGTATGGCAGAGACAAAAAAGAGGATGGAATCAAAAAGTTTCGACTGCATAGACCATAGTGGGGTAGAGGAATGTCTCTGCTGCCATTACGGGAAATAGCTGTTCTTCACCGAGAGGAGAGAAAACAGCTGGGAGGTAATGGCGGCAACGTACCTCTACCCCACATATCTTACTATGTGTTTTACTTTATATGAACATTGTTGAACTTAGCTATACCTTGCAATAATAAAATGCTATTACCATTCCAAATCGACAGCACCTGAAATAAGAGCTTAGATTCTTCTACAATCGGTATATAATATTACATCATCAAGAGTCTAAATAAATTGGCTGTAGTAGCTATATAATTTGCTGAATTCTGGCGGTGTGCCTACTAACAATAGCGGAGTGATACCAGAAAAATGGTTCAAGTATGCAACTGACTATCGAACTAGTAGATTCGAAATTCCTACCTCAAATCAAATAACGCCACTGTTGACCCGTCTGCTCAAGGCGGAGTTGGCCGAGCACAGATGGAGGCCTCTCTTACGGAAGCGCGCAAACGCGATTATGATCAAGTGCGCCTAGTTCAGTCACCCAGCCATTTGCGCTCATTTGTACTCTACACTAAATGTGATTTTACATTGCGCGAACCTCTCTTTCTTATGCATGGAAATACAGTACCTGGCATCCTAGGAAAGAAGCATGATGTCCTTGCAGCCAGATCTGAAGACATTTCTGCATGCAACGAAATCTGCATAGCCGTTCATGGATTTTCAAGAGAAGTTGAGCTGCGTCAAGCTATAGATCAACAAGTAGCCAGTATCAATATTGACAATACTGGTAATATTACAGGTTATGCCGCAGGAATAGGTTGGCTTGGCTTGGACATGCAGTTGCTAAGACGAACGAAGTTCTGAAGGCACTTGTGGCAAACGCATCTGCAATTATTGGTCCTGGCTTCTTCGTGCCAGGTCGCAACTCTGACCTCCTTAGATGGTTACTCGATGCAGGATTTCGTATGGTTTGGCCTGCTAATCTAATGACAGTCGGAAACTATCAGGATCCAACTGCACCGTTTCTACCTTCTATTGCATATTGAGCTAGGAGACATTTCAATGATTTCTATCTGGCCGCATCAGATTTGGACAAAACCTAATTCAAAAACTAAACAATATTTTTAGGCTACTACCCTATGATTGTGATCATTTTCAATATATTTTGTAGACTGACGCTGAGTGGTCTATTCTACGCCTTCCCTTAGCTCCTCTTTCACCTTTGTATTCGTAGGAAGCTGATAATTTTCGTCAGTTGCTTGTTGTTGATCTTCGTTTTGGCTAGCGGCATGGTGCTTCTTCAGTCTCTCCACATCTGCACTTGTTGGCGCTACTTTGTAATCTTCATCTGATACCTGATCAGGAGTTTTGTCGTTTTGCTCGCTCATATGTGCTGT
>DAIUEZ010000038.1:3865-16265 GCA_036844865.1 Nitrososphaera sp. | reverse complement strand
CTTCAATTGTTACCATCAGAGCCGGATCATGCTTTTCAATTGGTGCTTCCAAATATTCATAATTATCCAAGTAGGCAGAGATAGCATATTGGTCTGCCTGCTCATAATTGCCATTGTTTACTTCTGAAATGACGTTTGACAAAAGTGTTCTTATTTTAGTAAAATACTGCTGATGTTCACTTGTAACTTCGCTTCCTTCGCTTACTGATAGTTCTTCTGCCAAGTCTCTTTCGATTGCGGTAGTAAGGCGCATAATTGACTGCTGGTCCATCTTTTGAGCCAGAGAGCTTTCAAGTTCATTGAAGAACGACTCAATTTCGGTTTTTCTTCTACTATCTTCTATTAATGGAGACAAAGTTTTTTGATAATTTTGGCGAGCGGTCTGGACAAGTCCAACTGCATTCTCGTAATCAATATCCTGTTGGAGATTCTCATTTGCCAATCCATCCGATGCATTAGAAATTGTTGTATATGACTTCACTGCATCACGCAAGAGAAATACAATAACTTGGGAATTCATCGCTTTGTCTGAAAGAAATTCCGGCCCTACGGATTGTTGAGAGATTTCGTCCAGCAGTCCACGTATTTGCCCTATACTTTCCCTTGTTTTTTCTGCTGAATATTCTCCAGTTCTCATTCTTAGTGGGAGTTCGGTAAGCAATGATTCAAGTTGCTTGGTGGATTGTTCTCCAGCAGTCTCTGTCAGTTGATTCTTTATAGCAGGGAATGTTGTAGTGTGTGGGATGAATGCATGTGCAAATGCCATCTCAGCATTGCCTTTATTTACGCTTTGTTCTGTTAACCAAAGCTGAGTACGGATTCGATCGATATTTACCATAACGATAAGTGCATCTGTGTCGCTAAGCGCTTGACCATATACTAGAAAAGAATTTGAGATAAAAAGAGAGGTAAATAGTGGAATGATTACTATTATTGTTAGAAAATAGAAGGTTAATTTTGCTCTTGACTTTATTGAGTATAAATCAATAATAATATTTTTTTGCTTCAATTTATCTTCTATCATCACTATCATCACTTCATAAGTGCAGATTTGATAGGAAGGTTGTTTTCCAAGGATAACTTTTGAGCTGTCTTTTTTCAACGTCAATTGTAGATAATAGTATTATTATTTTACCAAGAGGGGCCTCTCTAATCAGTTGCAGATATGGAATGGATTGTTTATATTTAAGCGATAAATTGTTGCCCCTCAATTAGGTCGACCTAATTAGTTTAGCCTAATATTTAAACTGTCTTTCCAAGGAGGCAGTGAGATCTTTTTGATATCTTATCTTGGCCCTCAAAGGACCCAAATACTGTTATGACGGTCATAGAAGAAAGTGAGAAATATCCTCGCTGAATGAAGCTGCAAAAAAGTAAACTTAGTCCTCCTGCTGATGATGCGTATATACCCTCCGCAGTTACAATCCAGTATAGCGCAAAACTGTTCTATGCAAAACGCATTTGTACTGATAGAGGGGATGTCTACAATAATGACTACAGTGTTGAAATAACACAATGTAAAATATACAGACCATCAACTATGGTAAGAGATCTGCTATTGATAGTGTGCGCTTTTAGTGAGGCCAAGCTACGTACAACATTTTCCCTTTGGGATATTATGGCCATGAGGGCATTTTCTAGGATGCTTAAGAAGAGTGCAAAGAGCATCTGTAAATATATCTTTCATATGATGTTCTATTCCGCAGGCCATTTCTTCATCTACTTCTATCTTTAGCGCATCCTTCATCATAACTTCAAGTAGCCTAGTATTTCTAATCATCTGTCTTCCAATTCTCCTTCCGTCTTCAGTTAGTGTAACCTTGGTTTGGCTGTAATCTACAAGGTTTGATTTGTGTAGCTTGCGTAACATTTGTACAACAGAAGGTTGTGTAACATTGAGCAACTTTGCTATTGAGCTAACCTTAGCATCTTGACCTTTTTCATCGAGGTACCAAATGGCTTTTAGGTACATCTCTATATGTTCTGACTCAGCAGTACCTATGAAAAGCTCTTCTCCATTTTGATTGTTGATGTTGATTTCTCTTCGATTATTTGAAAGAAAGCCAGGTATATTGGAGCTAGCTTCAGGTATCTTTGTCACGGCTATTCAAATAATTAATAACTATTATACTTCTTAAGCAATATGCTAGTTTACAATCCATTATAAGAAGAGCTGTAGGGCTTCTGTAAGGTTGACAATCGTAGTAAAAGCCCAATACTTGAGCCTTTTATTCCTGAACACGCTTTGATAGCACACGCTTCCTAGCTCCGCCATTTTAGCTGATTTCTCTTAGATACTAGCTTGCTCTATACGATCCTGTGTTATTAAATCAGTTAGCTAGAAGAATCACCAGTTTATGTATGAGTCCTGCTTTACCAGACTGGTCAGAAGAAGAAATAATAATATGTCCATTGTTTGGGAAAATAATCATAAACAGCAGATTCTGGACAAGAGAAAGAGAAAAGAGAGATATGCAGGAAAAAGAATAATGAGTTTTTTCCTTTCTTCTGAGTAGACTTCACAGAATTAATTAAAAAAAGATTTTTGTAAATTGAAAGTTGAGATTTCTATTTCAAATTGGATAATTACTTTATGGTTGTTACGGGATTGCAATGATGAATCCGAACGTAAAATTAGCTACGATGTTTATCGTCGTGGCTCTAGGAACCATAGGGACAACAGCAACAGCTTTTGCACAGCCGGAAGGCCTAGGAGAAGAGATAACAGAGGAACACGGAGATATTATAGAAGTAATAGATGAGCTTGTACACGAAACTTCGCCACCTGAAGAAGGCGAAGAGGTAAGCGATGAAGATGTTGCGTTCCACACAGCATTATGTCAAGCTGATATCAGTACAGAAGCATTAGAGGAGCTGGGCGGATGTGATATTTTACCTGACTTCACACCTGAGCTAGATGAAGATGATGAAGAAGATGAAGATGATGAAGAAGATGACGATGATGAGGAAGGGGATGATTAAGACAAGACGAGAAATAGACAATAAACCACCAGACACACATGAAAGTGCAAAAAATCTCTCCATTTCATTTTTTATTTTTCATCGAATATTCTGTCTTTTTCCATTCTAGCTAAACCCTTACTATTGCCGCTACATTTTTAGTCGTAGTCTTTTTCATTTCCTCATGCACCGCCTTTGAAACATGCTCTGGCGCGGTAAGGCTTGAAAAGTCCATCAATTTAATACCATCAAGTATGTGAACCTGTGGCGCAAGATCCTTGCCACTCATAGCCTGTTGTCTGAGCAGGCTTTTGATTCTGTCAGCCACTTGCTCTGGTGAACCAGTAAATATTGATGCATTTTCAACTGAAAGTCTGACTCTACCATACTTGTCAAGCACTAGCACCTGCTGCTGCTTCTTTTTAGATTTCAAGAAGAGCATTTTCTTGGTCACTTCGCAGGAAAATATATGGTAATTATCCGTGTCCAAAATGCACTTTACACCCTCATTTATACCAAAAAGCTCGCATGCAAGGACATGGGCTTCTTCTCTCTTTATCTCCTGAGCATTTGCAGTACCGATATCTAATGAAACGTTCCCCATTGCAGTAACCCGCATAACCGATCGCTCGCTGATGTATTCTGACTGAATTGTAATTGATTCAGGTAATGCCCCACGCTCTAGTGCTGCCTTTTTAACCTGGTCTGCCAATGCAGAAATATCTTCCAGTTTAGGATCGGTCACAGTCTTTTCTGCCTCCTCATGAATCATTGCCGCTGCAACACCAATGGATGAGATCACTTCGGCATGCTCTGCAATCTTGTACTGTAGCCGTTGGTTGAGTGCAATATATGGTACGAGCACGGATGCCCCTCCTCCTCCACCAATGAGCACCACACGCTCTTTCTTGAGCTTGTATTCTTTAATCACATGCTCAACTACATCAAACACCTTTTTCGAAGAAATGTCAAGGATTGTGGTCGCTGCCTGCTCCATCGTAATGCTCAGCCTGTTGGCAAGTATTGAAAGCGCAAGCTTGGCAGAAGTTTGGTTTGCCCTTGCATAGTCGCCTTCCGGCACAAGGCCGAGTGCATTTGCAGCGCATGTGTTTGTTATCGCAAAGCGTTTGCCTCCTGCAGATTCAATCGCAATATAATCAATTGGGTCACCTTCTTTTGGTTTGAAGGTGATTATTTGGCCATTTTCAAGCTCCTCAGGAGATGCAAAGCACGAGTAGGGAAGGCCGGCGATATGCGCAGACCTAGGGCCAACGTCTGTTATCTTTCTGCCTGACCAGCGCACAAGCGAGCCGCCTGCGACCCCTGCAACTCGGACATCAAGCGATCGAATGCAAGTGGGATGCTGCATTATCGTAACGTAGCGTACCTCTGGCTTGCCATTCTTGATAGCGCACACGTTGGTTGACGTGCCGCCGACTTCTATAAATACGCCGTCTATCAAACGCAAGTGGAGGAGAGCCCCTGCAACGCTTGCTGCTGGGCCGGACAGAACAGTGACAATTGGCTTACTCCTAAAAGTGCCCATGTCTGTTACTCCACCATCACCCTTCATTATCAGAACAGGAGCAGTGATTTTTTCATCCCTCACAGCAGACTCTACAAACCTTGCAGTGCTGGTTGTCTTAGGTAGGATGCCTCCATTGATTGCTGCGGTAAGAGTCCTTATTTCAAGTCCATATACGCCGGTCAGCTCATGACCTGCGGTGGCAGGAATGTCTGATCTATCCATCACGAACCGCTCGTTACTTGGGTCGTCGACGCTGTATGCCTCGCTAACAACAACGACTTCAGCACCTTCTTTTTGTAGTTCATCTATGGCCTGATCTATTTCCTTGTCTTCAAGATATTTTGAAATGCCATTGAAGCGATAGCAGGTCTGTAAATACTTGTTTGGCGCAAGCTTAACACCTTTGATGTTTGTGCGCTTTATCACATTTGACTTTTCCAACCCCACACCCATGCCTATAATTCCAACCTTGGCAGTATCTCCTTCAAGCAGTGCGTTTACTGCTTGCGTGGTACTGTGGGATATCAATTCGATCTCAGAGTTCTGTATTGAATATCGTCGTATCAATGTCTTAAGGGCCTCAACTATGCCAGTAGAAACACCACTAGACGAAGAGTGTGTTGTAGGGACCGTAACCTTGCCTATTATCTGACCTGTCATCATCTCAATGGCTACAGCCTTGGTAAACGTACCGCCTACATCGATGCCTACTCTGATTCTTCTTCTAACCTTCAAAGGCGTTAGGCATGCCTAATTGACCAATCTAATTTATGTTTTCTTATCCAATTAACGTTTCTCGTATTACATATTAGATCATACTAGAATTTTGATCCACCTTGAATTGACCTTTGATATTCAAAGAGTTTAGATTTGTGAGAGAATCGGTGTCTCAACTTTAGCAGTGCTATAATTTGTTACAACTAATTCATTAATTGCGCCCCTCTTACTTCCAACAGAATTAATCATCCTTTTTGCACTTACTATAACAAAATTCTTCTTATAATCTCTATAAAGTTCTCTTGTTAATGCATGGTCGCTATTACAAAGCATAACAAAGCATCCTCGAGAATCTAATGTTCGAAATACTTCTGATAGCCGTTTCTGTTCGTTCATAGAGAAATCACTCTTAGAATATCGAGTAAAACTTGATGTTTTAGATAGTGGAATATAGGGAGGGTCGAAATAAACGAAGTCATCCTTTCCAGCAAAGTCAAGGACTTTTTCAAAGGTCATGACTTGTAGATGTACACCTTGAAGTAGTTGGCTTGCTTGGAATAGTATATTTTTATCAAAAATGGAAGGGCTCTTATAATCTCCAAATGGGACATTAAACTGCCCGTTTGAATTGACTCGGTAAAGACCATTAAAACAGGTCTTGTTGAGGTAAATCAATCGTGCGGCCCTATTTACACTGTCTAATCTATCGGATTGGATGCTTCTAACTGCATAATAGTGTTCTTTTGAATGCTTTTTCTTGTAGTTCAAAAGTAATTCAACAAGTTCAGACGGTTTGTCTCTTACAACAACAAAGCAATTTATCAATTCTTCATTTGTGTCTGAGAGAAGCACTTTGTTAGGTTTTAATTTAGATTTAACATAGAAAAATACCGCTCCACTTCCAACAAATGGTTCATAATAATTGCGAAAGTTGTGAGGAAAAAGATAACTGAATTGTTCAATTAATCGCATTTTTCCCCCAGCCCACTTGAGGAATAAAGGTAGAACTACAGGTTGGTTTGCAGAAAGAGGTGTAACATGATTCAAAGATTCTGCTAATTAAGGAGTTAATATTGTTGCATAAATTTATTTTGCTCTATTTGCGCTTTTAATGCAATACATTTGAGATCCTAGATTCGTGCCATACAACTAGTGTTGAAGCACTGCCCTTATATCGATACTCCATCCAGAATTTGGAGTCCTCACAATTTCAATTCGCGGAAGATCAGAAAAAACACATTAGATTAGAGGCGACAAAAAGAATTTAAAGAAAAAACAAAATATCTCTTAGGCAAGTCACCAATAAGAAAAAAGAAGAAGAAAACAACAACAACAGCAGGCCATTTGGCCCAACGCAATGGGGATATAGAGACACATTGTGGAGAACCCAGGCCGCATCATCTTACCACCACCATTTTTAGTGTGTATAGATGGAGGTCTAAATCGAAGACGTTGCACTAAACACGTTTCCTTTTCTCTATGGATAGAGAGAAGTGCTATCTAGTTTCTACTTCATTTGAAATCTTGAGAGATAGGAATTGGTCATAGTAATAAAAAAGTGCCTAGTCAGGACCAGTATCAGCGGGTGTCTCGCCCGTCGTTGTTGTAGTAGTAGCACTACCATGAGCTCTTTTCCAGTGATATCTCAATTCGCCCAAGCTTCCTCCAACATCTAGATTGCATCTTGGACATCTCCATGTTACAGCAGAAATTCCCATACAAGATGCATGTACAGATGTCACTTATACGGATTACTACATGTTTTTAGTTGTGCTGAGAGTATAGTTCGAATTAGTTGGTACCATATAATAAAACCCAAATTCATAATTTCACTGGCTGAAATTTTTATATAGAGTAGAGGGTTCCACGACTACCTTTTAACGAAGGCCGGCAAGACACCTTCAATTCAATACATTAATCATGTGGGTTTTTACTACTATTCAATTTTCATCCTCCAGTCATCTTTGAAAAGAGGGTATCGGCTCGATTGGTTGCCTTGATATAGTCAAGGTTTGCAAGCGCTACCACTGCGGATTCTCTCACTTCTTCGCTTTCGTCCTTGAGTGCTTCGCTAAGAGTCTTCCTTGCTTCTTCTGAGCCTATAACTCCCAGTGCGACTGCTGCTTCGTGGCGTACAAAAAAGCTTGAGTCAGATCTAACAGCATCTGCAAGCGCAGATATGCCACTTCTGTATCCAAGCTGGCCAAGCGAAAAAGCAGCCTCATGTCTAACAAGTGCATTTCTATCATATTTTAGAACTTTGGCAATGGGCTCTACTGCATTTTCTGCTCCAATACCAGCAAGGATACATACTGCACGAGTGCGCACAACGTTATCGTGATGGTCAAGCAGTTGCTTAAAGTACAGCTCATTCTTGTTCTCAAATTGCTTTTCCATTTCTTCAAAAAGCCTAATTCTTTCATCATAATGTATGGAGTCAGTCATGATGGGCAGAATAGAGTATATTTGATCAAGGTCTTTTATTTTTTCGCTCAGGCAACAACAACCCCTCTTCTAAGGTTGATAGTATGACTATATTCTTTATTGGGAATTTTATAGCTCTGCTAACCCTAAACAGTCGTAAGAATGGTGAATAATATTGTGATATCTCCGGAGAAGCTTTTAGGCTTGTAATGCATCTTTGATAGATCAACTGATGATATTTTCTCACTGCTACTGGTCAAGCCTAATAGTTATCTTGAGATATAAAGAAAGAATACAGATTTGTGAACCCTAAGGATGCGCGTATTTTTTTGCTTGCAAAGTAAGAGAGAGACATAAATTCAACACATGAAGCAAGAACACTAATTCATTGCAATAGGAGTGGTTGCAGATCTCTGTCTCCCTTTCCGAACTGTTATTATATTGCCCTTGCCAAGATCACCAGCCGATTAAATATGCGCGTAAGATATTGGCGGCTTAGCATTACGGACGTTTTGCATGCGAATTATCCAGTGGAAAAAGCCAACCACTGGGACATTAAATGTATGCAGGGAGAATACGAGCACTTTGGGGTCTTTTGGTATCGCTACGGCACACCCTTTGATAAGGAGCCTGTGCACGGGATATGTTTTTACTACAATGATGTTTCCCCCAAAATCATTGACGACCTAGCTTCGTTTCTGCAATCTAACTTTGGAGGTAAGCTGCTTTCGTTACATAGCAGGGGCTTTTTACAGGGCTCAAAGGAGTTTGCCGACGGAAGGTCGATAGGCACGCTTGCTAATGAACTCAGTCTTAAATTCAGCGCTCCAGTCGAGCTCACAATAGAATTCGAAAAGATGTCTAAGGAAGATATTGACCAAGAGTCATTCAAGCTACCGTCCTCTAAAGCACTTCCGATAACTGGTCCTGATTGATTGAAAAGACAGGCAGGCACTGAGTACCGGTAATGATATAGCATTATATTTCTCGGACACTAACTAACCGATATCAATGGTGGCAGAGATGACCATCAGGGAGCATATTGAGGAGCTCCGGCTCAGAATTCTCAGGCTAGCTGTGATTATAATAGTCATCACCATATTTGCCACCACATTTGATCTGCGCCCGATCCAAGTTAACAGTGTTCCATTTGCATACCCCTATCCAGACCCATTACACAATCTCTCTATCCGCCTTACATTCTACATGCAGGAGAGCTTGCTACCTGAGGGTGTGAGCCTTATTCAGACAGCTCCAGGTCAGGCATTTTTTTCGCAGATTTATGTTTCTGTGCTGATAGGCCTAACAGTCTCTATCCCTTTCATCATGAGAGAGATATCGGCATTCATTTCACCAGCGATAAGCACTAAGACAAAAATCGGATTGGTTAAAATATTCCTTCCTTCAGTTGGGCTTTTCATCGCAGGCATTGCTTTTTCCTATCTTTTAGTCATACCATTTATCCTTGACTTTTTATACAAGTATGGAGAGGCCCTAAATGTCGCTACCTTTCTCACTATCAACAATTTTATTTCATTTGTGATGCAGTTCTTTGTTGGCTTCGGGATCGCCTTTCAGCTGCCGATACTAATGTACGGCATATCACTTACCGGCGCCATCTCGCCCAGGTTTTGGCGAACGAATTTCCGATATGCTGTACTCATTTTGGTCATTTTTGGCGCGCTAATTACACCGGATGGCAGTGGGGTAACGATGTGGTTCGTAACAATTCCAATGCTACTTCTCTATCTTGCAGGCATGCTAATTGTTGAAAGAAGAGCAGCCAGGGGTATAGCAGTCTTAAAAACTAACACTTAAATTCTAATCAGTGTAGTTTATCTATATATAGATGATAATCTTGACAGAAGGATTATCAAATCTGCTAATGCAATTTGCAGGCATTGGAGGCTTGGAATGGGTTATTATCATAGGATTAATCGTAGTAGTCTTTTTTGGTGTTAGAAAGATCCCGGAGCTTGCAAGATCATTTGGCAAGGCTAGCGCTGAGTTTGAAAAGGCAAGGATTGAGGCCAAAAGAGAGCTTCAACAAATGAAAAGCCAAGGAAATAATGTAGGCAGGGAAAAGCTTGAGGCCATAGCTGATTCGCTTGGCATTGACTATACTAACAAAAACGATGACGACCTTAGGACTGCAATTGAGATAGAACTCAACAAAACCAAGCAATAGCTTGGAAGCTTTTTATTACATCACTTTTCTCACCTGAAACTATATTGATCAGCCTGCAACAGATTGCAGCTACCGTTGGCAACTATGATTTTGAGAATGTTACTGTAGGCGCCATCGGCAGCCATTCAGCACTGGAAATAATGGATGGTGCCAAGGATGAGAATCTCAAGACGATATGTATATGCCAAAAAGGCAGAGAACTGCCATACATGCGGTTCAAGCGGCTTGCTGATGAAATCATTTTGCTAGACAAGTTCTCAGATATATTATATCCGGAGAACCAAGAAAGGTTGAGACAATCTAACACTATAATGGTGGCTCATAGGGCTTTTACTGCTTATCTAGGCTATGACAATATTGAAAACAATCTGGAAGTGCCTGTCTTTGGTAACAGGTTCCTGTTGCGAGCAGAAGAGCGCACTGTAGAAAGAAACCAATACTATCTGCTTGAAAAAGCAGATATACGTCATCCAAAGTTATATCACAAGCCTTTAGACATAGACGGGCCGGCGATGGTAAAGGTGCAGGAAGCCACACGCAAGCTAGAGAGAGCATTTTTCATCGTATCGTCATACAACGATTACGAGAAAAAGTCAAAGCAAAAGGTTGAACAAGGACTCGTGACAGAGGAGGATCTCAACAGGGCAACAATTGAGCAGTATGTGCCGGGAACTTATTTTAATTTGAATTTCTTTGTCTCTCCTCTTACGGGCGAAACAGAATTTCTTGGAATAGAGCGGAGGCTTCAGACTAACATACACGACATTGTATCACTTTCTGCAAGACAGCAGATGGAAATAGAAGATATCCGGATACAAAATATAGAGGTAGGCCATACTCCAGCGAGCATAAGAGAGTCACTTCTAGAAAAAGTATTTGAAATGGGCGACAGGATTGCTGTGGCAGCAAGAAAAGAATATCCTCCAGGCATAATCGGTCCTATTTCGCTTCAAAGCGTTGTGACAGTTGACCTTGACTTTGTGGTATACGATGTTTCATTACGCGTACCGGGAAATCCTATAATGGCCACTACAAGCCCTTATACAAAATATTATTATGGTCACACAATGGGGGTAGGCCGCAGGATTGCTATGGAGATAAAAAATGCCATAGATCAACAGAAGTTGCCTAACATTGTGACTTAACCTAGCGCTCTATGGCTTCTTCGAAAAGGCCCTTCCTTACCTTGATTGGTATGTCATAGTATGCCGCTAGTGCTATAGAGTCAGATGCACGATAATTGCGAAGGACAATCTCACCGTTTTTGCTCTTAAAGTAAAGATTTGCTCGCAGAACTGAGCCACTTTGGTAGACATGCACTTTGACCAGAAGAAGATCCTGCATTACGGCAATTTCTTCAACCAAATTGTAGATAGTAGGTATGCTGCCTTTGTCTCCTTCTTGAAAACGTGAAATATGCCTCGCCACCTCGCCGGAAAATGCTCGCATTGGGAACTCTTTGCCGTCATTTGACTTTAATACTACGACCCCTTCAAGCCCTAGTTGGTCTACGAATCCTACATAACTTATTTTTGCAAAAATGTATTCCTCATCCTCTTGCGAGGGATCCGCTGGCATTGTGTCGCTAGTATAGTAGAATTACCGAGAATTAAGGGTTTACGGATCCACGATAGGATTTAATTTGCAATCATAGCTGATTTCATATAGAGTTAATCAGAGATGGAAGAGAAGAAATGGCAAGCTTTAAGGGAAAGCGGTTTTAGAGTCGCTTTTGTAGGCTTCTTCTCGCTTATAATTGCATTCATAATATACAGTCGGCTGACGGCGCCTTCTTCAGAGCTCTTGAGAGTTGAGTCACAGGAACTGACAGGCCTTGCATGGAGCATGCTTGCCATAACTGCTGCTTCCATGGCATCGATTGCATATGGTGCATATGTCATTTTTCGGTCAGAATACATCCGGACTGCATTAAGTCCTACTAATAATAGTCTAATTTCATTTATTACAAGAGCATTTTCTGACCAAAACTACTGGAAAATAATGATATTTGCTGCAATTGGTTATGGGATATTTTTTGGCTTTCTCTCGCAGATACTTGTATACCGGGCGGATGTGTCTTTTACTGAAAAGGAGATCAGGGTACCGTCCGTTGACTTAATACCATGCTGCGCTCCCCCAGGCTACATGCCAATGGTCACTCTCTACATTACTGATCATTTTTTGATATTGATAATACCGCTCAACGTCATTCTTGCTACTATTGTGTCTTTGCTAGTGGGCTTTAATGTTGCATTAAGCGTTTTTGCATTTAGACTAAAGAAGTCGCTTCAGACAAAGACATCTCTTGCAGCAGGTATTGGAGCCACAAGCGGCCTATTTGTTGGGTGCCCTACCTGCGCTGGCAGTCTCATTTCATCCCTGCTTGGAATAGGGATCGCAGGAGTAGGAGGGACGAGTGCAAGCGTGCTTGCCCCGTTTCAGACACTCTTTATAGCAGCAAGTATTCCTGCGTTGGTCGTCGCACCTTTTCTAACTGCTCGAAGCATCAGATCGTCGACGACGACCTCAAGCTGTAATATTGCTTGAGAGTTTCTCTCTATTCTTGTGTTGCCGCCATGAGC
>DAIUEZ010000038.1:0-3855 GCA_036844865.1 Nitrososphaera sp. | reverse complement strand
CACCTGCGCTGGCAGTCTCATTTCAGCGCTACTTGGAATAGGGGTCGCAGGAGCAGGAGGCACAAGCGCAAGCGTGCTTGCCCCCTTTCAGACACTCTTTATAGCGGCAAGCATCCCTGCGTTAGTCATCGCGCCCTTCCTGACTGCTCGAAGCATCAGGTCAGCTTCAAGCTGCAACATTGCTTGAGTCTAGTGTTGTATTGCTATAAGCTCCAACCCGGCCATCTTTTTTAATATGCTATCGAGATACATCTGCATGTGGGGTTCTGCAATCCATATCTTCCTGTCGCCAAAGAGGTAGCCGTACCTCTGTGAGCTTCCTATTTTCTCACGCACTTTGAGCTCCTCAAGGTAAATATCCGGTACTGTTGAGTCCTCAAACCCATGTTTCCTTGCTATGGCGTCTAACATCCCGTGCATGCCTGAGCCATGCTGTGCGGCCTCCTTGATTCTATAGGCTATGTCTCTGGGTATCCCAAGCGTCTCTGCAAGCTTTCTATGTACATGTTTGCCAAAGCTATCACTTCCGCCCCTAACATTGAGCCGTAAGCTGGTTGCCAGCGCCATTTTGATCACTTCAGGGTCTAGAAATGGTTCTCTCAACTCGATGCTGTGCGCCATTGTTATCTTATCTTCACGCTCAAGAGTCTCCTTATAGAGCAAAAGCAGATCCTCAGTCATATGCCTGCGCAGAATTTTGTAACCTTCTTTTTCTACTACCTTAGCGTACCAGGAATAGCCACCAAATAATTCATCTGCGCCTTGACCCGTGAGCATCACTTTTATTCCGTCTTCATGGGCTAACTTGACAGCACAGTAAACTGGCAGCGCCACTTCAACTTGTCCTGCATTGCTATCCTCGATGACATTCATAACTTCAGGTACCAACCTCTCCACACCCTCTTGGTCAAGCTCGCAAACCTTCAGCTTAAGGCCTAGTCTATCAGCTATCTGACGGGCATACACAATATCACTAGAGCCGGTTACACCGCCGGTGTAGCATATTACTTCAGGCACCATCCTGGCAGCTAGGTACGCAATAAGTACGCTATCAATGCCACCAGAAAATATTATCCCTATCTTCTGGAAGTCTTGAACGCGCTTTTCCATTGCATCAATCAATGCCTTCCTATACGCTTCAACAGCAGATGCCATTGTTCTATGTATTATTCTGACCTTTTGGGGAATTGGGTCTGCAACTTGGAAGTTTTGAAGCCGGCCGTCTTGGGAAATAATGATTGCACTACCTGGCAATATACCTCTTGTGGGTTCTTTTATCCCGATCTTCCACAGGGCTTTGCGTTCAGATGCAAAAGCCACGAACTTACTTGTATCAGCATAATATAGCTGCCTTACACCTATTCTATCCCTTACAAGGGCAATCTCGCCGGTCTTCTTATCCTGTATTGCAAGGGCATATACGCCGTCAAGCTCTGCAACCGTTTTCTTTATAGCTCCAAGGAGGCTATTTTTACATAAGTGATCCTCAATAAGATGCACAATTACCTCACTGTCAGTCCTTGTAGTGAACTTGTGACGCTTTTCAAGCCGTTTTCTAATTTTTTTATAGTTGTATATTTCACCATTGTGCTCCAGCACAATCCGGCCGTCACAGCTACAAAAAGGCTGTGCGCCGCAAGTGCCTCCAACTATTGCAAGCCGCGTATGTCCAAGCGCGCTTTTCCCGCTCACATTCTGAAGCTGCATTGTCGAAATGGAGTTGGACTTGACAACCCAATCGTCAGCAACCAAGCCAGCCCCATCGGGGCCCCGATTCACCATACAGTGGAGCATTGAGCCTACAAGTGGCACAACATTCTCACCTTTTTTGCTTAAAATTCCAGCTATTCCACACATATCGATACTCTAACCAAATTTCAAAAGTCAAGCTCCTTTACTCAACAAAGCAGGAAGCTCGACTTCAATCACTATTAATTAGCGGTTAATAGCTTAAAAAGCTTTATTCACAATGTTCAATACTTTTAGAAGGTCTGGTTCGCTTACTATTTTATCGCTTGCTTTTTTTATCTCCTCATCTTTTGGCATAAATACAATGCCTACTCCTGCACGTTGTATCATGCACATATCAGACTTTGTATCGCCAACAGCCAACGTATTTTCTATTGGCACACAGAACTGGTCAGCACTTTTTTCCAAGTGATATCGCTTGCAGACAGAAATCTTACAATAGCAGCCGATCCTATCCCATCCAAGTGGCATGTCAACCTTGCCGGTAATCTTGCCATTGAATATTTGGAGCTTGTTTGCCATCACAAAATCCAGATCCAATCTATCAGCCACGAAGCCTGCAGCTATAGTGTAGCTATCGCTTATGATACCGATCTTGTAGCCTCTATCCTTCAATGCTGCAATTGTACGCTCACAATTTTTGATAAGGGGTATTGATGCTATGGCAGATTCCAAGTCTTTTATTGTGAGACCTGCAAATAGCGCTGCTATAGCCCTTGTCTGCTCGTGTCCAGCCATTAGCCTGTTTGACTGTATACACCTTACTTTGTCTGATAGGTTAAACATGTCCGCAAGCGCGAAGACCAGCCGGCCTTCGATAAGCGTACCATCCATGTCAAACGCTGCAAGGTTTGACGATAACATCATTATTGAGCATATGTGGTAGCCTTGCTTAGAACTTTTGCAAATTGCCGGACATCTATGTCTTTAAATGGCTCTATCTTGTGCGGGGCAGGAGGCTCCTGTTGTTCACTTTCGCTCAGCATATTTTTGCTACGCAAGGCTTCTAATATTTTTTCGCGAAGCTTTGGTGGACAGATCTTGCTGTGATATATCGAGCCTAGTGACCCAATTACCATTTCTTTCAGGTGATCGTCTCCCTTATCTTCATGGAAGTGAGGATTGCGTGTTTCAACCTGCATTATTTCGACTCCCTTATCCATCGCGTCCTGATTAACAGTGGGGATAATGCCACCAAATTCCTCAAGCATGTTTACTATTTCATAAGTCTCAACGGCGTAGCCGGACGAATACGTAAGCAACTCGGCTAACTTGAGCGACATGCAGTGCTCGCCTGAGTTGCCTGTACGCATAACTTCTGTCTCAAAGCCAGTATAATACGATACTAGCGAATTCAGATGCTGGTTTGTTACCTCTGACACTCTTCCCCATTTGCTGAAGTAAAGTCCTGTTTCAGATATCTTTGGTTTGTAAATCCATGATATCCTGACCATGACGTAAGGCGTCTGAGACATTGCAATGCCAGATGCAAATATCTTGACGTACTCATTAACTGCGCCAGGGACGTAGTTATCTGCATCGATAAATCCCACATACTCTTTGCCGGCCATCTTGGCAAGCAGCATTCCTATCAGCATCCCCTCTGCCTTGCCAGTTCTCACCGTTCCATCGGGTTCTAGGATGCTGTCATAGCCTGCATCCCTAAGCACATCTGATAGGACAGGATCACGCTGGTGCAAAATGAATGCATTGCGTCCCACAAATCTGTTAAACTGCTGAAGTGCCTCCTTCTCAAGCTTGTATCTATCGACTGGCTGCCTAGGGCTGTTTGATATAATGATTGTTAGACAATCGTGGGGTATGCCGCTTAGTACTCCTTCAAGTAGGCGCAATCGCTCTCCTTTGGTGGGGATCACTATGGCCATGCGTCTTTCTATATCCACGATCTGGTTATTTCCTATGTTCACTATAGATTCGGAAACCGGCCTGCCATCGTCGAAGCCCGAGTCTAGCTCATAGACGCGTTGCACTCCGTGTATGCTGGTCGCTCCAAATCTTTCGGTATATCTTGGCAGGTCGAGCTTCATTTCCTATAGCATTTAAATAGACACAATGATCGCTTATAGCAATTTTCGCTGATAACTA
>DAIUEZ010000037.1:0-16873 GCA_036844865.1 Nitrososphaera sp. | reverse complement strand
TAATAAATCCTGGAAACAGCTTTCCATTTGTTATCGATAAAACTGGCGAGTATCCCTATTATTGCATGATTCATCCATGGATGACAGGGAAGGTTACTTCAAATTGAATGAAAACTATTTCCCTTAGTGCGACCCAGATTAGAAAGCTTGAAGGAATCGCTAAAGACTCGCTTCCCAATGAGTCTTGTGCCTTCTTACTAGGTCATAACGATAAGGTAAAAGAGATTTTGGAAGTTCGAAATAGTGATCAGTCACCTCTTACATTTAGAATCGAGTCTAAAGATCTCCTACATGCATATTACCTTGCTGAGAGCAAAGGGATGCAAGTAATTGCAATTTTCCATTCACATCCAACAAAGCCATGGCCCTCAAGTACTGATGTAAAATTTATGGAGATAAATCCTGTCGTATGGGTTATTTATTCAACGACGGACGGCCAGCTGAAGGCTTTCATCTATGACGACGACGACTTGGTAAAAGAAGTTCATGTAAGAATTATTGGTGCTAGGGCGTAAGCCTTTCAGTGTCTCTTGGGTACAGAACAACCTCCCGTACATTCTGTTCTCCAGTAAGGACCATCATCAGGCGATCATAGCCAAGACCCCATCCAGAGTGTGGAGGCATACCCCAGTCAAAAGCTTTGAGGTGGTCTTGAAACATAGCGGGATTTAGACCTTGCTCGGCTAGCCTCTTGCGCAATTTTCCAGGATTATGTAAACGTCGTCCCCCTGATGCAAGCTCCAAGTAGTTGTACTGAAGGTCAAAAGACTTTGAAAGTCTGAGATCTTCTTCCTTTTCGTGAATGTAAAAGGGCTTAAGCTTGAGCGGCCAATCCATGATGAAGTAAAATCCAGGGTGCAAGCTCCCAAGTTTTCTAAGCGCTGAATCTGAAAGATCGTCACCAAATTCTAGCTTTTCGCCCTCATGATCAAGTTCCTTAAGGCATTGCTCGTAAGTCAATCTCTCTATCTTTGAAACTGAGATTTCCTTCGCACCAGCTGCCTGGAGATCTTGCTTGTACATTTCCTGAAAGCCGCTGGCGACTTTTCTTACAACTCCTTCTAAAATATCCATGACGTCTTCGTAGTCAAGGAAGGCAGCTTCAATGTCGACGCTTATAAATTCCGATAGGTGCCGAACGGTGTGTGAGTTTTCAGCACGGAAGTACGGTCCGATCTCAAAAACCTTGTCAAGGCCAACCATCAGTTGCTCCTTGTACAATTGGGGACTTTGTGCAAGATACGCCTTTCTGTTATCAAAGTACTCAAATCCAAATAGATTTGCTCCACCCTCGCTTGCGCTCCCGATTATCTTAGGAGTATTGACTTCAAAAAAGCCCTGCGAGGATAATGCGTCTCTTATGATCTTAAGTCCTGCTGACCGAAGACGGAAAATGGCTGCTATTCTTGGATTCCTTAAGTCAAGCGCACGTGCATCGAGCCGCTTATCTATAGCAGATTCTATTCGCCCAGTAGGGTCTATTGGGAGTGGGTGCACTGCCTCTGTAAGTACTGTAAATTCACTTACCTTCAGTTCAACAGGAAAGTCCCGGGCCTTGCTCTCTTGTACAACCCCTGTGACAGTTACTGCACTCTGTCTAGGAGCCTGCAGAGCAGATTGCAAATTGTCACCTGTAACGATGACTTGGCATAGGCCTGTAAGATCTCTGATTGTTACGAAAGCTAGTTTGCCAATATCGCGTATATCCTCTATCCATCCTCCAACTGTTACTTGCCCTCCTACCAGTGCGGTAGTAAGTTGGGATGCATAATGAGTCCTTTTGATATTTTTCAGAGCCATTTTCTTAGATCCTATTTTGATTTTTCTTGAACTCTACTAGCAGCTCGATGTTTCTTATGGCCTTTGCAATCTTTTGCACTTTCTCTATATCTACTGGAGTTTTTTTGGGATCCTCTGCAATAATGACCTTCGTGAGCTTGTTGGCTCCAGGAAGCCAGAAGAAGTTGACTGACAAGACCTTCAGTGGATGAAAGAGGCTTTCAATGAATCGCCTGTCGGATGCTTCCGTTTCAACGAACCAGACCTTCTCTCCCATTTGTTTTTCAATCTTGCTGGCTAGCTGTTCGTTACCTCGTAGCACGCTTACATCAGACCCGCGGAATACAAGCACAAAGTCTCCATGCACCCTTGTACCGCGGACAAGTGTAAACTTGTTGAATTCCTGATTGTGATCTGCCAGGCTAATCAGCTTTGTTGCAGCCTCGACGTCATCTTGCGTTATACTTCCTGACTTCATTTTCGCTTCGCACTTACTACAAAGCACGCCAGACTTAGCATCAAAGGAGCAGATCGGAGTTTTCAATTATTATAAACTTATGATGATCTGTCATTTGGGTTATATAACCCATATGTGTTCTCGCAAAATAGCGCTAAACATTGAATATAATAAAGCTTTGAAACAACTGCAGTAGAAGAGGAGATAAAGGACCGGATAGCACAGGGAGATGTACAAGCAGAGATGTAGAGTACTGGAAGGTGCTTGACAGAATCAAGATAGTGAGGATTAAAGGCTAGAGGCTAGAAGAGAGCTATAATAATAGCTAAGAAAGCTAAAGCTAAAGTTCATACAATAGATCATCTGATTGCTATATCTGGATGCTGATGAGGATAATAGGAAGAGCCGGCTGATGCGCGAGTGTTTGTATGTGTATGGGTGTATGTATATGTGTGTGTGCCTGGGAAAACAGACAGACACACAGACGTATCCCCAAATACACGATCATCACCATTGATGATGAAGATTATGAGATCCTGAGGCATCCATATTGTATTCTTATATCCTTCGGGACCTTACGTTTACTATCTTATCAAGTGCGTTGCCAATAAGGACAAATGCAAGCCCTGTTATTGCTATCATAAGGCCTGGCGGCATTATCCACCACCAAAGACCTCGCGACATAGCTCCTGCAGAATTGGCGTCATGTAGGATTTGGCCCCAGGTAGGAATTGATGGATCACCTAGCCCTAGAAATGAAAGCGCGGCCTCACCTAAAATTGCACTTGGAACCGCAATGGCAATGCTAGCGAATGTTAGTGGCAGTAGCTGTGGGATTACGTGTTTGAAAATTATTTTTGAGTCTGATTGGCCCATCAGTTTTGCTGCTTCGATGTACTGTAGGCTCTTTATCTGTAGCGCAAGGCTTCTGCTTATCTTTGCCATTCCGACCCAGCCAAATATTACCAGAAATCCTGTTACCAAAAATATGCTACGTCCTATAGTCACTGACAAAATCACTAGAAGGGGAAGAGTGGGAAGCGAATAAAACACATCGTTTATGCGCATGAGACCTTCGTCCGTGCGGTTTCCCTTGTAGCCTGCTACAATGCCATATAGCAGACCAATAAATATTGATGCAACTGACACCGTAAGCCCAATAAAAAGTGCAACAGGTGCACCCCAGAGGAGGCCAACAGCTAAATCGCGGCGTAAGTCATCTGTACCAATGATACCATATACCTTTCCACCTAATATCACTTCGGAATCGACGACGGTGTCATTTGGATCAAACAAATAGAAGCTGTTGCGGATGACATATGTACCTTTTAGCACTTTATTCTCTTGTGTGTCGGAAAAAATCATGACTTGTGGCCTGCTAGGATCTACCCTATATGCAAAGAGATTGCTATATCCAACAAGGCTATCTGCGATAAGTCTATCTGTAGAAAAGATTCTAGCAGAGAATTCATTGCTCTCATTCTGAGAAGAAGGAAGAGATGCAAAGTAAACCTGGAATTGATTACCGTCTGGCCTAAGCACATCGATCTGAATTGCTGGTTGAGTACTACCATATTTGGCAGAATACATAACCATGAAGTCACTTGGATAAGAATCGTAATCGAAATTCACTTTGTAAGAATAGCTCTCGATGCGCACGCCTTGTTCTAGAGAGGTGGATTTGTCAGCATCATTGGCAGTCATGATCAAATGCTCTGGCACCTTTAGCCCGAGCATATTTATCCATGCAGGCATAGCTGACTGGGGCTCGTTGATCCAAAAATTTGGGTTATTCCACTGTGTGAAAGATTTTAGTGGAATAGTTGCTACTGCATAAATTGTTATCAAAATAAGTCCAAATAGTATCGCAACACCAGCTATGCCGCTCTTCGAACGTTTAAATGCCTTAAAAATATCTGACGCAGACAGAGCTTCCACGCGACTTGTCAGCTGACCTTCACCCTTGGATCAAAGTAAGCATAGATTATGTCAATAAGAAATACTGTGAAGATGAAAATCAGTGTAGATATATACGTTAATCCAATTATGACAGGTATGTCGAAAAAGCCTATTGCCTGATAATATAAGCTGCCCATGCCTGGCCAGCCAAAAACTGCCTCTACAATAATGGCACCACCAAACGAGCTAGTAAGACTCAAGGCTACAACGGTGATGATCGGTGGAGCAGCATTTTTCAGAGCATGAGAATATAGGATCCTCTTTTGGGGTATCCCTGCTGTCCTCTTGGCTATGATATAGTCTTCCCCAAGGATTCCAACGACGAAATAGCGTACAATATATGCCCATGAGCCAAAGCCAACGACGACTATTGTTATAAGAGGCAAAATCATATGATAAACCAGATCTAAGGCATAAGATGGATCAGATGGCGAAGTAAGAGGAGTAGCTCGAGCAGGAAAAATATGATAAGTAAAGGCAAAAGCAAAGATCATGAGCATTCCGACCCACCAAGTAGGAAAGCTGCTGCTAAATACTGCAAAAGCTGAGTTGATCCTGTCCCATACGGAACCAGCACGATTTGCTACAAACGCTCCAAGGTAAAGCCCAATGACAGTAATAATCAGAGTTGAAGTAGTAAAGAGCAATATTGTCTTTGGCATCTTTTCCAAGATGATGTCACGCACATTTGCGGAGCCGCTCTCGCTTGTCAGATAGTTAGACTTCCCTAGGTCGAGCACCATCACTTTTAAAACAGTATTTGTGAACCGCTTAGGAGAGTACCATGGCTCGTCAAGACCTATTGCCTTGATCTGAAGGTCAATCTTTTGGTTTATGTAGTTCTGGCGCTCCTGGGTACTTTGAAACTTGATATCGCTATGGTTTGTTTCATCCACAATGGAGGATCTCGTAGCATCAAGCAGTATCTTATCCATTGTAGGACCAAGTAGAGCCATAGTTAGGATCAAAGTGGAAAACAGCACTATAACCATGTTTAACGAGCGTTTTATAAGAAAGCGGCCAAAGTCTCCCAACTATACTCAAATCACCATCTAGCCGGTTATTTTTTCTACTATTTCATAGTCCTGACATATATATGTCTGTTATATCGGCCATTCTAGCAAGAAGCACAAACTTAACCTTGCCATAACTATTATCCTCATTTCCAATAAAGACCGTAGTGCCTGCGTGTTCGCAGAAGCCGGACGATACTTTCAATGCTACTCACGATGTCGACTCGGACAGGAATAGAGGGAAGCTCCTTTGTAATCTTTATTGCTATTTGTTATCATTATTCCGCTTCGATTGTCTAGTTTCAAAGTATCTAGAGATTTTGTGTCTCTATAAACGCAAAAGCGCCAGGCTCTGAAGCTATAACTCCTATCTTGTCAATATTGGACGCAAGGCACAATCGTTCTAGAAAGCAATGTCCAAGAGATCCTGCACAGTATATCGTATATCATAATGTTCCTAAATTCGTAACAATAACTTGTATCCAAGACTAACCAGCTTCTATCTAACATTGGTTGGCCCCCTCTAGAGCTGCTCAATAACGGAGCGAACTAAGAATATTCCTGGTACAATTGTCATCTATTGCGCTGCATCCACAGCGAAATTATTGCCGCCTATTTCATTATTGTTATTTGTATCCTGAGTGGAGCCAAGTGCTCCCGGAGCAGCAAGAATAGTGCTTGAGGAAATGTCTGGGCGAAGAGCTTCATTGCTAGTTGCAAAAATCCTGATTTGATTTGGTCCGGGAGATAGCTTTGCAGTTATGTCTGATGTCAGATTAATATTGAATTGTCCGGGGCTTTCTGGCTGGGCCACTCCTCTTGCTACCACTATTCCATCCTTATTTGAAACAAAATAGTTCACAGTCACATTGCTGCTTGGCTGGCCACCCAGCTCAACGTTGACTTTGATCGGAGTAGACTGACCCATGATTACTATTCTCGGCACGTTAACGCTACTAATGTCAGCAACTCGAGGTGTCTCATACTGAGACCAATGGCCCACTTCAAAGGGGTATGAGAAGTCTCTGAAAGCATTGATAGTTATTGTTCCTCCTGCTACATTGAAGTTGTCAAGATAGAAGGCACCGTTCCCAATTATTGCATGGCCATGGTTTTCAATCCAACTGATGCTGGCATCGTAACGCTTGATGGCATCTTCGATCGTTATTATGTTCCTTAAAGCAGGCGGCACAAATTGCTCATTTTTCATCTTTTGAAGCTCTGCCTTGATCATATCTGCATGCTCTCTTACGATAGGATCGTACCATTCAATGCCTTTGGCTTGTGCTTCACTTCTAGAATAAGCAAGTCTGCCATCCATGACAATTCTTTCAGATGCAGCAAGAATCTCCCATGGCTCAGTAGCAAAGAATGTTCCTGACCCAGCAATCTCCTTCTCATCGTAATGCCAAATGTCAATGTAAGATTCAATTTTATCAGGGGCAATATATCTAGAGCCCTTGGAAAGCTTGAGAGCTTCACTTGCTGCTGGGGTATATTCAGCATCTACTGTCCGGTCTCCTGGCCCAGTATTAGTGCCCCATTCGTAGGCGAAATAATCAGCATACATCATGTCAGAAACATCCATTTGGATCCCATGGTGCCACTTTGAATAAAGTGGTGTAAACGTTATCTTACTTATCGCAGTCGATCCTTCGCCTGCTTGGACCCACTGCTGCAGCGTTTGGTTCCATTTTATTACATCAGAAGGTACGTCAATTTTACCAACAGGCCCCTGCGTAGTGATGTCTGTCCAAGGGCTTCGAAATGGGATCACTTCTCCAGTATATGGATGCCTGTAGGTGGCAGTGTCTGCAACCATGGAATAAATACTCGCACTATAGAGATCTTGGAGACCTCCGATTGTGTTCCAAGACCCTTGATGGATCTGTTTGACACCAATGTCAAGCGAAACATTTCTGTCGCCGCCTAATCTTGCGTTTAGTAGAGAATACTTGCTTGTTATCCCTGCCCCAAAATCATTTACCAAACCTTGCACATTAGCAGAAGCAACAAAAGGGTCGGTCTTCTGGGCAACAAAAATCCTAACAGATTCTTGAATACCCATCCTTACTGCATCACTTACCAGCTGGTTCCTTTCCTGCTCGGATGTGAAATTAAAAAACGCTATCTTCTGGGTAATCTCATCAAGTGTAGCATTTTGATAGTTCCAATAGGTTGGGTTCTGAGACCCAGGCATTCTGCTCAACCAAGGGGCATACATCTGGGCCGGAATTGTTGGATTGTACTTAACAAACGCCCTGGGGCCAGCAAACTCCTCAGTGTATATTTGCCATTGCAAGTTCTTTGGATCTGAACCGTATACTACTGTGTTTGCCTTGTTCAAATCACCGTAATCTCTCTGGATACTGAAGCCGATCTTTTCAAGCTCTGAAGCGACCAGCTCACCCATTGATACCTTTTTAGGATCATCTTGTCTCATAAAGAGCTTTATGGTAACAGGATTGCCATTGAATGCCCACTTGCCGCCGTCATTTGTGGCACCTGCCGAAGTCATTGCCTCAGAAATTATGCTCGATGCAAGGGAAGGATTGTACCTAAACCCAAATGATTCGACTGTGTCGATAATGTTCAGATATTCCGGTGAATATATGCCAAAGGGATCAATAAGAGGATTGCCATATCCTTTCAAAATCTCATTAACCACGAAGTCTCGGTCGATGAGATAGTTTAAAGCATAACGAACTGCCTTGAATTGAAATGGATTGAGAATGTTCGGGTCTGCTGCAGGAGCTGGATTTACAAAAAATGCTAGTGAGCCAGCAGTCGTATCATATACCTTTAGCCGAGGATCGTTCCTTGCATCATTGGCAGCTTCTTGAGGGATGGGGAAAAAATACGTGTCAAGGGACCCAGATTTGACCTCTTCTAGGGCAAGATTCTCATCTGTGCGATGGATAAATCTCGCCTGATCTATATAGGGACCTTTTTCTTGTACCTGTGTGAAAGCAGGATTCTCAGATGCCACAGAAGTAATCAAAAGCAGTATAACAACAGAAACAATAGAGGCTAGTAACCGCCGTTTTTGCAACGCAATCAGAGGCTAGCATACACACCTAATATATTTTTTCTAAACATGGTATGCGTTATTTAGTTTCTAGCTCTGGTATTGCATTTATTAGCATCCTTGTGTAAGGATGGCAAGGATCCGAAAGGATCTTATCGATTGGACCCATCTCTACTATCTTGCCTGATTTCATAATAGCTAAATCGTCTCCTATGTAACGTGCTGTCGAGAGGTCGTGCGTTATGTAAATGTAAGAAATTTTAAACTTTTGCCTTAGGCTCTGCATAAGTCCTAATATTTCGCCCCTAACGGACACATCAAGCATTGACACTGGCTCGTCGGCCACAATAAGCGTGGGGCGTAACACTAACGCTCTTGCTATTGCCACCCTCTGTCTTTGACCTCCAGAGAGCGTATATGGAAGTCTGCCTGCTACCTCTTCTGATGGCTCAAGGCCAACCTCGCGCAGAGCATTTAGAACCTTTTCTAACTTTTGCTCCTTTGAGCTTTCCTTGTCATGAATGCTGATCGGCTCCATTATTATATCCCTCACTTTCATGCGGGGATCCAGCGATGCATATGGGTCTTGGTATACCATCTGGACTGTCTTACGGAAGTGTTTGAGCTGCTTTCCCTTAGCTCGTGTTATATCATTTTCTTCAAATATTATTGAGCCACTATCGGGATCTATCGCACGCATGACAAGCCTTGCGATGGTCGTCTTGCCTGAGCCAGATGCGCCTGCAAAAACTAATACCTTAGCTCGATCAACAACAAAGCTGACATCATCTACTGCCTTGACAAAGAGGCCAGGTTGTGCTGGCTTGAAGAACTGGCGGAAAGTTTTCTTAATAGTAAAATATTTTCTGAGTCCTTTAGCCTCAAGCAGTACACCCAATTAGATGCAAGTTCCCCCTCTAGTAATATAAACACAGTTGCACTAGATGATATAAGGCTCCAGAATCCTCATATAACCATTAATTGATTTCTTCTCCTGTTATTGCCGAAACTAAAAGTATCCGGCCTCAAGGCATATTATTTTACGGAAAACGGGACAATAAGGGCAGTAGACGGTGTCAATTTTGAGGTAGCTGAAGGAGAGTCTCTTGGCATTGTTGGCGAGTCAGCATGCGGGAAAAGTACACTGGGCGCGGCCCTTATGCGATCAATACTGTTGCCTGGCAGAATAGTTGAAGGAAGTATAACGCTAGGAGATGATGATATTACCAAAATGTCTTCATCAGAATTTGACAGCAAGATACGATGGAAGAGAATATCGATGGTATTCCAAGGTGCCATGAACGCGCTTGATCCGGTATATACCGTAGAAAGCCAGCTGCGCGAAATTCTAACGGAACACCGCTTTCAGGGCAAAATTGATGACAAAATAGCGGAATCGCTCCGACAAGTTGGCCTCGATATTTCAATAGCAAAGCGGTACCCCCATGAGCTCTCCGGTGGAATGAAACAGCGCGTTGTGATTGCGATGGCCCTTTTATTGGATCCTGACATTTTGATAGCCGATGAACCAACGACTGCGCTCGATATGGTAGTGCAGTCGCAGATAATCACCTTACTTAAAAAATTACAGAAGGAAAAAGGAATAACGATAATACTAATAACACATGATCTCGCACTTGTATCACAGATCACAGATAGGATAGGCATCATGTATGCTGGACAACTGATCGAATTCTCTGCTACAAAGGATATTTACAAGAATGCCAGCCACCCATATACTCAGGCCTTGATTGAAGCAATTCCCAAGCTGAGGACAGAAGACAAGAAAATATATTTCGTGAAGGGAAGCCCGCCGTCGTTGCTCACTCCTCCCACAGGTTGCAGATTCCGCGACCGCTGCGTCCATGCGATGGATGTATGCACGCGCAATCCTCCTGAATTTGAGATACAAAGGGGTTTCGTGCGCTGTTGGCTCTACGACGGCTCTATAGAGAACCCCCAACCTTAAAAAGCGTGGTGCGTCTAGAGACTTTGGTGCCCGAGGTTAATTTCTTGAAATGACAAGTACAATATTAACACATTTTCCGTTTCCCACGGTAAGAGAAAAGCAAAAGATAGTCCTTGATATGATTGATTCTGCCATCAAGTCTGGCTATAGGTTAATTTTTCTTGAGGCTCCCACTGGTTTTGGCAAGACGCCCGTTGCAATAACCCTCGCCCGCTATCTTGGAAGCTCTCATATTTGTACAGCAACTAAGGACCTTCAGAGTCAGTATATACGTGACTTTCCGTTTATAGTAGACGTAAGGGGAAGAAGCAATTTTCCCTGCATCGTCAAGGAGGATATGGGGCTCGATGAGAGCTGTAACTATGGACCATGTATCAAGGACGAATCTTACGACTGTTCCTACAAGACTCGCCTTACAGATTACAAGGTCTACGACCAGGGCACTGTCCACGAACTCATTAAGCTTGATCCTTTTGCAGAGCGGAGATATGTAGACAAGATGAGATCAAAACCGAAGCTGGTCGATATAGATTGGCGACCATGCCATTATTATCATCAAAAGTGGATAGGCAGTCAAGCAACCCATACGGTTTACAATTATAGATATTTTCTATCTGACATCTTTTATGCCGGAGCAACACAAAAACGTAAACTATTAGTCCTAGACGAAGCACACCAACTGGAAAATGAAGTCGGCGACTTCAGAAGTTTTACGATCCGTAAAAACATGCTCCCTTTTTTGAAGATGCACATGCCGGTTGACAAGATTGATGACATTGAAACTTGGCTTGAATTTTGCTTGAAGTTAAAAGAACGGCTTTTTGAATTTACAGAAAAGGCCCAAGGCATCATAGAGCGCAGCAACCAAAAAGTGACTTTAGAGCCATACACCGAAAAGAATCTGATAGATGCACTAGAACTTGATAAGAATCTTACAGCGGTCATTGAGGACGTGAAAGCCAACAAGGATAATTGGATAGTATCTAGTGTCCAGCGCGATTCTACTAACCAGCTTGTAAAGGTAACTCTAATGCCGCTTGAAGTTTCTAGCTACTTTGATACAATTCTCGACAAGGGTTCGATCTCACTTTTCATGAGTGCTACAATCCTGAGCAAAGACCACTTATGCAAGACAACAGGTCTTGAGCCTGAAAAAGTCAAATTCATCCGAGTTGAAGATTCAGACTTTCCAGTTAAGAACAGGCCTATTCATCTTATGAATGTAGCATGGCTCAGTGCCAAAACAATGAACGTGAGTATGCCTAAAATTGCTCAGGCTGTAGACAATATCATGTCAATACACAGAAATGAAAAAGGCATAATCCATACTACATCGTACTCACAACTTCAATATATTAAGGACAATATTAGCAAGGAAAATGCAAGCAGACTCATAGAGACAGCATCCAGCCTTGATAGAAGCGAAGTACTGCAAAAGCACTATGAGAGCGAGAAGCAGACAGTTCTGATATCTCCATCTCTCCACCTTGGGGTAGACCTAAAGGACGACCTGTCAAGATTTCAGGTGATCGTAAAAGTGCCATTTCCAGATCTGACGGACAAAAAAATAGCTGCAAAAAAAGAGCGCGATCCAAAGTGGTATACATGGAACACAGTTCTCCGGCTTGTTCAAGCTTATGGTAGGAGCGTCCGTAGTAATGATGACTATGCAACAACATATATCCTAGACGGTAGTGCTTCTTATCTTCTTAGGAATGCAAAGGAGTTAATGCCCCGCTGGTTTACCGAAGCAATCGTGCAGTTCTAGAACATTTTTATCCCGAGGGTCGCTCACAAAAATGTGAAATTTGTCGAGGGACAAAACTGTAGCGCCCGATGGCACTGAAGGCCATGTCGTATTTGGGATCAACTCAAGCGTAGCGGCGACTTTGATACTTATTTCGCCGATTTTGTATACACTTGTAGCTTATCCTGACACCTTTGTTCTTTCTTGGAATGAGGGAAGAGGAGGTTTTCTATTTGCGATGGCATTTATTGGAGCTGAGCTTGTCGGACTGAAATACTCACTTAGCAAAAAAAGACTCCTCTTGGTGGCAGGCATGGCAGCCCTCACCATTTCATATTTTATTGTATTACCATATGGACTAAGTGACTATATCAGAAATGGAAAATATGTGTACAATGTTTCGCTTGTGGACAGTTGGGTGTGGATGTGGGATTTTATTGTAATGACCATATTTGTAGCGAGCTCGCTTATATTGTTATTTGGCAAAAAGTGGTACAAGATAGCATCTGCAGGAACGATATACCTAGCAGGAAGCGCGCTCATCCTTGCGCTTGATGCTTTTTTTCCATTTGATTCTCTTGGCCCTCTGCAGGTCATAGTGCCAATTTATTTGCAGATTGACCAGGCAGTGATTAACTTTATAGATACATCCATCATTAATGTCGGGCCCCAAACACCAGGTAATTCTGCAGATCCGGCACTTGCAAGGGGCAATTTACTTGTGATGAACGGCCTTCATGGCCCTTTCGCGCTGCAGGTCTTTTGGCCGTCGGCAGGTGTCCACAGTATGATAATCTATACACTTGTAATACTGGCACTACTCCTTAAAATGGATATGCCATTAAGTAGGAAGCTGATCTACTTTGCCGCAGGAACTTTAGGCACTGTTGCTGTAAACCTAGTTCGAATAGTTTCACTTTCCCTATATGCACTTGTAGTGACAACAGATGTACAGGAATGGGAGGCTTTTCATTCAGTAGCTGGAGAGATAATGTTTTTGCCTTGGCTGGGTATATATCTTGGAGTGGTGATCTATATCGAAAACAATAGGATCCGCAAGTTACATGCAGAAGCCGACAATACTGCAACTTCTAATCAGTCGACTCCTTAGCATCAAGCTTAGGTTTGTTGCAATGCACTACCCATAACATAGAGACGTCACTGCTCCCAGCAACCCAGTATCTCTGTAGTCATGATACCGAGAAACCATTTTAGTCACCAAGATAATACCTCGATTCGGTCAGCATTGAAATTCAAATTTGGTCCAATATACTGCTGCTTGGACCCATATTGCTCCAACAGGTTCTACCGGTCAGATTATATACAAGCTTGCTGTGTCATAAATAGAGGTTTTTTGATTGGTACAAAATAGTTTTCCGATGAGAGAATGGCACCTTGAGCATATGGAAAAGACAGTTGTAAAATATGTCAAGGGTCTGTCAGAAAATGCATCAGGATGGGAGAAGAGAAATCACAAAAAGTATGGCAGCCTTACAAATATCTGCAGACAGATTGAATATGACATTAAACATGGGGTTAGCAGCGAACAAGTTACTTCTATCTTTGAGAGGATTAGAAGTGACTCGTGCTTTTCAACGCTGAGAAAGAGCAATGGTTCGATGGAAAGATTAGCTGAAATAGAAAATCAATTTAGTAAACCCAAAATAAGAGTGTCACGGTGGAGTTAGGTTTCCTTACTACTCTACCATACCTTCATTATTGTTCCTAATCTTTTATCTCCATTTTATTAATTGATGTAAACTTGAATTAAGCTCTATGAGGCCGTGGAACAAAAATTTAGTTTTCACACAGGTATATAATATAAGTCACAAGAGATGGAATATTTTGCTTTGGCCGCTTTTGGTTTTAACCTTTGATAATGATCCGTTATTACTACAGCAGAATGCCAATGTCGCTTTTTATTATCCTCCACTTAAATACCCACATCGAGCAATAGACGTGTAGATGGCCGCAATAGATGATGAGGTCTCGGTCGTGGCAGAACAAAATGGCATTAAGATCAAGACTGACAAAATGATCACAGATAAGCTGTATCACTGTATTTATGACAATAAGGTCTTTTTATTCTACAAAGATGACCAGTCCTTCCTCCATTGCTATGAGGTAGAACATCCAGACGCGGTTAGAGAAATAGCAGAAAAGCCCTCTGAGCTTCAAGGCATTCTCAAAAGGTATGCCCAGATTACTCAAGACCAGCCTCAATAAACGTTATATTGTACTGTGCTGAATTATCTCGCACGATGTCGACAAGCACCAATTCAGTCAGGCAAAGCACTTCAAGTAACGAGATATTCATCGGCAAGAAACCGCTCATGACTTATGTCACAGCAACTCTAGTACAGTTGGCAAACGAGCCAATAGTCATAATAAAAGCAAGAGGAAAGAGCATCACAAGAGCAGTGGATGTGGCGCAGATTATTGTAAAGCGTATGGATACACTTGGATACAAGATTGGACCAATTAAGCTTGGGTCTGAGACAGTTCAATCGGATGACGGTAAAGTGAGGAACGTCTCCACAATAGAAGTCCCTATTTCTCGTGCTAGGTGAAAGATCGCAACTAAGTGCAGGCGTAGCGATCCCGTTGGTAATGTAACATTTTTCTTTCCTGAAAGTTGTTTACAGTGAATAACCGACACTAAGATGCAAAGGTGCTGTGGATCGGTACCGATGACAGATTAGGCAAAGTGCTAAGTTCTGATAATACGGGACCCACTAGATTTCAGCGCGAGGTCGCCAGTCGGAAAATTAAAGGTTCAGATTCTTAGGACACTACCACTGTTACATCGCTATAGCGGCCGAGAGGTTGCTTTCGATGCGAGTTCTATGCCAACAAAGCATGGAACATTAATCTGTTCAAAGGTTCAGTGCGACTTCATTATGCTAACTCATTGCTATGTATTCAACGCCAAATGAAACTACTGATTATCTCACATGAGACTCCAGAGTCCAAATACACCACTTCTGCAACGAGCAAAAAATTTATAATAATCGAGATGAACGTTGTTGACAGCTCAGCAACGTCTAAGAAATTCCTTGAGGAACCTCACGAATAGAGCTCATGCATGGGAAGCACATAAAGAAAGAGCTCCCAATTAGAAACCAGAGATTATCTTCAAAAATGTTTTAATTTTTCTCAAGTATGGATGTCTTGTTATGCCGCCTCTGATACAAAGCTAACTCCATAATATATGAGTACTACTGTCAGTCCTAGGCGTAAAGCCGGATAGTATTTTGAACTAAGAACAGAGGCTCCTATTGAAGCAAGATAGGCAGTGCTGCCAAGCCATGCATAGTCCATCCAAATGTGAAGCGCAAAAAGAATTGTTACGCCATTAACGACCCCAAATACTTGGGAGTCGACCACCAGCTTCAATCCAACCGTGAACCACCATAAGACGAAGAACGGGTTAAGAGCACTGAGTATAATGCCACCTATAATTGGGCCTTTGTTTCCTAAGGAATTGGAATTCTTTTCATATCCCTGTATTCCTTTAAAGATACTTGCTATTTGCAAACCTGCAAAGGCAAGGATAGCGATTCCACCGATGACTCCTATGACGCCGGCATATTTTTTTGCAGTATCAAAAGCCACCAGGCCTGCTGCTAGTATGATTATTAGGGGAAGCTCGACTATCGTGTGGCCGTAAGCAACTCTGATACCAGACCATTTGTCGTGTTGCGTACTGTAAGCCAGATTGGCGAAAAAAAGTGGGCCAGGAGCCAGTACACCTGATGCTGAAAGAGTGATAACCTCTATGCCGAATTCAAGGGCATTCATCTCTTCGAGATAAGGACGTCACAGTACTGTTAAGTTTTTCTATGCAAGAGAATTGCTTAAAAGGGACAGTCCCTGGAGAAGTGGTACATTGGTAGTTGACACCATTCGTACTATAAAGCTTATCAGCAAATGGAGCATAGACACTGCATTAGGCAGGAGGCGTCCTGTTGTAGCAGTGTTCAGTATGACACACTACTGCAATTTTTATTGTCCCATGTGTCCCTTCGGTGATTCCGACAAGGAAGGACAAATAAGGCTGGCCAAGAAATCTGATCTTTCGACACAGCAATGGAAGACGGTCTTTGATAAAGTTTCGAAATATTGTGTCTGGTGTATAATAGAAGGTGGAGAGCCAACCAGCAGGCCTGATTTTATGGAACTTGTTGAGTATCTGCACAATATCAAGATGCCTATAACACTTATCACCAACTGCTCGCTCCTGCATAGGATCGATCTCGAGAGCTTGAGAAAATATATTCAGTTTGTGACATGCAGCATCGACTCCACTTACGAAGAGTCCTACTGTAAAGTGCGAGGAGTGTCTCCCCCGATCTTTAATAGAGTTATGGATAACTTACGCCTGCTCACAAAATATAAAGTGCCTCACTATTTTAACAGCGTGATTACAAAATTCAATACACAGGAGTTTATCGATCAGACTTACTTTGATAGGGCAAAGGAACTGGGAGCAAGCGCGATCTCTCTTACATTTGTTGAAGATAGGTCTGATGTTGATTATTCACTATCCCCGGATCGTGAAACCATGGCCAAGGTGTGTACAAGCGTTCTCGATTATATGAAGAAGCCTGGCTCATTGCGTATGCTTATACCACAGGAGTATTTTCAACAGATAATAAAACATGGCCGGACGGTCTTTGATGAATGTGGAGTTTGGAAAAGCATATTTGTAAACGGAAATGGCACTGTTTTAGTGCCTTGTTGGAAGTTTAAGTCAGCTGAGAATACCTATAGCCTTCTTGAGAAGAGCATAGACGAAATTTGGAACGCTCCGCAATGGGACATTGCTAGAACATGCCATGATTGCAAGGTGCTCGGTTGCATTTGGACATCCTCACAACCAGTCCGGTCCCTTGCCAGAAGTTATATGCAAGGTGTATCA
>DAIUEZ010000036.1:0-17964 GCA_036844865.1 Nitrososphaera sp. | reverse complement strand
AGAAGGTCAGCTTAGATGATGTTTTGCGTACTATAAAAGCAGGAGCCAACAAAGGATATTATACATCTTGAGCTTGTTGATTCTACTCATCAATGAAAAAGCAATACAAATTTGGAACTGCTATAAATTGCATTGATGGAAGAACCCAGCAGCCTGTTATTGATTATATAAAGCAAAATTATGCAGTTGACATAGTGGATATGATAACTTTCCCCGGTGCCAATGGAATTTTCTCAAATGAATCGCGTCACGCGGAAGCATTACTTGCAAAACATTCAGCAGCTATATCTGTTGAGAAACATAACTCCCGGATCATCGCAGTAGTTGGACATTATGACTGTGCAGGCAATCCTGGAGACAAGAATCATCACTATTTCCAGATCAGAAAGGCTCTACAGGAGATATCTTTATGGAAACTCCCTGCAAAAACCATTGGTCTTTATGTTAATGACAACTGGCAAGTTGAAGAAGTAGCAGAAGAAGAATAATAATTTACTAACTTGGTATATCTTTTGATTTAAAAACAATAGCCTCACGTTGAGGCTATGTTAATATTATATTACCTGCCATATCTGCGCACTCTCTGCTGATATGTCCTAATGGCTCGCATAAGGTCAATTTTGCGAAACTCTGGCCAGAACACATCCATAAACATCAGCTCGCTGTAGGCGCTTTGCCATATCAAGAAGCCGCTCAATCTTTTTTCGCCAGACGTCCTCAGGATAAGATCAGGTGATGGCTGCGGTAGGTGTGACGTATATAGACATGATTCAATGGTCTTTTCATCAATTTCGTCAACTTCAATTAGACCCTTCTCGGCCATTCGAGCTATCTTTCTAACAGCCTCAATTAGCTCCTTTTGACCACCATATGCTATCGCAATGTTGAGAAACATCGAATCATAATGGGCAGTCGATTCTTCAAGCTTTGTCAATATTTGCTGCAAGTTATGGGGGAGCAGCTTAGTATCGCCTATTGCTTTTATCTTCATCCTGCGTTTATGCACCCGCTCGTCATTGTAGAGCTTCTGCAACTTCTTTTCAAGAATCCTGTATATGTTTTCAAGCTCTTCGTCCTTGCGCTCAAGATTTTCAGTTGATAGCACATACAGAGTAGTGATTTTGATGCCCACGTCATGTATCCAGTTCAATAGTTCTTCTGCCTTGTCAGCACCGTGGTTGTGCCCCCAACTAGTATCAAGCAGATGCATGTTGGCCCACCTCCTGTTACCATCAAGCACAATTGCAATGTGGTTTGGCAGCGGATACTTGATAATTTCTAGCTCTAAATGTCTCTCATAAAAAGAGTATATGCCACTGAGCTGGAGAAGGGTATCCATCAGTGCTCTGCCTCCTCTATCAATATCTGTTTGAAATCCCATTTTGTTCTTAGCTGCCTGTCTTTTGTTGTACTAATTCCTCGTTTACATATATTTAGACTGTGCCACTAATTTGAATCAAAATGTAAGGAACACTTCTTCGATCGGCTCTCTCACTCCCAGCGCACGCACCGATCTTTCGAATTCCCGCTTGCCGTCAGAAACTAAGATCCGCAGATTACTCCTGCCACTCTTTTTTGCCATTCGATAAAATGTAAGGAACTTTCTTATGTCCTTGGCTACTATCTGCGCTGGATCGATAAACCTAACTGTAGGCAAGAGTGAATTGAGATATCGTTTTACAAACGGAAGGTGAGTACTTGAGAGAGTAATGACGTCAATCTTTTCATCTATGCTGTCGCCCAGAACACGTGAGATCACATTAAATGTTCGTCGCTCATTCTCAAGATGCACTCCATGTTCTATAAGCTCAATTATAGGTGAGGCATTGAATCTAGTTACCAAGATATGTTGGGGTACTTCCCTGCGAATTTGGTTCTCAAACTCCCTACTCCTTATCATGCCCTCAGTGGCCATAATTCCAATATGCTTTTTCTTTGTGAGTCTGACAGCTTCCTTTAGGGGTGGCCTGACTCCTATTATCGAGATATCCGTTATCGTCCTTCTTATATCATCTAGTACTTGCACAGATGGAGTGTTTGATGCAACTACCACTAGCTTAGGTTTGTAGCGCTTGAGGTAGTTTATTGTATTTACAATGATCTCGCGCAGCTCTGCATGTGACTTGGTACCGTATGGAAAGTGGACCTTGTCTGCAAGGTAGAGCAGGTCTTCGTATGGTATCTCGCGCCTTAGCTCTCGTATTATCGAGAAGGAGCCAATGCCTGAGTCAAACACGGCTACAGGGTTGTTTATCAATGTTATTTTTTGAGCATGATGCAAGATAAATGTAAAGTCTGGAGTAATTTTCCTCATGAATAATACGATCAATGACTGTATGTTAGCTTAAAGCTGACGGAGTAGAAAATTAGGAATGGTTATAATGTTAGAAGTATGGAAGCTGCTCGGGCTAGTATTAGAGATTGGTGAACCCGCGACAGTTTCTCCAATCGTTTTAGCGGTCGTCGTGATAATTGCGGTACTGGCAGTAAGGAGTTTGATAAGTAGCCCACAGATAGCGTAGAAACCTTCTCGCAATCTAGAAAAACGGCTGCATGTAAACCCGTGAACCCATTGCCTGACTGCCTGCTAGCTTTTCCTTATCTGATCGACTAGCATACCAGTTTTGATGTCGTCTGCCTTCTTGAACTCTATCGAATCAACAGCAGCATAGTAGGGAAGCACATCAAACTTATAGGGTTTTGTTAGATCATGCCATCCAAATTTGGTGTACGCCGTTCCGTTTCCGTAGTCGCTCTTGAATTTATTCAGGCTAGACAGACTAGAAGATGAACGATAAAGCACGTAATTGAGCCTTTTAGAGCTTTTTAGAGCTCATTTCTATAGAGTGGGCGATGAACTCGTATCTTGCAGCGTGTTCTACAAATACTGTATGAAATAAAGGAACCACCTGTTGCTGCTGCTGATTTGCCATTACTTTTTTCCACCCACGCTCTGCATTGGAGTGCGAATCAAAAATAGGAGCTATGACACTCTGCTTTTTGTCACCAAAGTACCCTATTCCAAGGAATTCTGAGAACCTGATGATGGGGGCAGATGTTCTATCATTTTCCAATAAGTCCGCTGAACCTCTGATCGAGATATATAATACTATATGACACTCATTTTCAACTTTATATTTGTGAATGCAATATACTACTGCAATGTTTAGCCGGATAGGAGCAGTCATCTTGCTTGTTTCCAACATGAAAAGATCAATCGGATTCTATCGCAATATTCTTGGTATGGAGCTAAAACAAGAGTCAAAGGAGTGGACAGAGTTTTCAACACGGGGCACAGTGCTTGCACTCCACCCTGCGAAAAGGAAGAGGATCAAAAAGAACAATGGCATGCTCGTGGGGTTTAGCATAAGCGATTTTGACGATGTTATTAACAGCCTGAAAAAGAAAAAGGTCAAATTCTACAAAAAGCCCAAACAGGAGCCATTTGGTAAGCATGCAATAATCCAAGATCCTGACGGGCATTTGATATCAATTGTTCAGATGCCCCAGGAGGAGCTTTCGCAAATTCCATATTATCACGGCTTTGCACCTGCCTGATCCTTGAACCATATGTACACTGGAATAAGGGGATGTGCCAGTCTTGTCTCTTGCGCTCCTTTTCTATTGTAGCACACCATGACCATCCTAAGAGCCAGTGCCGAGCGGATATCTGATGTAATCTGAGAATCTCTAAGTGGACCGTACAGCTCCAAAAAGTAGTCCTGTTTGTAGTATGCAACATGATGCGCAAAGCAGTCAGATATTATTGCTGGATCCCCTGCCATTCGCTTCTTGACATCCTGCGATTTTCTTTCAACAGCTAATTGCAGCTCTCTATTGATGTATTTACTCCTGATATATTCTGTTTCAAGCTTGCTTGCGGGGCTGTTCATGTAAGCATCGATCTCTCGTCCCAGCTGCGAGGCAGTATGCTGCGCAAGGCTGCTGACTTCCCCAATCTCACCTTCTCCTATTTTGCTGTTTCTACCGTATAGGTACATTAGGCACATTAACTCATCCGGACCAACAAAGGGAAAGTTTACTTTACCGGCAATAAATCCCAAAATGCGCTCTGCTATGTCATCGGGCAAAATCATGGCCATATAAGAGTCAATGACTATCATGTGAGAAAAACTATTTAACGTGCTTATAGTTGTATGCATCTTGTAATACTAAAGTATGTTTGAAATTGATAGCAGTAAGAAGATTCACCTCATCGTGCACGGGCAACATCAGCTTATGGAGCCTGCGAAGAACAAACTTGCTGCGACCAAATTGCTGCGAGAAAATATGCAGCCTGCGTCCCTTGACAAGGCCGGTGACATTGGTGATTATGTGGCGATGTTATGGCCGCCAATGGCTCCAAAGGAGATCGTGGTGAGTCAGATAACCGGCACAGGCGGGGACGCCAAGCTGGGCATGGGTGCATGGGCCTCAATAAACCAGAAGGAACTTTTTAGGTTACCACTTTGACATTCTGTAGAATTATTCATCATAAACGGATCGTCTCTAAAACTAGAGGATAATTAGTTTAGCTTATGGTTTATCGAATTACACACTCGCAATTAATAGCAAATCATAGCTCGAATTTGCATGAATGCTTTTGATAAGAATTGGAGTAATCAAAATAGGGTGAGCGCGGGAGACAAGTTGAAAGAGGCCCTAGCTGCTCAGGGTCCCCTCAGACCTAGAGTAGAGACAGCAGCTAACAAGCTTCAGTTGCAAATATCAAAGTTAGACGCCATAGTTACCAAACTAAACGAGAGAGATGCATCCTTGTTTAGGCGAGTAGTCGATGCCGTGCAGCGGCACGATACCGATACTACAAAGGTGCTCTCAAACGAGCTTGCAGAGGTGCGCAAGGTCTCGCGTACGTTGGGGCAGGCCAAAATGGCATTTGAGCAGGTCTCGATGAGATTATCTACTATACACGATATGGGAGACGTAATGGTCACGCTAGGGCCAGCGATAACCTCAATAAAGAGCCTAAAGCCCGGTCTTGGAAAGTTTGTGCCAGGTGCCGATAGCGAGATCAACACCATGCAGACTTTACTCAATGGAATCATGATGGAGTCTTTGCAGAGCAACGGTTCTGGAATCGAGATGAATATCGGCTCTGGCAGTGACATAGATCAGATAATGATGGAAGCTTCAGCAGTCGCAGAGCAAAAGATGAATGACAAGTTCCCATCAATCCCGACCGGCAGCTTCAGGATCTCAGATACGGAAAGTCAGCAGTGATGTAAAATGGTATCAAGAACCGGAATACTCGCAATCTTTGGAGCGATAGGGTTTGCTATAGGGTTTCTAGCGTTTCTAGCATCGCCAACAGTTGCACATGCATTAGCAACCATCCTGCATATAGATGCAAACGTTGTCTTTGCACTCATAAGCGGAGTGGCAGGAGCAGCTATTAGCACAAGTGTTATAACCTTGTGGGCGAGAAGACCGTAAAGCCTTACTCTTTCTTTTCTTTTGTTATCCCTTTTCTGTATCCATGGGTGAACCTTGCATCATATACTTTTGAATATTCATATTTTGCTGGGGCAATCGCCTCACCTACAATTATTAGTGCGGTTTTGATTATCTTGGCTTCCTTTGTCTTATTTGCAATGTCTCCAAGTGTCCCCTTGATTATTTTTTCGTCTTCCCACGTTGCTCGATAGGCTACAGCAGCTGGTGTCTTCTCTGTATACACTCCTTCTCCTCCCTTTAGTAGTTCATTTACCACCTCTTCTATTAGGTGCACACTTAGATAGAATGCCATTGTAGCGCCATGTTTGGCAAGCTCGGCTATTGATTCTCGCTTTGGAACTGGTGTGCGAAGCTCTGCCCTTGTTATTATCAAAGTCTGTGTGACTCCTGGCAGCGTCAGCTCTAAGTTCATATCTGCTGCAGCTCCTAATAAAGCAGTTACGCCTGGCACAACCTTGCACTTTATACCTTCTGACTCCAGCTTGTCTATCTGCTCACGAATTGCGCTGAAAAGTGCTGGGTCACCATCGTGAAATCTTATAACAATCTTGCCTTGCTTAGCAGAGTTGTACAGGATCTGATAGATCTTTTCTCTGTCAATTATTGCAGCATCATAAAGTTCTACACCTTTCTTGGCGTACTGGAGGATCCTTGGGTTAAGAAGTGAGCCGGAATAAATAATAGTATCTGCTTCTTCTACCAGCTTTTTTGCTCTGAGCGTGATAAGCTCAGGATCGCCAGGGCCTGAGCCCACAAAATACACAATTTTAGTCTCTGGCATTTTTCTTTGCCACCATGATAGAAAAGTACTTCTCAGTAGGGCCTTTTTTGCCACGGAGTTCGGAAATTTTTTTCATCTCGAGCAACTCGCCTTCGTCAGAAACATTCTGAGCTATTGCAACAGTTGCGCTGTCTGGAAATCCTGCCTCCCCGAGCATATCAATTACACTGTCAAAGTAGCGTCCGTCCTTTAGAAAAATGACAGTATCACAGGCGGTGGCTGTGCGCTTGACTTTTTCCAGATCATAACAAGCCGGTACGATAGCTACAGTTTCGTCCCCTTCTGCCAAGCTTATCCCTGCTTTGGCGGCAATTGCAAACATGGATGTCACGCCGGGCACGATTTCAATTTCGATGTCCTTATGTGTCCTTTTCAATTCGCGCTGAATGTATATCCAGGTACTATAGAGTGCCGGGTCTCCGACGGTAAGATATATGACTTTTTTGCCGGTTCTGACTGCACTTGCAATTTCCTCAGCATTTTTCCTCCAGTAATCCCTAAGCGATTCCCTATTCTTGACCATCGGAAAAACAAGGCTGATTGTCTTAGTAAACCTACCAATATATTTCTCGACGACAGAAAGCGCGATGCTAGGTTTACCCTCCCTCGCAGTAGGAGCAAATATCGTATCTGCGCTTTTTATAAGGTCTGCTGCCCGTACTGTAAGAAGGTCTGGGTCTCCTGGGCCGCATCCAATACAGAAAAGCTTCATGGGTTACAGCACAATCACAGAGCAATTTAAATTTACTATGGATAGAGTTGATCGCCCGTGTAGCGATCAATGATCCTTATGGCCTTAGTAGGGCAGGTGGCTGCAGCAGCATGTATACTTTCATAGTCGGCACATGTTTCACATTCGACCTTTGCCTTTGGATTGACCATTTTGTTTTTTTCCACTACAAAGACTTTTGGTGCAAGAACTTCGCAGCTGCCAAATGCCATACATAGAGAAGGCTCAACAATTATGTGGAATCTGCCTCTTGGTGTATCAAGTAGGTGTGGCGCATTGAAAACATCTGCAATCACCCTTTCGTCTGCCATTTTCCGTCTCTTGGAATTTGTGTGCGCTGGTTCTTGTTTTGGCTCCATCTTCTCTAAGCCATCAAATTCCATCTTATCATATTGCGCCCTCTTTCTCTCATCTGACAGAACTTCAAATGCAGTGTTTATTTTTTTTATCATTTCTTCAGCATAGACTGAGTTGTTTCTATCAGGATGATATTTTCGAGCAAGTCGCCTATAGGCGTATTTAATTTGCTTGTAACTGGCTTTCTCCGAAACGCCAAGAACTGTGTAGTAGCCTTTGCTGTCTGTCAAGAACAGACAATTGTGAATTAACTCAATTATTATATCTTATTCTAGAATACTACCAGGCCGTAAAGAGATTTTAGAAGGATTTAATACTGCTCTATTAATAGAGAAATTATATATAATTATAATACTAGGAAATTCTAGAGGAAAGATTTCGAATTAATAAAAATAATTGTTCTAAATATTGTAGATACATATACGTAATTGGTCGATCAAACCCTACTTTAGAACGGCATCTATTATTCGATTCAGACCTAGGAGTAGGAAATGGTGAAGGTTGTTCATCGTACTATATGCATAAGAAAGAAAACCGTATTAACTCAATATAGCGTAAAGTATATTTGCAATTTCTTCCATCTTGTTCTATATTACAATTCGCTTTTGCTTGCCTAAAAGAACAAGCTTAAGAATAAGTAGTTAGTTAATGCTATCGGTTATGGCAAAAGCCAAAAGCAAGCAAAAGAAGGGAAAACAAACAAATCTCTCAAAGGTAAGGAAGAAGGGCAACATAAAGAAAAAAGCTACAACTAAAGTTAGTAAGGGCAGTAAGAAAAAGGCGGTTAGGAGAAAAGCAGCGCCTCGGCCAAAGGCTACACGTGTTGAAACAGTATCTGGTCCTGCGGCATTCACTGAGATTGCATCTGAAGAAGTGATATCGTCTACTCCTGCTCTAGGGGAACAGGAGACGATAGGATCAACAGGATCAACGGGGGTTGACAATAGCGAGTTCACACCAACTGACGACAATAGGGACACAAACTCCATATAACAAAATATATGTATATATATAAAATGCCTCTATGTCCAAGGGCCGGTTTTGGGTTGTCCTTCTATTGGAATCCCATTACTTTTAACTGTCCCTCTTGATATTTTCCTTTCCTTGAGAAGGAGTTGTAACGATGTTATATGAAAATTATAAAAATTAAGTCTTGTTAGTAATTGTGAGCGGTATTACTGCAATGAATGTAATGAAGGCATTACTAGGATACTGTTTCAGACATTATAAAACATTAGGATATTGTAACAGAAATAAACAATATGGATCAATACCGACTTGCCAATCGTAGCCATTATCTACTTGGGCGGCGGATACTCTAGCTCTAGTTCTAGTTCTGTCATTCAAATTATACACAAGATTGCCTACTTAAGGTTGGTCGGCTGATCATGATTAGGTACATATGTGTACTGACTACTTACCAGGAAGACACTTAATGCAAATAAAGATCGTGTTGACAAGTGAGTTAGTCAATGGATGTGATATTGATCACATATTCTTGACAAGTAGATAAACCAGACCCGCTAAAAATGATACTCTATCGCAAGATGTAGTGGTATGCAAGTAGTTCAATAGGCATTGGCAGTGACGCGCGTATGCACGGACCTTTTCTCAGAACAGAGATGTTCTCCTAACAGGCAGATACAATATAGGCGGGTTCAACTTCCCAATAGAGATGATGTTGTTTGATACAACTATACAATCTAAAAGCTTGATGTATATATTCCGAACGCGATATTTAATCGAGCAGGAAATCAGAAAAATTGATCAATACAAGACCAGCTGATAGTTATAGCCACCGAAGTTTGCCTAGATCTAATACCTGCAGCACAACTGCTGTATACATAAATCTGTTATAATTTACCATTCAATTTAATTTTCTATACTTGAATTGTAATAAATAAAACCGGTGTGCTATATGTAAAATCTTTATAAGCATTAATCGTTTATGCGTTACATGTTTCTGATTGTTTACGTTGTCATTGCATTACTTGCCAGTGCTGCCTTCGTTATTGTTGGCTATGGAATCAATAACAGCATGGCGGCAGCCTCAATAACCTCTCAGCAGTCATCTATAGTAAGCGAGCAGCGTTCAAGCGATAATGACAGCACAGTGATTCAGCAGTCATCAGGACAATCCCAGTCGTCGAGCTCTACCAGTAGCTCAGTTATAACTAGCGAAAGCAGTAGCGGTGAGAGTGTTTCTTCTTCAAACAGGATAGTAAGCAGGATAGGCAATGATAATCTTCAAATAGATAGGCAATCATCAGGCAAGATTGCAAGCTCTCGTCTCAACCTTACAAATGGTGAAGTGGAAGCCGTTCTCTTTGGCAACTGGTCTTTAAATGGTACGTCAGGGTTTGTCGCCAATTTTATCTACAAACCCTCAAACGGTACTGCTCCTATAGAGTATAACATGAGGGGGCTCGAACTGCGTTCCATTAATCAGATAAATGACAATCTAGTGCTGGCAGGTACAATAGATGTTGCCTCAAACAGTACAGCTGTATTGCAAGATGTTCCTGTCACGACAATGATCCAAAACGGCATACTCGCTGTAGGATTTGGAAACGCGACTCAGGCTAGCGATCTTTTCGGAGGGATTCCGATACTTGGGTTTGAACAATAGGGGACAAACAAAGTTACATTTAGGGGTTTAAGTCTAGGCCTAACATTTATGAATTCAGATCTTAAAGCTGGGTTCACTAGGCTGCTCAGGTCATTTGATGAAAATCCTGACGACGTTGTCCAGATAACAAGAGCATTTGGCCTTGCAACTAAGGCCCATAAGGTTCAACATTCTGTGAATAAATATGAACACTATATTGGTCATTCTCTTAGAGTTGCACTCATTTTGGCCGAAGAGCTAGAGATACATGATACTGATCTTGTATGCGCTGCACTATTGCATGATGCGCGGCTACCTGATGACGATCTGAAAGAGTTTGGAGACCGCGTATATTCTACATTGAGCACCATTGATTCATGGGCCAGAGAAAAGGCCTCAGAAGAATACTTTGCCCGCATGACGAAAGCGTCTAAGGATATTCGATACATAAAACTGGCAGAGCGACTAGATGATATCCGAAGCATGAAGGGAGAGAGTTTCAAGGAGAAGGTGACAAGATATAAAGAAGAGACTCAAAAATATGTAGTCCCAATTGCGACTGCAACTGACGATAAGCTGGCATTCAAACTTTCAGTCGCGCTCTATGAGCTAAAATGATGGCGAGGCATGCATCTGCCATCTGGCCCTTCTTTATGTTTTCTCCAATGCTTGCCGCACCCAATGAGCCTGTGCTCTGTGCACCCACAGATAGGGCAGCTCTTTATCTTTCCTTCTACTTCTTTCATATCTGAATATATAATTACACAGGTATTATTTGAGGTTAAGGTCAGAGAGATTATCTCTGTTTGTATGATCCAACTAAAGAGGCGATCAAAAGATTTGGAAAATAGCTGCTCTGTTACTGTTGTATATGAAACACCAAGCTGTCCTTACTGTCTAAAATATCTTATTGCATAAGAACAGTTGTCACATCATATATATCTGTGAACGCAACTATATTATTCAATCACCTATTGCTTCCCTTAATCTCTAGAACATCTAGAGCAGGTACATTATACCTCCTGAAACAAGTGTCACAAACTCCACGCCGGCAAGCTCTTTTGCCCTCGCTACTACTGCATTAAGCCACAGGCTGTCTATGCCCTGACTCCAGATCGTGATCTTTTTGTAGTGTCTCTGCATCCCATGGAAAAAACCAATGCACTCCTCTACTGTGCTGTTGGGATATTTCTGACCCACTTCTTCAACCACCGTTTTGGCCTCTGCTGGCAAATACAGAATTGTAAGCGTCGGAAAAGGTATTGCAGCAGAAGATGACAAAGAGGAATCATCGTCCAACATTTTATCTCAACTACCGACTGCGCTTATATCATGATTTCGAAAATATGCTTGTGTATTTGTAACCTTATATTCTTATACACTCTTATACTATACTATCTTATAATAAGCTTTTATGAAAAGAAGCTGTTGATGACGTTTACACAATCTTATATGGTTCTCTTCTGTATTTTTTACGTATTGAGACCTAGAATTAGACCTTAGAATTACTTTCTGATAAGTATTTGCTAATCGAGTGGGATTAATGCATTGTTTGCTGCATATTGTTGTTATTCGTATCGTCTGACTACAAGGCAAAGATTAAATCTGTAACTTGATTCACGATCAGCTAGCGATCCAGTAAGGAAATTGAGTTTATGCCATGACATCTGTACAGTCTCTTGCACTTCGTGCCATCTAGGCTGCATGAACGTGTTAAAGGTAGCCATATCTTTTTGGAGAAAAAGGGCATAAACATAGGAAAATTCATGATGATAATTGGTACAAGGTACGGTCTGCTTATCGTTATGTTCTGTATCATGCACTAGTTTAGACGATAGATTCTCACTCGACAATAATTACATAATCTCGCTTATGTTCACTGCTACTGGGCTGAGATGATATTTGCAGTACTGCCTCTTATTATCTGACGAAAGAAAAAGGTGAGATTCTCTGTCTTAGAGTAGCAAGATTCATTATGCAAAAAAAGAGGCTAGACATCAGCATACATTGAAAACTCATGGGGATGAGGTCTCACCGCCAACTCTACGTGCTCATTTTCCTCGTGCTCTATTATTCTATCTATGATCTCACTATCAAATATCGGCTTTAAGAATACGTTATCACTTCTAAGCTCCTCGTATGCATCTCTCAAGCTTGCCGGCAATTGTGTTATCCCAAGCTGGCGCCTCCTCTCTGAGGTCATCCTAAATATATCCTCATTCACTGGGTCGCTTATGTCCTTTTTCTTTTTGATGCCATCGAGTCCACCTGCAAGAATGGCTGAAAACGCAAGGTAGGGATTGCATGAAGGATCAGGAGCTCTAAACTCGATGCGCTTTAGATGAGCGAACTTGGTTCCTTTGTAATGCGCTGGGATCCTGATTATTGCAGATCGATTGCCGGTGCTCCATGCCACATACACTGGCGCCTCGTAACCGGGTACAAGCCTCCTATAAGAGTTGGTAGTAGGCGCAACGATTCCCGCAAGTGCTCGAGCATGTTCTATTATGCCTCCACAAAAATAGCGCGCGGTCTGCGACATTTCTGCGTATTCGTCAGCAGAATCGTAGAATAGATTCTTGCCCTTATTCCAAAGGCTGATATTAACATGCATGCCGGAGCCATTGTCGAGCGCTATCGGCTTTGGCATCATCGTCGCAATCATGTTTTGTTTTTTGGCAATGTTCTTGACGATATACTTATAACTTTGAACGGCATCAGCTGCATTAACTAAGGTATCAAATCGAATATCAATCTCGCACTGACCGGCGGTCGCTACTTCATGATGATGAGCATCGCACACTATGCCGAAATTATTTGTAAGTACATCCACGCATTCGTTTCGGTATTCCATGAGCGTGTCGCCCGGCGCACTTGGAAGGTACCCCTCCTTGAGCCTAAGTGCATAACCCACACTGTCGGTAGACCAAGGTGCTTCTCTTGATGCGATATGGTAGCTCTGACCTTGGTATGGAGTCATAGTGTTAACCTCAAGCTTATCGAAGACAAAGAATTCAACTTCTGGCCCCCAGTAAGAAGTGTCAAAGCCTTGATCTATAAGGTACCTTTCTGCTTTTTTTGCAACACCGCGGGGGTCTCGTGGAAATATTTCACGTTTGCTCCCTCCACTCAAAATATCGCATATCAGCCTTGCAGTAGGCGCCCCAATCCAAGGAACTGTTGCATACGTAGCCGAATCAGGCCTTATAATAAGATCGGATTCGTGTATTTCTGTAAAGCCGCGTATTGAAGATCCGTCAAGCTTTGGAAGGCCATCAGTGAAATCCTGAATCCGGAACATCTTGGAGTCTATTGTAGTGTGGTGGAACCGGCCAAAAAGCCCAGTGAACTGCAAATCGAGGAACTTGATATCGTCTTCTTTGAGCCTCCTCATGACTTGTTCAGCACTAAATGTTAATGGCTCGATCCTGCCGTCAACCAATTTATAAGGCAACTGAAATACCCCAACAGTAGGCACTAAAATCCTATAATTTAAGGCTTAGTGAGCCAAATGTCAACAACAGCGGGGCAACAAAACAGCAATGAAAGGGACGCTGAGAATAGCGGTAGCCTTACACTTAAAGATGTCTACAAAATGTTGGAAAAAGAAATTGAAACACCCTCGCTTCAGTCAGTAGAGCCAGACACTTTTCAGAAAATAGCAGAGGCGCTAGGCAACCTAAAGGATCCGGCCTATGAAGGTATCGAAGCAAAGGTAAGAGATAGGATGGTCGAAATGCTTGCGACTACGTCATCTCTTCTGGTAGAGACAAGACAGGCCAAGATCAGCTCAGGAGATGAGCCTCTGGACTATTCAAAGCTAACTGATGAGGAAAAATATATTCTTGATGGCAAACGAGAATTAAACAAAAGAATAGGCGAAGTTATGACTGCTTTGATTAAAGGTAGGCCAAAGGTGCTTGAGTCGATATCTGCAAGGATGCGCTCAAAACAAATAGTGGTCAGATTCCTCAAACCAATAGAAGCATTTGTTGGAATAGATATGAACAAGTACGGACCATATGCGAAGGAAGATGTGGCGTCTCTCCCATTTGAAAATGCTCGCTCGATAATTGATGGCGGTGGAGCCATCGAAGTATACGTTGAATAATCTGGAAAATAAATCATGTAGGGCTATATTATTAACAATGCGAGCTCGCTTCGTTATATAAGGAGTTGTTCGATTAGTAAATTAGTAAAAAATCAGCTATGACTAGGTCAGAACAGCCAAGACGATAAATAGTTTCAAAGGACCTTCTAAAATCTTCATAGATGACAACAATAGAAAGTTGTAGAAGTCGTATGAAAGTGTCAAGCTGTTTACTGGAAAATACGTGTGAAAAGAAAAACAGTCTGCTCGATGACTGTGTGAACATTCAAATGATAACCTAATATCTCTTATGGACTGCTCAATTGCCTTCTGCTATCGATAAAGACTAAAAATTCTTATTTAGCATTGACTTACAATCATTACTGATGCCTCATCTTGGCATTGACATTGATCAGTTTATTCTTCTTACTATATATCCTGCAGTCGTTTTTTTCGCCATAGGATATGTAGCAAAAAAGACCAAGATGCACGCTGCGAAATCATATCTTCTGCAGGCAATAACCTGCATCGCTTTTGCAATTGCCTATATTTTTGCAGTTCCAAATGGCGGCGCACAGGGGCTGGCATTAGTGCTTGGAATGTTTGGTGTACTATTGCTGTTCATGGCAAAGAAGCAAAAGATTGAGCAGCCGCAGCAGAACGTCTAATGCGAATTTAGCATCTTATTTGCGCGCTCGATCCTGCTATCCATTAGCCCTTCAATCCAGATGTGAAACTCGCGCTCGGCGACTTCATAGCTGCAATTGTGTTTGCTCATGTATTTTTGAATAAATTTTACCTTAGTCCAGAGATAAGCCAGCTCGTCGCTGTCATCGAGGCTCATAAATACACAAGTTTTGAAAGTATAAGCATTATACTTAAACTTGACGGCTATTAGCAAAAGCATATTACAACATATAAAAAACTGATTGAACGATGATAGAAAATGATAAAGGATAAAGTTGCGATAGTTACAGGAGCAAGCAGTGGCATAGGCTATGCTACTGCTCTAGCCTTGTCTAGAGCTGGTGCAAAAGTCGCAGCAGGCGCAAGGCGTATGGACAGACTGGAATCATTGCAAAGTGAGATCATCAAAAATGGAGGGGAAGTTTTCATTCAAAAACTGGATGTCACGATAAAATCAGAATGTGACGCATTTGCTGATGCTGTCCTAAAAAAGTGGGGTACCATTGATATCCTTGTTAACAATGCTGGTCTCCAGCCGCTGAGCTTTTTCAAGAATCTAAAGGTTGACGAGTGGGACAAAATGATCGATGTCAACATCAGGGGAGTGCTTTACTGCACTGCTGCAGTAATTACACATATGGTGAACAAAAAGTCGGGACACATAGTCAATATCTCTTCTATAGCAGGAAGAATAGTTTATCCCGCAGGGAGCGTCTATTGTGCTACAAAGCACGCCATTACAGCGTTCAGCGAAGGCCTTAGACAGGAGTTCAGTCAGAGGTCTAACATACGGATTACGTGTATCGAGCCAGGAGTAGTGGCGACAGAACTTATAAACACTATAACCGACAAGGCATTGGAAAAATATGTTGAAAGGACAAAACAGATGGAGGCGCTGCAAGCACTAGATATCTCAAATGCCATAGTATTTGCAGTAGAGGCTCCAAATCATGTAAATGTAAATGAGATATTGATAAGACCTATAACTCAAGAACGGTGAACATATAGTACTTCTTCGAAAATCACTTTTTGAATTAGCCCAAAGCTAGGAATGATAATGATTGTTGTACTCATAGAGTAAGTGCACTACTAATATATGATTTTGAACTGCGATATTGTCTGCTTTGCTGTCATTTCACAAAGTCACAATCTCGGACAAACTACCGTAAGAGAATCATATTTAAGAACGTCATCTTTGCCCTAGGCAATACAGCTGGAATAAAGATGAGAGCAAAATCTTCCCAAGACTGGCATATCTACCTACGACCGTGCAGCAATCTCCTCTAGGCAGAAGAATGATAGTTTTGACCCAGTAATTCCACTCATTTAGTCACTCAGAAACAAACAAGAACAAGTTAGACAGTTCTGCCGTTGTATGTATATGCGGCTAGAGTCTATCTATACAAACCTCGCCTAGCTGAGTGAATCGCCATCATTTCTTTCTATTCTCAACCTTTTTTTGATACAGCAACATTTATTTTTTTGTTATAGTATCGGGTTCTTTCAAAGTTAGATTTTTGGTCTGGGACTAAATAGAGTTGTGCAAAGAGATCGCCTGATCTGGAGCCATTGTCAGTACATCATCTGCATTTACATCGAAGAACTTCTGCTTGACAAATATTGCAATCTGGTTTTTCCATCTCAAGGTTTTAGACATAGTTGTTTATCTCTATTAACTTATAGATAGATAATTCATGAAATGGATTGTGCGCTACCAGTAAAGTATAAATCAAAACAAGCGATTCTACAACTGCCATAACGATGATGACAGATCAATTCGCTTTTTTAGGAGATAATAAATGCAAGGCAGCAATTGCTGCCACCACCATAAGCTTGGGTGTTCTCTTATTATTGCCACCTAGCCTTGGATATGGGGGAATAATCATGCAAGAAGCCTTTGGACAATTGACTCCTCCTTCTCCTCCTGACGGGGGAGAGGAAGTTGGGGGAGGCGAAGAAGAAGAGGCTATACCTGCAAGCGCATCGACATTTCTACTGCGTGGATTTATAGGTAGCAGTTTGCCTGTGCAGCAGGGTGGAGGCGGCATCCCTACTACTGAGAATGGTAGTAGTTATATTGTGAATGGGCGATGGAGAATATTTGCAAACGAAAGCCTTGTTAATCGATTCGTAGCCGAAATGGATCTAGCAGCAATCGACGGAACAGCAATCAATGGAGCAGCATTCCACAATATTACCATTGAAGAGACTACACCTCATAGATTTCAACTGACGACGGAGAGTGGTGGAAATGCGACTGCTGCTAGTAATACCACCACAGCAACCGGATCCATTCCTCCTGTTAGCTCTAATTTAATGACTCATATCTTTGTCGACGGCAACACGCCTGTCATAGATAATGTTCCAATGACAATATCAATTAGGGGTCAAGTTCTTGCCATAGAAGGTATTGATATTGATGAAGCAAGGATAACAGATACAGCACAACGAAACATCCTAAGTATAATTGATGGACAATCAATCTTTGGAATTGTATCTAGATAGATAGAATAGCTGATGTAATGTATATGTAACAAAGCATCCACAAGCTTAATGATGATGGTAGGGACACGCCTACTACAGGCCCGCCTAAGTCAGCATTGGTCACTTCTTACGTCTTAGCTGTTCTTCTTCTACTCTTCCTCTTCTTCTTCCTCTTATTATTCTCTGAATTTGAGAAAACAAAAAAGAAAGAGCGAGAGCTTTGTGTTACTTGCTCTGTCATTATCCACTTACCTGTTCCTACCATCATTATTGGACGGTGGTGAGCCAACGGTCCAACTAGATTGGTATTCTCCTGTGTTGCCTGCTGCATCTGCCACCTTTACCGTGAATTCATGGCCTCCTAAGGCCAGGAGATGAGGACTAGGTCGACGATGATTACTGTTATAGTTAATATTGTCCCTCATCAAGAAAGATAGCGCCTTTAGTGTTTATACCTAGTACGCTACAATGAAGAAGAACAGCTAGCTCTATAACAACCTCTGGAAGAAAAGAAGGAGAAATGAATGAAAATGTTGTATTATTGTCTGTCTCTATAGTAGTTTTCTTTTAGGTAGTTTCTTGAGCTTTTATCCTAGAATTTCGTCATCGTCACTGCAGGAATTATCATCACCATCCTCCGGAGGTTCCTCACAACTGCCGCCACCACCCTTCAGCTAACCTCGTCTTAGTTTAGCCAATAATATCTAATATCTTGTTGGTCAAGTCTGTAATACTAGTTGGCTTTTGAATAA
>DAIUEZ010000035.1:0-18052 GCA_036844865.1 Nitrososphaera sp. | reverse complement strand
ACGGAGGTACCACTCTAGCTCCCTGACTTCAGGATTAGCTGACACACTACAAAAACAATGCAGTAATATAATATTTAAGAAAATAGTCATGTGCGTAGCTTTTTTGTATTAGGCGCATTTTGTCTTCTCTAAGCGACCTTGAGAAGATGTGTGAAGAGGTTTTTATAACTACCTACAAGAGATTTGTTGATCGAGAAAGCAAGATCGGTATATGATGGTAACAGGTCTAATGGCAATACTGCAAATGGCAGTTAGGGCCAACTAAGTAAAAGAGAAGTCAAAGGCATAAAAGATGTATCCAAGGTTTGAGCTTATAAATTCCATCTATCGGAGTCTGAATTGGAATATAGCTAAGTCTTTTTTCCCAAGTTGTAGTTAAGAAGAAGGTAGCATCATCATACATTGCAGTTAATCTTCAAATCAAAAGGGTTCACGTGGCAAGATGATAACATTAACTGGCAGGTTCTTGTTCCTCAATCGACAATTAAATACTTGCAGCTCATATAGCTGACGCATAGATGCCAAGCAAGAAAAAAGGTCATCACAAGGAGCATGGCGCTGAGGGGGACGACTTGATAGAGCCAAAAAAGGTAACTAGCAAGGAGCTGAATGAAATTGAAGAGCTAAGTGCCAGGCTTACAACTCTAGTAGAGATGCTAGATGAAAAAGGCATACTTGATATGAAAGAGTACAGAAGAACAGTCGCCATGCGTCTTCACGAGATATCTAAGGCTGGTGCCTTCGAAGAGCTAGATGAAGAGCTATGACAAAAGCCTTTTCATCTAGGCAGTCCTTTTTGGCCTTTTATTCTATCCAGGCTAGACACAGATAATGACAATAACAATAACAATGATAGGTTCTACAAACAAAATACCTAGTAGAAAAAGCTACTTTATAATAAGCAAATCAATCATAATGAGCCCGTGATGATACTAAGAAGCCATATGATGGCTTGTTCTTTTTCGAATATCCTCTAGCATATTCCGTCAGGAAGGGCTTTGCCACAACTATTTTGAAGATACTCATTCATTGATATGTGAATTGGTATTCCACCCGCATTACTAACATCAATAGCATGGTTGAGGATATTGTTAGAGGATATCGTATTATTGAAGCTACTTACATCTAAGAACATGCCAATATTGCCATTTCCAATTAAATTGTTAGCGCCTATTGTGAAGTTATTAGAATCCATAAGCACAACTCCTTCATCAGTATTTTGTGATACTTGATTACTTGCGATCAAAGCCTCCTTGCTTGATTGAGATGCTATGCCGATTGTATTTCTTTCAAGAAAGCTTCTATAGACTGTAATTTTATCGGAGGCTTTTAATGACAGACCTATATTGTTATCTGTCAATGTGAGACCCAATACATAACCTTTTTGACTTCCAGCAAATTCAATAGCTTTATCAAAACCCGTGATAATACCAGGTCCGCTAATTGTAATATTCTTTTGACCTGGAACCAGTATTCCGATCTCTTCTACTTTTGGAGTGCTTAATGTGTCTGTACTGTTAGTCAAAGATAATCTATGATTATTGAGGTTTATCGTTATTCCATCTGTGCCTACAATCATCCCAACTCCAGGGCATTCAATGTCTTTTAACAATATAGTATCTTTAGTGATTACCTGACCGCAAGATGCAATAGTTATCGGGTTATTTTTAGAATTTACAAAAATACCTGGAGGGGCCTCGACAGAAACCTCATTATTCTTGTTATATTCTTCTCCCCTGCGGGTATTGCGATTATTAGTGTAAACATCAGCTTTGTTGTAATTATTGTTGTCATCGTTGTTATTTGTAATACTATTGGAAGTAGCCGTAGTAACTGTAGCATTCGCTTTGTTATCTTTGTTATTTGTAAGGGAGATGATCCGATGCTCTATAGGATTCATAATGCCGAGTCCAAAATGAGCTCTACCTTTAGTATCTGTGCTCGCAATTAATTGGTTATCATCCTGCAAGTATACTTTTGGTACTACAGGTTTTTCTTCCTGCAATACAGGTTTTTCTTCCTGCAATACAGGTTTTTCTTCCTGTCGTCCCATAGTGAGTAACATCAGTAATGTGGATGATAATGCAACTAATACTGCTAATATTACCGCAAGCATAGAGCGTCTATGCTTGACTAGCCGTTGCATACTTCCGAAAAACTATGCTTTTAGCGGGATATATGAAATAGGTATTTCCGTTTCTACGATATTTCTTTCATAAAATTAAGGATAGCTTTTATACGCACAAGTGATCAACAGATGAAATTAGAAATGATAAGTGACGAGATCTTTTAATGATTTTATCCCTGTATATGGATCATCAGCTAAATTATATGGAGGTACTTTTCTTGAGCAGAAAAATTTTTGTATGCCTAGCAGGATTATTGATGGCCTCAAGTCCTAATTAAATAATTGAGCTTTACAGAAATCTGAAATTTTCCAGATTTTGTTCAATTTCTAACACTTGTAACAAAAATAGCGTCAAAGCCATATCGCAGTTTTTTGAGAGGCATAAATGCTAATTAGTATCTTGAACTCAAGGTTCTCTTTCTTTTTATCGCTTTCATCTTCTCACTTTTTCTGCATGTTGTGCCACATAGGAATGCTAGATCTATAGTCAATGGACCAATTGTTAATTGCAGTATCTGGTGATAACAGATCCCGGATACGTTGATACACACGCAATAAAGCAATCCCTTTGCCTGTAGTTCTATAGATTGTGGTTCCTCTACTTCTCTCTTGAATCTCCATCCTGATATAATCATTCTCTATCAACATAGAAAGGTACCTTTTGAATTGATTACTTGAAAGACCGGACACGAGTAATATTCTTCTCCTAGTTGCCCCACCGTTTGCGGCATCAAGAATGGATGTGGCAATATCAATTCTGTCACGATTAGAAGTACTTTTTGAAACGCTAACATTATTAGCCATGGATTCTGTCTACTTCCGAACGACAATCCCTAGCACAATGATAACTGCCATACTGTTAAAGATTCGAATATTTTGTCAATTTCCTTTATACTACATCTCCTAGCAATCCTCAAATGTACAGAGATCTTTTTCTGTAATATTATATAGAGGAACATTCAGAGATCTGTGCTAGAAGCATATTCGAAATTACTGGCAAAAAGTCAGGGTATGGCATTACCCATTCTATAAATAGTTTATCACAGGTTTCCATCTCAATGGAGCCCAAATCCATAGCGTTCTACACTGCAGTAGCTGTGAGCATACTTGCAGTGCTAAGTGCAGCAACAACATTTCCTACAATGGCTCTGGCGCAACGATCAGACAATTCAGACAATGAACCCACAAACCCACAAGGAGAGGAAGACAATCAAAGGAGTGAAGACAATGACTCGGAAAACAACGAACAGACAGTAACGGAAAGCGACTCTCAGGGAGGCCAAGGTGATTCAACTACCGCTGATGAGGGGGGTCCGAATCAAAGATTAGGTCTACAACCAGACAGTGGAATAGCATCATGCGGACAAGTCGTAACTGAAGATGTGACATTAACATCAGATCTTAATTGTGCTAACGGAGATGGACTTATTGTAGGTGCAAGCGATATAACCATCAACATGAATGGCTATTCAATAACCTCTGGCGAGGGAGCTGATGCAGGTGGTACACCAACAGCAAACTCTGGCGAGGGAGCTGATGCAGGAGCTGATGCAGAAGGTACACCAACCGGCGATGCAGCTGGTGGAGAAGATCCTCTAACAACCGATTATGATGGCACTAGCGGAATACTGGTTGCAAATGCAGACAATGTTGCCATAGCAGGCCTTGGAAAAATAGACGGCTTTACAAGAGGAGTCACATTCCTAGGAAGCTCAGGAGGCAGCCTCTCAGATGTGCAATTGTCAGGCAATGACATAGGTGCAGTAGTAGCTAGTTCATCAGGAGTCGAAATCAGCAGAAATACTATGACCAATAACGGAATTGCAGTAGTCTTTGACTCAAGCAACGGAGGAGTGACGGCGTTTAATCAGATAGTTGCAAACCTAAGAGAAGGCGTTCTCCTTCTAGGCAGCTCTGATAATGTCGTAGCTGCAAACAACATGTATGGCAACGGAGCTAACGGCATATACCTAGATCCAATGAGCAGAGGAAACAACATAGACTACAACACCGTATTCGGCCACGACACAGCTGATCTGAACAATGCCGATGGAATGCCTACAAACGTTAACCAAAACAGCTTCGGAGACAACAATAACTGCGGAACCAGCCTTCCAGGCGGACTCTGTAGATAATACCCAACCACACAAGGACAACTTAAGTCAACAACAGCCTCACTTCTTTTTTATTTATTTTTTAAAATTATACCTATTTTAGGTAAGATATTCTAACCTACAATCATAGACAACTTGTCGAGTAGTCATAATTCCCCAAGTGTACATCCCAATAACTGAAACCTTTTTAAAAATCGGCTGCAGTGCTGTTATTACAGCAGCTGCTGTAACGGTCCTGGCAGTATAAGGAAAAATTGCATGGATTTGGGCTCCATGTATTATGTTGCCAGGATCCGCTTCTTTTCCTGTACATCACTTTTTAATTGTTATTCTTGCTATCTTGATAGCACTGCATAATATGACTGCTTAAGCACTTAAGTCATACCAAGGCGGAGGGATGCCTAGATACATGTTTGCCCGCATAAAAATTGTCTTATGTCTGGCTGCAGTAAATCTATAAGAAGACGAGATTATTGGAAAGCGCTAATCTAAGAATAAGACATTCTATCATTTCGAATGTATAGAAAGACCTATACTCAAGTTTAGAAATAAACATACATACATAGAGATAGACCGCTGCATCTAAAATCCGTCTCTGGTGCTAACTATGTTAAAATCAGTGCAGCTCTTAATACCTGCAATTCAATAAAGTACTCTATATATAGTGCTACACTTGGGCAATTTATATGCTGGCAAGCAAGGTCTTTTATATAGCTGTTGCAGCAGGAATAGCATTCATTGCAATTGGCGTAGCATCAAGCATCTATTCCAATATGCCAGTAGATGTTCCAGTTGATAACATTATTAGGCCTGGAACAGTGGATATAATTACTCCAGATATGAACGTAGGGAACACTGCAAGCATTTCGATGAGCGGCGCTACATTCCATATCGAGATCACAGATCCTGATGGTCAAGTGATTGAGTCAAGGAGTAGCAATTCCTCTTTCAGTTACGATCTGACTGCGCAAAAGGCTGGCCAGCATAGAATAACGATCAACAATACAGGCCCTTCAGAACTTACAATTGAGGGTCATGCACAGACAAAATCAAGTCCACTCGGCCTGAGCGGCGCGCTCATGCTTGTAGTAACTGGTATAATAACGATAGGCTTAGGATTGCGCTTCAGGCGCCACTAGTGAAACTCAGCCTTTTTGTAAGAGCCAAGTATCTTGATGTAAGACGTCTTTGGCTTTATTGACAAGAGTGCTTCATGCACAGCCTTGTTCTGGAGATGACCTTCAAAGTCTACATAAAAGTTGTATTCCCAAGGTGTCTCCTTGGTTGGTCGTGATTCTATTTTAGTCAAATTTATTTTGCGTATTGCAAACTCGCCCAAAATACCAAATAGCGCACCAGGGACATGCCGTACTGAAAATATGATCGAGGTCTTGTGGTTGTGGCCGCCGATATCATGCGGATCGCTTTTTCCACTCTTTTTCTTTTTTGACGACAGCACAAAGAATCTGGTATAATTGTTCTTCCTGTCCTCTATACCTTCATCAAGTATCTCCATCTCATACAATTCTGCCGCTCTCTTGCTTGCTATAGCAGCAGAATCTGCCATCTTGTTTTTCTTTATCATCTTCGCTGCGCCAGCTGTATCGTAAGCCGGCACAGGCTTGAGCCCTTTATTTTGAAGATATGCTCTGCATTGTGCAAGTGCTTGTGGATGCGAATGCACATACCTGATCATTTTTGTGCCTCTGTTTGCAATAAGACAGTGTCTGACACGCTGGTAAATCTCACCTACGACATGCATTTTAGTCTGGAGCAACAAGTCATAGATCTCATTGATGCTTCCCTCTATTGAGTTTTCTACTGGTACTACAATATACTCTACTTTGCCAGTCTCTGCTGCGTCAAATACATCTTGAAATGACTTGAGCGGCAGCAGTTTAACGTCGGGAAAATACTGTAGAGTAGCCATTTCGCCATAAGCTCCTCGCTCCCCCTGAAAGGCAACCTTAGGTGCCATGGGTGTTATTATATTATTACATTATTAGTAGTAATACTACTTGCCTGCTTTGTGTATCAGACGGAATGTTTCCTTGCCGTAGTCATGCGTCAACTTGCGTTCTTCAAATGCACCACACTCAACGCATTTTATAGTATTTTCATTGGTGCGCACCGTATCCCCGCCACACATGAAGCATAAGGTATAGAGCACCCCATATTCTTTTTCTGCAAGCGTAAGGTGCACCGTCGAGTTGAGCAAGCTGACGACCCTACCCCTTACAATGTCGCCTGTATGAAAGGTGGCACGCCTATCACCACCTCTTCTATCCCGGTCTCCACGGCCTCCAACCCTTGCTGATGCGATGGCAGAAAACCCTGCATCAGATCTCTTGTCATTTATGTATAGGATCTTGACAGAGACCATGCTGCTAAACAGCATATCGACATACCCCACAATGGTATCGCCCACCTTTGGTAGCATTGGCGAGTTCTTTTGGTCAACCTTGACAATCCTGCGTTTTAGATCATAAACTCTTGTTCCCACAGCTGCAGACCTTACCGTCCCATCGGAAGCAATGTAAGTATTCTTGCCTCCCTCAAATTCCTCGATGGATGCAATGTGCTCGCCGGGCAGCATCGGCTTGTTGTTCTCTTTTATCATACTTCAATGACGAGAGCTTGGAGGAAAGTTATAATCCTTTAGAGGTTTAGATTTTTAAAATTATTTGTATATGATTTATTGCAAAATTTGCATTTGTAATCGCAGATGGGACAAAAGATAACAAAGGTATAAAGAGCGGTATTTCTAAGGTGTTGGTGTGAGCCAGAATAGCCTATCCCTAAAGGTACTTGAGGCATATACCAGAGATGTCGGTCGAGGAGTAGCAAGAATCGACTATGACTCTATGGATTCACTGGGCGCATCAACTGGAGATGTTATTGAAATCAGAGGGAAGCGCAGGACGGTTGCCAAATGTCTACCGCTTTATCCTTCTGATGAGGGCAAGGGCATTATCAGGGTAGATGGTCTTGTCAGGAATAATGCTGGCATTGCAATAGGCGATACTGTAATTGTCAAGAAGATAAAGGCGGTTCCAGCTGAAAAAGTCATTGTGGCACCTCTTGAGGCCATACCGCCAATAGACGAGCGCTATCTGGCAGATGCTCTTGAAAGCGTGCCCCTAATTAAGGGGGATAACGTGATGGTTCCATATTTTGGCGGCAGACTGACATTTCAAGTAATTGGTGTCACGCCTGCTGCAGATGCTGTTCTAGTCACACAGAAGACAATATTCCATATAGCTGAAAAGGGTGAGACTCTCAGAGGAGTCCCGCAGGTAACATACGAGGATATTGGTGGACTAAAAGAGGAGATCCAAAAAGTTCGAGAAATGATCGAGCTTCCACTCAGGCACCCTGAGATATTTGAGAAACTAGGCATAGAGGCACCAAAAGGAGTATTGTTGTATGGCCCTCCAGGCACAGGTAAGACACTTCTGGCCAAGGCTGTTGCAAACGAAAGCAATGCACACTTTATCAGCATCTCGGGGCCTGAAATCATGAGCAAATTCTATGGAGAGTCTGAAGCTAGACTGAGAGAGATATTCAAAGAAGCAAAGGAAAAGGCGCCATCAATCATATTCATAGACGAGATCGACTCTATTGCTCCAAAACGCGAAGAGGTCACAGGTGAAGTAGAAAGAAGAGTCGTGTCACAGCTGCTGTCGCTAATGGACGGCCTTGAAGCAAGGGGAAAAGTCATTGTCATTGCAGCCACAAACAGACCAAACGCAATAGACCCTGCTCTAAGAAGACCCGGTAGATTTGATAGAGAAATTGAGATTAAAGTTCCAGATAAGCGCGGCAGGCTAGAGATACTTCAGATACATACGCGCAACATGCCACTTGACACTGACGTAGATCAAGATAGGGTCGCAGGAGTGACGCATGGGTTCGTTGGCGCAGACCTAGAATATCTCTGTAAAGAGGCAGCAATGAAGTGTTTGAGGAGGGTACTACCAGAGCTCAATCTTGAAGATGAAAAGCTCTCGCCAGAGGTGCTCAACAAACTCATAGTCACAATGAATGACTTTGAAAATGCAGTCAAGGAAGTCATGCCATCTGCCATGAGAGAAGTATACCTTGAGTCGCCAGACATCCCGTGGTCTGCAATTGGAGGCTTAGAAGAGGTGAAGCGGGAGCTTCAGGAGGCAGTTGAGTGGCCGCTGAGGTATCCTGATCTATATGCAAAGCTAGGGCACACCATGCCAAAAGGTGTCCTTATGCATGGACCATCGGGAACCGGCAAGACATTACTTGCAAAGGCAGTAGCAACAGAATCTGAAGCTAACTTCATCAGTGTAAGAGGACCCGAGCTATTAAGCAAGTGGGTCGGCGAGTCAGAGCGCGGCATCAGAGAAATATTTAGAAGAGCAAGACAGGCAGCTCCATGCGTTGTATTCTTTGATGAAGTAGACTCAATTGCTCCTACAAGAGGTATGGGAGGAGACAGCATGGTAACAGAACGAGTTGTGTCACAGCTCCTAACAGAGCTTGACGGCATACAGGCACTTTCAGGCGTGGTGGTGATCGCTGCGACCAATAGAGCAGATATGATTGACCCGGCGCTTTTGCGTCCTGGCAGGTTCGACAAGATAGTGTTTGTACCAATGCCAGACAAAGTAGCAAGACAAAGAATACTAGAGATACATGCAAAGGGCAAACCAATGGGCCCAGATGTGGACTTTGCCAAGATCTCAGAGATGACTGAAGGTTTTAGTGGAGCAGACACAAGTGCAGTAGCAAATACCGCAGTCTCACTTGTGCTACATGAATATCTAGCAAAGTACCCAACGCCGGAAGAAGCAGCCAAGCATGCGTCAGAAGCACACGTGATGTTGCGCCATTTTGAAGAAGCCGTAAGGAAGATCAAGACACAGAGAGAAGGCAAGCCTACAGAAAAGGCAGTTCCATACTACCGTTAAGTAAGCCAATACATCTCTTCTTCTTTCTCTTTTTCGTTGTATATTTCTAAAAATTATTCCCAACACACAGAGAGAAAGAACTCTCTTGCCAGGGCAAATGTTTTTAAGTTATTGGTTTTATGATACACGTAACTAAAAGAAATTGGTTGAAAATTCTCAAATCCAACTCGTAGAAAAACCAATAACAGTTAATCTAAATCGCTTTGTTAAGCCCATTGACATTAACAAGCTGGTCGCACAGTATGGCACACCACTTTATCTGATTGACGAGAATACACTTCATGCAAAAGCAAAAGAGCTGCACAGGGCATATTCAAAGTTCAAAGGTCAGGTCAAAGTAGCATACTCAATCAAGGCCAACTTTACACCTGCGGTAGTCAAAGCGTTCATGAAGGACGGCATAGCATTTGACCTAACATCACTTGGCGAGCTCTACTTCATCAAGCGGTGCAACGCAGACCCGGAGAATGTAATCTATACAAGTGTCACAGAAGAGCTAGAAGAATACATCGAAGTGCTACAAAGTGGCGTTAGAAGGATTGTTGTCAGTTCTTTTAATGGGATGACAAACTTATCCAAGGCTGCGAACAAGGTAGGGGGCGGAGCAGCACCACTGACAATGATACGTGTGAACCCCGAAGTGGGCGTCAAGGCAGAAGTTCGCGCCTCATATAGAAACAGCAAGTTTGGAGTACCATTCAATGGCGGAACTATAGACAGTGCAGCTAAGATGATCAAGCATTTGATGGGAAGCGACCTCTTGAAATTCGAAGGCTTTCATTTTCACCTAGGATCTCAAATCACTGACTTTTCATGTTATACCCATGCGCTGGACAAAATGGATGCATTCATAATCAAAATGAAGAAAGAAAACCCTGCTTTCCAGGTCAATACATTTGACATTGGTGGCGGAACGCCAATATTCTACAATGACCCTGTGCCAACTCCAGCGCAGATGGCTGAAAACCACATCAGCAAGCTGAATCAGCTAGCAGAAACGCATGGTACATCTACTCTCATGATCGAAAGCGGCCGATTCCTAGTGGCAGAATCGTCAATTCTTGTTTCAAGGATAGTGAATACCAAAGAATATAACGAGCACAAGATAGTGATTGTGGACGCAGGCTACCATATCCTACTTGATGCTGCACTATTAAAACAAGAATACCCACAAGAAGTAGTGCCAGTAGTATCAGACAGCAAAGATAAGACGACTGCACTCGCTACTGTAAAGAATACTCATCTAGCAGGAAGACTCTGTGATACATACGACGTTTTCCCGCTTTCAAAAGTGTCCAACCTGAGCGAGTCGAAAGTTGGACGGTATGTATCCTTCTACAATGTAGGCGCATACTCTGTAGTATTCAACATGCCATTCCACTGTCAGACCAAGCCTCCCATAGTAATGAAGGATAGCGACGGCAAGTTCAGGCTTGTAAGGAAAGGGACAACACACGATCAGTTATTCCGAGAAGAAGGTGGAGAGATAGAGTGATGATAGTTTCCACTGCAGCAAATATTTTTGCTATCGGGAACATTTTTTATATCAACAATTACAATGAGTGCAAGTGAGTGATACCAATAAAAAGATTCGCGCACATGTATTTATCAGAGGCAAGGTGCAGGGAGTTTATTTCAGGCAAAATACAAGGCAAGTAGCGACTAAACACAGAGTCAGTGGCTGGGTATGCAACTTGGTGGATGGTCGTGTAGAAGCAGTCTTTGAAGGCAACAAGAGCGATGTCAGCGAAGTAATAGAGTGGTGTCACACTGGTCCACCACGCTCTAGAGTGGATGACGTTGATGTAAGATTTGAGAAGTATACGGGCGAGTTTGCTAGCTTCACTATCAACACTAACAACAATTAATTACTGAATTTTCTGGTATGCTTCGGCAATACGCTTCTTTGCATGCTCTGTGTCCTCGATAGTCACGACCACGAGAGACACAGGGGGTGTGCCTCTGCCATACCTTATCGACAGCTTCAATGAGTCGCCAGCAGTTGGCTCTATGTCGAGAAATGTTCTGAAGTTTAGGGTCTTAGAATACACTATCCTGTGAGGCCTTACCTCTTCTATCACATCGCTGCCAAGTGATATCACAAATTTTCGTAAGTCAACCATTGTTGGTCTAACTGTCTCTTTTAACTTTTCCAAGTGGCTTTCAAATGTAATGCGGCCAGGCCTAGTATCAAACATCAGATAACGATTGTAATGTCACATGTCCTTTATAATATTATTATTATTATATCCTGATCTTGATACCATTTCTCTTTAGGTATTTTTTTACCTTGTCGACTGTTGACTTTTCGTAGTGGAATATCGATGCGGCCAATACGGCGTCAACATCTGTCTTTTCAAACACGTCGAGCATGTGGCGGGCTTTTCCGCAGCCGCCAGAGGCAATTACAGGCACAGGTACTGATTTGCATATAGACTTTGTCAGCTCAATATCATAGCCATTTTCAGTGCCATCAGCATCAATGCTTGTCAGTAATATTTCGCCGGCTCCACGCTGCTCAACTTCTTTGGCCCACTTGATGGCATCAAGTCCTGTTCCTTCTTTGCCGCCATAGATCCTGACCTCAAACCAAAATTTCCTTCCATCCTTATCCTCGAATACCGTCTTATCTTTTTTAACATTGTAATTTCTCTTTGCATCTATTGCTACTACAATACACTGCTTGCCAAAGATCGACATTAGCTCTGATATCAATTCAGGGCTCTTGACTGCGGCAGTATTGACCGAGACCTTGTCTGCGCCAGAAAGCAGTATGTCGCGTGCATCTTCGAGCTTTTTGATACCGCCACCGACTGTGAACGGTATGTCGATGACTCCTGCCACCTTTCTCACGATGCTTGCTATGGTGTCCCTTCCCTGCTGCGACGCTGTGATGTCAAGGAATACCAGCTCATCAGCTCCTTGCTCGCGATATTTTTTGCCAAGCTCTACTGGGTCACCTGCGTCCTTGACCTCTGTAAAATGCACTCCCTTAACGACTCTGCCATTGTCAACGTCAAGACAAGGGATTATTCTTTTTGCAAGTGTCATTATGTTACTGCCTTCACCTTTTGGATGCTCACTTTGCCGTCATACATCGCTTTTCCAATTATGACAGAACTACAGCCGGCGCTTCTAATCTTTATCACATCTTCTATACTTGAGATCCCACCGCTTGCAATTATTCTTGCACATACAGCGGCGTCTGCCAATGTTTTGATATCAGGACCTTGCAATGTCCCATCGCGATCGATACTTGTCAGCAAAAATTCATCAACACCTATTGCAAGAAACTGAGATATTGCGTCTGCAACTGTTGTTCCAGTAGACTCTTTCCAGCCTTTCACCATAACCATACCGTCCATCTGATCTACCGAAATTGTTACTCTGTCTGCATTGTTCTTGACAAGCTTTCTTATGACCTCCGGTTCTCTATAGGCCATAGTACCAATCACAACCCTTGATGCCACTGACAACATTTCTTCAGCTTTTTCTAATGATCTAATGCCGCCTGCGATCTGCAGAGGGATCCTGACTGCTTGAGATATTTTTGCTATGAGTTCAGAATTACTACCAGTCGAAAATGCTGCATCAAGGTCGACTATATGTAGCATGTCGGCGCCGACACTTTCCCACTTCCTTGCAGTTTCAACAGGATCATTGCTATAATCTACCTTGTCATTAGGATTCCCCCTTACAAGCCTGACTACGCTTCCGCCCATGATGTCAACTGCGGCTATGACCTTCATTTCGCTTCTTTTTTACACAATCCGATAAAGTTCTTTATCATACGTGCACCAACATCGCCAGACTTTTCTGGATGGAACTGGACACCTATTAGATTATCTTTTTCAATCATCGCTGGGATGCTTACACCGTAGTCAGAAGTCGCCATTACTAACCTACGATCCTTTGGTACGGTCTTGTAAGAATGGACAAAATATACCCACGACTGATCCTTGACTCCTTTAAGCAGCTTGCTCTGGCCTTTTATTTGAAGATTGTTCCATCCCATGTGAGGAATCTTGACCTTTCCCTTTGGAAGCATTACAACTTCGCCATCCAATATCTTCAATCCTTCCAATCTCCCTTCTTCGCTCTTGTTAAAGAGTATCTCCATGCCAAGGCAGATTCCCAACAAAGGCATACAATTGTCAATGGCTTTATCAAGATAGCTTGCACTACTCTCTATTGATCTGATTGCAGGATCAAAGTTGCCAACACCTGGAAGCACCAGCCCATCAAATTTGGTCAGTTCTTTAAGATCATAGATTATGTCAACACTTTCTGTTCCGTTGCGCTCAAGCGCAGACTTGAGGCTGAAGAGGTTGCCTGCGCCGTAGTCAAAAACTGCTATTTTTGTCATTGCATAGCCCCCTTGGCACTTGGCACGCCTTTCCTTTTACTGTCGATATTAGTGGCCATCCTAAGCGCTACTGCAAACGCCTTAAGCGCTGCTTCAACCTTATGATGATCGTTTTCACCATAGTAGACGGCCATATGAGTGCATGCGTTTAGGTTCTGTAGTAATGATCTTGTAAAGTGCTCAAGGTCTTCTCTTGGTATTCCTTCAATACTATCGCGAGTAAGTTTGAGCTGCACGTTATAGTATTGCCGCTTGACTAAGTCGATCGATACGTACGCTAGCGCTTCGTCCATCGGGACAAGTGCATAGCCAAATCGTGTGATCCTTATCCTATTACCCAGCGCTTTGTCTATGCCCTGCGCCAATGCAATAGCAACATCTTCTGCTAAGTGATGTACGATGCCATCATTTGACTTGCCATTGAGGGTGATGTCGATCATAGCATGCTTGCCAATTGACATAATTAGGTGGTCGATGAAGGAAAGACGTGTCTTAATGCTGGTCTTACCAGTGCCGTCGAGATTAACGTTAACACTTACCGCTGTTTCCTTTGTGACCCTCTCAATCCTCGCTTTTCTTCCGGAAGAAGCCAAGTGTATTTTAAACTACAGCGGTGTACTTTATTTATTATGTTCGGTAGTTGGTTGACGCTTCTTATAATTGCCCCAACGCCCTCCTGCTTGAACTTGTCTATTGTTTCGTGTGGTTCAGAACTGTTGCCATAGATGCCTACAAATGCAATTTTCGCATCTATCTCCTTCTCAGCGCGCCTTGCCATAAGCAGGTCCTCTGCAGAGTCACCCACATAGACTGCAGTTCTTGCACCCATTACTTTCATCGCATGCTTGACGGCATAAGGATTTGGTTTGGCATACTTGCGCTTTTTGTCCTCTAAAAAGACGCAGGCGTCAGAGTTGAAATATTTTATTATGGGTCGGAGCGAATATTCTGCAGCAAGCCTGCTTCTGCCAGAGACTATTGCAAGATTGCCTTTGAACATTTTATTGAGTTTTTTCATCGTTTTGGCACTTACTGCAAGTCTATCGTTCTTTATCAGTGGCCTGCCAGTCGTCCAATATTTGGGCTCTAAGCGATCCTGCTTTCTGAACAGTTCCGGCCCGTAAAATATCTCATCAAATACCCGTGCAAGCATGCTATCTTTGACTGGTGCCGGGTAAGTCAGCACTTTTTTCCACTTGTCAATGCCATAACTAGCAAGGAACTTTTCCACCGAGATATAGCCACCCTCGTCAGAATTCTCTGCTACCTGGATAAGAAAATTCCTTCCCTGCGAAATGCTCTTTGGCGGGTTGGCAAGAATTGCAAGAATTATAGCATAACTAGTATCTGTGTCATTGTTAAAGCCACCACTCTGCCTGAACTTCAAAATGATCTGATCAGTAACTAAGGTTCGAAAAGAATTTCCAGTGATAAATTTGAGCACATAGTCCACAGTCTCTTTGATTGCAGCATTGTATGACTTGCGAATGTCAACTAACACGCCGTCAATGTCAAAGAGTACACAATCATACATCAAATTATCTGTTCTATGCATTTAAGATACTTGTCATTCATTTCCCTAGTGCCTATCGTGATTCTCATGCAGCCTTTGTGGTTAGTAATATTGCCCAGTAGCTTTACTACGATTCCATTGCTGTTGAGAATTTTTGAAATAGCTTGGTAGTTCTTACCGGTCTCCACGAAGATAAAATTAGCATCTGATCTGAAAATCTTAATACCATCGATTTTTGACAAGCGAGCAAATACCCTCTCCCTTTCACTCCTTACAGATTTGATAGCCTGCATGACCTGATCCACATCTGCAAGGACGCCTGATGCAATTGCAAGCGAAAGTGTGCTTATAGGGTAAGGGGATTGGATTATAGATCGGAATACCCTCACAAATTTTCTATTTGATACTATGTAGCCAACCCTTGCGCCGGCAAGACCAAATGCCTTTGATAGCGTACGAAGCACAATTACATTATTACGCTTTATTGCCTCGTCGGACAGTGAGTAATCTGCAAAGTCTACGTATGCCTCATCGATCAATACAAGTCTGTCCTCAAGCGAATCGACTACTTCGATCATTTCCCGTCTATCAAGTTGATTGCCGGTAGGATTGTTTGGGGAACAGATGTAAATAAGGTCTGACCTCTTTGCAGCGTTTACAAACGCCTTTTTGTCAAGCGTAAAGTCAGGCTCCAGGGGAACTTGATATACCTTTATACCATGAAGCTTGCACCGGTTAATAAAATATGAAAATGTAGGAGAAAACACTGTAGCATTTCTACCTCCAAGCGTTGACAGTAACAGCTCCATTATCTGGTCAGACCCGCTGCCAAGAGCTACACATTCTACGCTGACGCCGGCATACTTGGCAAGCCGAGCATAGAGCTCATCCATCTGGCCAAGAGGGTATTCTCTGAGATCTACTTGCTTTGCAGCTTCAGCTGCTGCGCCTGCGACAAAATCCTTATCGAGTGCGAAATTTTCATTTGAATCTAGCTTAATTGCACCTTCTACTTTTTCAGGTTTTGTATAGTGGTCTAGCCAAGCTATTCGCTTGATATTTTTGTTGAGCCAGCTATTCTTTTTCCTCACTCATCCTCGCCTTCACTGCTTCATAGTGATTCAAGAGTCCCTCTGCAGATGTAATTTCCTTAATGGACCTATCCACCTTTGCCAATCCTGACTTGTTTACTTTCACCTTGTTTACTATTTTGACAAAGTCAAGCACTGACAGTGATCCACGTGACTTGCCAAATCCAAGGGTAGGAAGGACGTGATTTGAACCGAGGCTATAGTCGCTTGCAGATGATGGCGCATACTGCCCAATCAGCACAAGTCCAGCTGAATCAATCTTCTTGGCAATAGCGTCGGCATATTTACACATTATTTCCAAATGTTCTGGCGCAAACCCATTTACAAATTCAATACAGGAGCTTTCATTCCTACAAATGACTATAAAGCCATTGTTTTCTAGGCTCTTTTTTACAATATCTGACCGTGTAATTTTTCTAACTATAGACTCTACTTGCTTCTGCACTTCTGACGCTAGCTTGTCAGATGTAGTAACAAGGCCGCAGACAGTGTCAGTGCTGTGCTCAGCCTGTGAGATCAGATCTACGGCAACAAGATGCGGTTCAGCAGTTTCATCAGCATATATCAGCAGCTCAGTCGGGCCGGCTACCATATCTGTTGACACTCTGGCAGAAGCGACTAACTTTGCAGCAGTAACAAATATCCCGCCAGGACCCACTATCTTATTGACTGGCCTAATTGATTGTGTACCATAGGCAATGGCAGCTATCCCCTGCGCGCCACCTATCTTGTAAAATTCGTCGACTCCACAAATGTCTGCGGCTACCAATGTTAATGGGTCAATGGTGCCGTCCCTTCTTGGAGGAGATAGTACCACGATCCTTTTCACGCTAGCGACCTTGGCAGGTACTGCACACATGACGACTGTGCTTGGATATCGTGCACTGCCGCCTGGAATATAGCATCCAACGCTTGTAATCGGCTTGACCATACGATCTATCCTAACACCGTCAGGTGATAAGACCACCATTCCTTTTAGCCGCTTAAGGATTGCCAGCTCACTCTTGACAAGCCTCTGTTTCATCGATTTGACTGCCATAATCTCATCCTTTGTGACCTGCGCATATGCTTGCTTCATCTCTTGTTCGCTAACTCGCAGCGAATCAAGCCGTACGCCGTCAAATTTTGACGTGTAATTAAGAACTGCATGGTCGCCGTGCTCTGCAACATCTCTCATTATTGCCTTTGCGTAATCCAAGAACGAGTCTTGGATTGCGGTTGCCTTGCGAAGCTGTGCAGCTTCACTAGCTGGGTCGGTAACGTAGATTATATTCATCAGGAATATCCGTCCAAGTTTATTTCGTCAAGTGGCAGTATTTGCCTTGGCTCTAATACAACCAAGCCCTGCGCCAGCTTTCTCAGCTTTGGCACTATCATGATAAATTCATTCTTATCAATGACGGTGTTGACGCCGTACCAGCCTTCCTCAGAAAGCGGGCTGACGGTGGGTCTTTTAAGTGCAGGCAATTCCTTTAACAGTCTTTCCAACTTTTCCTTTTTGACATTAACAAATATGTGTAGCTTTTTCCGCCCCTCTACGACACCCCTTAGGAGTGCGATCATGTCGGCTATTTTTTCTCGCTTGGCCGGATCCTTGAGAGACTTTCTATTTGCCATCAGCACTGCTGTAGATTCGGCTACAGTATCTATTATTTTGAGTTTGTTCTGGGCAAGTGTGGTGCCAGTCTCAGTGATATCGAAAATTGCGTCTACATCCTCTGGTGGCTTGGCCTCTGTAGCGCCAAATGAGAGAAAGATCTCGACCTTTTTGTTTTCACCTAGCCTCATCCAGGGGGTAATTATCATAGGATCGGCATTGCCATAGTACTTCTTGTACTCAGCGTTTGCCTTGATATGAGCAGAAGTAGTGGTGAGATACTCGGAGGATATTCTTAAT